>JAZSIQ010000042.1:0-6534 GCA_045533875.1 Acutalibacteraceae bacterium | reverse complement strand
TTTGCACCCGCAGCAATCGCGGCATCTGCCTGCTCTGTGGTGAGCACGGTGCCTGCGCCTACGAGCATATCAGGCACATTTTCACGCATGAGCTTTATTGCCTTGTCAGCGCCTGCGGCACGGAAGGTGACCTCCGCCACGGGCACACCGCCTTCGCAAAGCGCCCTTGCAAGGTTTACGGCATCTTTTTCGGGATTGTTGAGCTTTATTACGGGCACAACGCCGATTGACATTATTTTTTCTGAAACAGCATTCATTTCAATTTACCTCCAATCAGTTTTTGCAGGCTTTTTCGCAAGCTTCAAAAAGTCCGTTAAGGTAGGTTGCGCCGAGGGCACGGTCATAAAGACCGTAGCCGGGCTTGCCTGTTTCGCCCCATATCATTCTGCCGTGGTCGGGGCGTACATAACCGTCAAAGCCTGTTTCGGCAAGAGCTTTTGTTATTTCATACATATCAAGGCTTCCGCAGGCGGAGAGGTGACCCTGCTCCTCAAAGCTGCCGTCCTCAAGCACAAGGATATTTCTCATGTGCATAAAAGCGATTCTGTCCATAGCGCTGTATTTGCGTACCATTGCAACAACATCGTTGGTTAAAGCGCAACCGAGTGAGCCTGTGCAAAGGCAAAGACTGTTTGCGGGGGAATCAACAATAGCGAGCATTCTGTCAAGATTTTCCTCGCAGGTTATAATTCTGGGCAGACCGAAAATGGGATAGGGCGGGTCATCGGGGTGAATAGCCATGCGTACATCACATTCCTCTGCAACGGGGATAACCTTCTTGAGGAAGCGCTCAAGATTTGCCCACAGACCTTCTTCGCCGATTTCGCCGTAAGCGGAAATAAGCTCCCTTACCTGCTCCTGAGTATAGCTTGAATCCCAGCCGGGGAGGTGAATGTCATCCTTAAGTGGGTCAAGACCCTTCATCTGTTCCCAATACATAACAAGGCTTGTTGAGCCGTCAGGTGCTGCTTTATCAAGCTGAGTGCGGGTCCAGTCAAAAACCGGCATGAAATTATATGTTACGCATTTTACACCGTATTTTGCGCAGCGGCGGATATTTTCACAGTAAACCTCAATAAGCTTATCAACCTCGCCTCTGCCGAGCTTGATATCCTCGTGCACGGGGATTGATTCAACAACATCGAAAACAAGCCCGTTTTCCTCGCACTGAGCCTTCATTTTTGCAAGGCTTTCCTCAGGCCATACTTCGCCGGGCTTAACGTCGTAAACAGCGCTTACTATGCTGTGCATATTGGGAATCTGGCGGATATTTTCGAGAGTTACGGGGTCGGATTCACCGTACCAGCGGAATGACATTTTCATAAATTTTTACCTCCTGGAAGAAGCAGGGGCACTTAAGCGCCCATTTTTTTACATTTTACAGTATATCACGCATAACGGCAAGCGGTCAAGCAATTTATACTAAGAGGGAAAAGAAAAACAGCCGACACGGTTTATTATTGCCGTGCCGGCTGCGGTTATTTGATTTTTAGTTTAAAAAGCTCAGGATTTTTTAGCTTTTCTGGATTCAATAAGCTTTTCAATCTTGGGGTAAACAACGCTTGCGACTGCTGCGCCGATAAGACCGTAGATAAGACCTACAAGTGCGCCTGCAAGAACGTCTGTGCAGTAATGAACCTCAATGTAAAGCCTTGAGAAGCCCATGAGAGCGGCAAGGATAAGCATTAAGATGCTGAAGCCCTTCTTGCGCCATGCAAAGAGCACCGCAAATGCGCAAGCGAAGGCGGAGGAGGTGTGACCGGAGGGGAAGGAGGGGCTTGAGGGTGCCTCAACAATGTTGGGGTATACGTACCTTGCTGTCCACCAGTCATACTGCGAACCGAGGGATTCGAGCATAAAGGGACGGGGACGGTCGAAAACAAGCTCCTTGAGAACAAGGTTGTTGAGAACGAGCATAACAACGAGAGCGATGCCCATTGCGATGCCTGTCTTTCTTGTCTTTTTAAAAACAAGAAGAATGAGAGCGAGAATAATCCAGACTATTCCTTCATCGCCGAGAGTGGTGTAAAACTTGAAAAACGGGGTGAGGAATGAGCCTAACGAACCTGCCTGAAGACCTTGAACCCACTCAAAAAACTTGATATCAAAGTTCAGGAATCCGTCAAAATTGACTGCCATGGGGATAAGATTCATGGTGGTATCATCCTTTCTTTATATTTTATCTTTTAAGAATACCCTTTTTGACCGAGCCTTCTATAATGCCTTCAACTACCTGCCAAAGCTCGGGAGCTGCCGATTTAACGGGAGCGTTGCGTTCATACACCTTATCAGAGGTGACTCCGCCCTTCCACGTTGCACCGTCAGTCATATAATTATGGATAAGCGGTTGAATTCTGTCCATTGCCGCAGCATAAAGAGCCTCAGGAGTTTCGCTTTCCTCAAATTCGAGCCACAGAGCCTTGAATTCCTCGCACTGCTCAGGCTCGAGCATGCCGAAGAGCTTTTCGGCCGCTTCGTGCTCACGCTGAGCCTTTGAAGCTATTGCTTCGGTATCGTAGGCGAAGGTGTCGCCTGCGTAGATTTCTATAAGGTCATGCACCGTAACCATCTTAAGCACTTTAAGCATATTGATTTTTTCTGCCGCATATTCCTCAAAAAGCATTGCGCAAAGGGCAAGATGCCAGGAATGCTCAGCATCGTTTTCTCTTCTTGAGCCGTCAGTAAGCAGCGTGCGGCGGAAAATATTCTTCACTTTGTCACACTCAACCATAAAAACAAGCTGAGAACGCAAGGCCTCATTTTCCACAAAATCGAACAGAGCCATAAAATAACCGCCTTTCGCCACATTATAACATTAAATTCAGCTTATGGCAAGATAAAAAAGAAAAAAACGGAGCCGTCAAAACACAACGGCTCCGAGTTAAATCAGTTGAAAAACTTCATGCTTCTTATAATCGGCAAATCTTTAGCCTGATTGTTGCCTACGCTGAAAAGACCCATGAGGCTGAGCACGGCAATTATAACCTCTGCCACCACTGCCACAATGCCGAAAACAACGGTCCAGCTGAGCAAAACGGCCAACATTGCCGCTGCGGCTTCAAGAATGAGCAGCTTGAGACCCTGCCTTACATGGAAATCCGTGTAAGGTGAGCCCTTTACGGCAAACAGAGGAATAACAACAAGAATGCTCAGGTATGAGAGCATGGCAAAGATTTTGTTATCCGAAATATCGGCAGGGTCAAACTCAACAGTATGGTCATAGGGTGCTGACGGAATATATTCCGGATCAACAGGACCCTGCGCAAACGGAGCACCGCATCGCGAGCAGAAAACGGCATTATCGGCAAGATTGGATGAACAGTTAGGACAGTTTTTCATGCTGAATCCCCCTTATTATTTTATGTTTTGATTATACTGCAGTATTAGGTGTTTTTCAACTTTATTGACTTGTGTTCGTTTAAAATTTACATATTATTTAAACTTATGCAATTAAATATTGCCAAGAGTGAAAATATATGGTATTATTAATACACTATGTGCTTAAATTTTTGCACACGAAAGGAAGGGTAACTTTTGGATTTTTCAGATTTCAAAACAAGTCCGGTTATGCTTGCAATCGCTCTTGGAATTGTTGCATTCGTAACTGCTCAGTCGCTGTTCTTCATCATCAAGTCGTGGAAGCACGCAAAAGAACTCGGCATTGAGAAGGAAACACTCAAAAATACGGTTGTTTCAAGTATTCTTTTTACTGTTGCTCCCGCAATTTCCATTCTTGCAACCGTAATTGTTCTTGCCAACGCTCTCGGCACCATTCTTCCCTGGATAAGGCTTACCGTTATAGGCAACCTTGCTTATGAAACAACGGCAGCTCAGAGCGCAGTTGAGGCAATGGGCGGCACTCTCAGCAGTGCCATTACTGACCCTCAGCAGTTCTCCACCGTCACTTGGGCCATGACTATCGGCAGTATTGCTCCTCTGCTTTTCCTGCCCTTCGTCTGCAAAAAGCTCCAGAATAAAATCGGCAAAGCTGTTAATAAAAACGACAATGCCAAAAAGCTTGGCGATGCTCTTTCGGCAGCGGCATTTATCGGTATCATTTCAGCATTCATTGCCCGTGCAATCGCAGGCACTTCGGCTGACGGCAACAACGCAGGCTTTATGTCAATCAGCGTTCTTATAGTTGCGGTAATCGCAATGGTTATTCTTGAAAGCATTTGCAAGAAATTCAAGCTCGATAAGCTTCAGCCCTTCACCATGCCGCTGAGTATGTTTGTAGGTATGGGCGCAGCTATGCTGTTTGAGGCTGTTCTTCCTGCTGAAATCACAAGCTTTATGTGGAGATAAGGAGGGAAAGAATTATGCAGAAGAATTATTTTGATAAAGTTCACAGATGGGGTATTATCTGGAATATAGGTGCGCTTCTTATGCTCCTTTGTGTGCCTGTAATTATTTCGGCCAACCTTGGCGTATGGCCTGAGCTTAAAACTCTTGCAAGTGTTCTCAGCAAGCTTATGCTTCTTTATTGGGTAACTGCCGTAATCGAGGTTGTTACTTATGTGCCCATGCTCGGTGCAGGCGGAACATACCTCAGCTTCGTTACCGGCAACATCACAAACCTCAAGCTTCCCTGCGGCCTTAACGCAATGGAAAACGCAAAGGTACGCGCAAACACCGAGGAGGGTGAGGTTATTTCAACCATCGCTATCGGCGTTTCCGCTATCACAACTACCGTAATCATCGCAGTAGGTGTGCTTGCATTCTCCCCCGTGCTTCCTTACATTACCGCCGAAAGCTCGGCATTCAGACCCGCATTTGAGCAGGTGCTTCCCGCTCTTTTCGGCGCTCTTGCCGCAAGCTACTTTGCAAAGCATTGGAAGCTTGTTCCCCTGCCCATTATCGTAGGTGTTATCGTTCTTATTTTCTCTCCCGGTATGGGCGTTGGAACACTTATGTTCGTAACAATTGCTGCTGCAGTTGCAGGCGCATTGATTATGCATAAGAAGAATTGGTTATAATATTTTTTGTGAGAACATGATTTGTTGTGAAAAATCACAGTTGAAATTATGTGAGAAGTTGCTATATAATATAGCAGTCAATTAACTACCTGAAAGGAGTAGAAGGACAATGATAAATTATACCAGCGAAGTGCAGAATATGTGCACCGTAGCAAAAGGACCCAAACACGGTCCCGCCCCCATTCCCGAAGAAGGCAAATGGGTAAAGGCTTATGAAATTAAGGATATTTCCGGCTTCACTCACGGCGTGGGCTGGTGCGCACCTCAGCAGGGCGCCTGCAAGCTCTCCCTCAATGTTAAGGACGGAATTATCGAAGAAGCTCTTGTTGAAACAATCGGCTGCTCCGGTATGACTCACTCCGCAGCAATGGCAGCGGAAATTCTTCCCGGCAAGACTATCCTTGAGGCTCTTAATACCGACCTTGTATGCGATGCTATCAACACCGCAATGCGTGAGCTCTTCCTCCAGATAGTTTACGGCCGTTCCCAGTCCGCATTCTCTGATGACGGCCTTTCAGTCGGCGCAGGTCTTGAGGACCTCGGCAAGGGCCTTCGTTCACAGGTCGGCACAATGTACGGCACCAAGGTTAAGGGTGTTCGCTATCTTGAAATGGCAGAAGGTTATGTAACCAGACTTGCTCTTGATGAAAACGATCAGGTTATCGGCTATGAGTTCGTATCACTCGGCAAGATGACTGACTTCATTAAGAAGGGCGATGACCCCAACACCGCTTACAATAAGGCAATGGGCACCTACGGCAGATTTGCAGATGCCGCAAAGTACATTGACCCCAGAAAAGAGTAATTAAGGAGGTAATTGAAAATGGCATTGTTTGAAAGCTATGAAAGACGTGTTGACAAAATCAACGCTGTTCTTGCCGAATACGGTATCTCCTCAATAGAGGAATGTAAAGAAATTACTCTTGCAAAGGGCATTGACTGTGACAAAATTGTCAGAGAAACTCAGCCTATCTGCTTTGAGAACGCCGTTTGGGCATATACTGTTGGCTGCGCTATCGCAGTAAAGACTAATTGCACAAAGGCAGCAGACGCAGCAGCCGCTATCGGCATCGGTCTGCAGTCCTTCTGCATCCCCGGCTCCGTTGCTGACAACCGCAAGGTTGGTCTCGGCCCCGGCAACCTTGGTAAGAGACTCCTCTCTGAGGAAACCGAGTGCTTCTGCTTCCTCGCAGGTCACGAATCCTTTGCAGCAGCTGAAGGCGCAATCAAAATCGCTTTCAACGCTAACAAGGTAAGAGTTAAGCCCCTCAGAGTTATCCTTAACGGCCTTGGCAAGGACGCCGCTATGATCATCTCCAGAATCAACGGCTTCACCTACTGCAAGACTGAGTTTGATCCCTATTCAGAAACCGTAAAGGTAGTTGAAGAAACTCCCTATTCAGACGGCCCCAGAGCAGAGGTTAAGTGCTACGGTGCAGATAACGTTCCCGAAGGCGTTGCAATCATGCAGCTTGAAAACGTAGGCGTTTCCATCACCGGTAACTCCACCAACCCCACCAGGTGTCAGCACCCCGTAGCGGGCACCTACAAGAAGTGG
>JAZSIQ010000180.1:0-4334 GCA_045533875.1 Acutalibacteraceae bacterium | reverse complement strand
AGTAGAAAAATTCCTTCCACTGGTCAGCAAGAACACCACCGAGTGCTCCTATACATGCTTTAATAAGTCCCATATAAAATTTCTCCTTTCAAGAAATCAGTTTAATAGATTTTTATTCTTATCCTTTCGGTAATTCGCAATCAACAACATCAGTGATTACATAGCCGAACGGATTATTTGCATCGGGTTTAACGATTACTGCACGACCGTACTCTTCGTAGCCTTCAAATCTGTAATCGTCAACACGGATTTTGACGGAATACGTTCCGTCGCCGTTATCTTCAACGCCGTAGAATTCATTAGTGCTGAAGCGTTCAAAAGAGTGTGGCTGAATAAGATATTTTTTGCCTGTGCTGAAATGAGCCGCAACAACGGATTCATTTTCGGGAAGAGCGATATCACTTTCGTTAAGTGTGGGATAAAGGGCTTTGAAATAAGCGTCAGCCTCCCACTCGGTAAGACCAAGCATATTCCTGTAGTCTTCTGTACCGTTCATCTTAAATTCGGTGAGCGTCACCGCATAAGCAACGGTATCCCACACAACTGGATGCTCATATTTAATAAGCCTGTCATTATAAAAAACATCAGATACGGCACGGGCAACACAGAGATTATAGAAGACTGAATCTTCGGTTATTTCTTCGGGTGTGAAGCCTTCATCAACCATAAGAAGCTTTGTTACAACCTCGTAACCGTCCGTAGCCAGATAATATGTGGCTTTCATTTCACCGTATTCGGCAACAATTCTGTAATCGGGGATTGTTTCGGTTACGTAGCATTCAAACTCGTAAATCTTGTCTTTTTCGGTTTTGATTTCCAAAAACGTACCGCTTACCTCAAAATCGTCAACAATCGGCGACCACATAATCGCTTCAACTCTGACAGTAACACCGTTTTTGGGTGAAACAAATCTGAAATATTCTGACGCATATCTGGGTTCATAACCAGTAGAAATGTGCTCTATTTTACCTGTAAGCTCCTGATAATCCAACGAATCGCAGTCGTTATAAAGAGTTATCAGCAAATCACCGCCGTCATCTTCTTTGTTTTTATCTTTGGTGTTCGCTTCTTCGGTCTGCAAAGGGGCTTCAGTTGTTATTCCGCCGTTATCCTTGCCGCCGCAAGCCGCAAAGGAAAGCAGTATAGCCAAAGCAAGTAAAACGGCTGTAAATTTTTTCACAAGCATTACCTCCTTATTTATTCGGTTTATATCCTGATGATGAATAGGGATTTTTGTTTTCTTTTGGCGGATCGGGACGATTACCCTCTCTTATGAGCCACGAAAAAACAGCTGTCTTAACACCCACACCGACAACCCACAGGACTATTGCTCCAATAAACCACAGAATTGATATATCAAAAATAAAGTGAAGCACCAGCAATATCCAAGCAGGAATTGTCCATTCAAGGTCGAAAATCAGGTTTATTCCGAGTGCTGCAAAAAATCCGCCGTTAACCTGCGGTCTTTTTTTCATAGAACTACCGCCCTGAATCAGTTGATAACAAGTCTGCCTGTAATATCACGGTCAAGATTCTGATGAGTTGAAAGGTATTCATCAAATATGCCACGGCAGGATGTTGAAATCATAACCGGAGCACCGTTGGCTTTAATTTCATCAAAGGGAATATTGAAGAAATCGTCAAGGTTGTTGTAATGGAACTGCTGAAGTCCGATTTTATAAAGCTTGTTGTCATCAATCGGCTCGCCGTTGAAATCAAAGCGAGTAAATGTATGAGTTGCTCTGTCGTACTCAACACGAAGTCCGGTTGAAAGCTGATAGAATTCGCAGTGAGCACCTTCCCACACTTCATCACGAATCATATACTCAATCATATGCTTGAACTGTGCACCTGTAACCTTAACCATATAAGCCGCATCATCATACGGGAAGCATTCACAAAGGTCGGAGAAAAGAACAATCGGACCTAACTGTGTACTTCTTACACTGCCCGAGCCGAGAAGCATAATATCAAGACCAAGACTCTCACGCATAATATCCGAGAACAAGCCGCCAAGAGCAGTTTCCTGAGTTCTTTCAGGATGCGTCAGTTTCTTCTTAAATCTTGTTACAAGCCTGCCATACTTTTCGTCAGTCTTTTCTTTATAATGTTTAAGAATATTTTCAAGGTCTTCGTCTTTTGGACAATGCTCGGCATTTATCGGAACACTCTTCCATGTGTAACTGTCAATACAGTTGTTGTCTGTATCTACCATAATATCAAATCGGCCTATCTGGTCGGTGCCTGTACCTGCCTGAACAATAACAATATTGTTTACAACAGCAGGCTCATCAATAAAGGTATGAGAGTGTCCGCCGACAATAATATCAACACCCCATGCAGGGTCAAGCATAGCGGCAAGCTTCTTATCTTCTTCAAAGCCGATGTGTGTAAGAAGAACAGTAAAATCAATATCTGTTGCATTATATGAGTTGCATATTTTACCGACCTCAGCAGCAGCCTCATTGACGTCAACAAAAGTGCCGATAATTCCGTCGTTCTTTGTCTGTGAAAGAACCTCTTCAGTAAGAAGACCGATAAACAGCACCTTCATACCGTCGATTTCAACTATATGATGCGGCTTGAAAAGTCTTGCGCCGTTTGTTTTGATATGTAAGTTTGCGTTGATAATCGGGAACTTTGCGCACTTTTCAATGAAGAGAAGGTGGGCAATACCGTAATCAGTTTCGTGGTTACCAAGTGTAACAACATCTGGCGAAATCATATTCATAATCTCAATTGTTGAAATACCCTTATATTCCGAGTCGATAACGGAGCCTCTGAACATATCGCCTGCGATACAGTAAATTGTATTTTTCTCTTCGTTTCTTACCTTATCCACATAACCTGAAAGCATCGAAACGCCGCCGACAAGGTTGCTGTCAATTTCTTCAGCGAGAAAATCTCCGTGCAAATCATTTGAATGTAAAATCGTAAGTTTCTTTAAATTCTTCATGTCAGTTTACACCATTCTCAGTACATTTTATACAACATACGCCACCGTTGAGGTTTTCGCCGTAAACCGTGCAATCCTCACAGACCATATTGCCGCATATTTCACACCTGTTGAGTTCAAGGCGGACTTCGTTGTTTGCACGTTCATAAGCCTTGCTGTGGTCATTGGCGTAAATAATTGCCCTTGCTTCCCGTTCGTCACTACTTAGAAACTTTTTATCTTTGAAACCTGAAACAAATTCGTGAACCTCTGTTTTTATCGGTTTACCGCAGCAATCGCAATAAAACTCAAACTCAAACTGCTTTATTGTTGACTTATCAGCAAACCTTTTCGTAACCGCTTTAAGCATAGAAAACCTCCCTTGCTTTTATTTGTAATTTCATTTTAATTGCAGATTTTTTTAAAAATAAGTAGCCCCAAAGGCTACTTTTACCGAAAAAAGGCTACCTTTAGGGCTACCGTGTCAAAAAACAGTATATTGATTTGTTGCTGTTGCACAAACAAATTACTGTTTGACAGTTACAATTAATTATGGTAAGATTTTAACAATAAGTTATAGGGAGGGATAATATGTCAACCGTTTACGGCATAGCAATGGCTGTTTCGCTGGTTATGACAGGCGTGTATTACTTTGTTGACCGCAAGCACGACAAATGGCTCGGGCTTCTGTTCGGCTCGGTTGCTGTTTGTGACATCGGCTATTTCCTGTTATCCCTTTCCGATACGCTGAATATGGCACTGTGGGCAAACAGATTGGCATATCTCGGAAGTGTATTCCTTCCGTTTTCTCTTCTGATGATGATAATGAATTTGTCGAGATTTACTTATCCGAAATGGCTTCCTAAAGTTCTTGTTGCCCTGAACACGGTTGTGTTTTTGATTGCCGCAAGCGGAGGCTTTCTGCCGATATATTATAAGGATGGGTCACTTGGATTCGTTAACGGCTATCCCGTGCTGATCAAAGAATACGGTCCGCTTCACCCGGTTTATAAAGTTTTCCTTTTTGCGTATTTCGTTGCAATGGTCGCTGTAATTATTCATACAGCAGTCAAGAAAACCGTTGTTTCAAGCAAGCACACCGTATTTCTTGCCTTTGTCGTAATTGGAAACATTGCAATATGGCTTGTTGAAAACATGATTCATTCAAGCTTTGAGTTCCTTTCGATTTCATATATCGTAACCGAAGGAATGATTCTTTTCCTCTATTCAATATTGCAGGATTACGGAATAACCGACCCGCCCAAAGAAGCTGTTACAGTAACCGAACAGCACACAGAAACGGTTGAAACAATCAAAGCTTTCACCGGCGAACAGATTGAAAACATTATGAAAAGCTGGGGTGCAGTAGATACTCTTTCTCAAAGAGAAAAAGAAGTGC
>JAZSIQ010000026.1:0-10434 GCA_045533875.1 Acutalibacteraceae bacterium | reverse complement strand
TATCCCAGTTATCCCCGATATTTGCATCCACCTCAAGATTTACACCTATATTTGCCGCATTCATCATTTCTTCAACAAGAATTTTCTTTGCATATTCTGCATCATCCTTGCCCGCCTCAATTATAAGCTCATCGTGAACCTGCAGAATAAGCTTTGCATCAAGCTTTTCCTGCTTTAGTCTGTTATAAACCTTAATCATTGCAATCTTGATTATATCCGCCGCCGTACCCTGAATGGGCATATTGAGCGCAACTCTTTCGCCGAAGGCTCTGAGCATTCCGTTTGAGGAGGAAAGCTCAGGAAGATATCTTCTCCTCGCAAACACGGTTTCAACATAACCCTGCTCCTTGGCTTTATCAACAATGCTGCTCATGTAATCCGCAACGCCGTGATAATGAGCAAGGTAGCCTTTGATGTAGCTGTCCGCTTCCGCTCTTGTTACTCCTATATCTTTGGCGAGCGAAAAAGCGCCTATTCCGTAAACTATGCCGAAATTAACCGCCTTCGCCCTGCTTCGCATAAGCGGGGTTACCATCTGCACAGGCATATTGAACACCTGTGAAGCCGTTATAGTGTGTATATCTTCATTGTTGTTAAACGCTTCAAGCATCGTTTCATCATTGGCAATGTGAGCGAGCACACGCAGCTCAATCTGCGAATAGTCGGCATCAACAAGCACGTTGCCCTCGCCTGCCCTGAAGAATTTTCTCATCTGCCTTCCAAGCTCAGAGCGCACGGGAATATTCTGCAAATTGGGCTCCGCAGAGGAGATTCTGCCCGTTCTTGTTTCCACCTGATTAAGGGTGGAACGGATTCTGCCGTCGTCTCCAATCGCTTTGAGCAGGCCGTCACAGTAAGTGGACTTGAGCTTCGAATAGCTTCTGTATTCAAGAATCTGAGCTACCACGGGGTGTTCGTCGGCAAGCGCTTCAAGCACCTTTGCATCCGTGGAATATCCGCTCTTGGTCTTTTTCTTAGCGGGCAGACCCATTTTTTCAAACAGCGCCTCTCCCAACTGCTTGGGAGAATTAATGTTGAATTCGCAGCCCACCTGCTCATAAATGCTCGCGGTAAGCTCTGAAATTCGCTTTTCAAGCATTACGCCGAACTGAGAAATTCCGCCCCTGTCAACCTCAAAGCCTATGTGTTCCATTGATGCGAGCACCCTTGCAAGAGGAAGCTCGATTTCCTCAAGCAGACGTCTTTGCGAATTTTCATCCACCAGCTTTTCAAGCTGCTCAAAAAGCAGAGGCAGGCAGGATGCCGTAAATGCCGCATCCTCGCTTTCATCCTCGCCCTTTTGCACCTGAGTATATTCCTGAATAATGCGGTGGGCGGAATAGTCGCCCGAAGAGGGGTTAAGCAGATATGCGCTGAGCATTGCATCGCCGCAGATTCCGTTTACCTCGTAACCGTTTTCAAATCCGAGAGCATAAACCGCTTTTGAATTATAAGTGTATTTCGCAACATCTTTATCAAAAAGAAAATCATCGCAGAATGACTCATATCCGAAGTTGAGCGGAGCAACCCTGCCAACGCCGTTTTCAAGTGCAAAATAAAAGCTGTTGTCTTCAAGAATAAAGTATGCTTTACCTGCCTTGCGCATGGTATTGAGCAGGAGCTGAGTGTCATCAATATCAAACAGTCTGCTCTGCCTTTTTACATCTTCAGTCTTGGCTTCGGGTCTTGTAACAGGCTCAAGAGAGAGCCTTTCTATCATTTTAAACATTTCAAGGTCAGACAGAATTCTCGTAACCTCATACACATCGGCGTTTTTGGGAATATAGCTTGCGTAATCTGTTTCAATAGGAGCATCGGTACGGATTGTGCCGAGAGTTTTACTCAGGAAAGCCATTTCCTTATCGGCAGCAAGCTTGTCCTTTACACCCTGCTTAATTTCAAGATTTTCAAGATTTTCGTAAATCTCTTCGATAGTGCCGAAACGGCTGATTAAATCGGATGCGGTTTTCTGACCTACTCCGGCAACGCCGGGAATACAGTCCGAAGTGTCACCCATAAGGGCTTTTATGTCAATGAGCTTTTCGGGCTCAACCAAATATTCTTCCTTTATTTTTGCTGTATCGTAACGCACGCTTTGCGCCCTGCCCATTTTTGTAGAGGCAAGCAAAACGTTTACGGATTCTCTTACAAGCTGCAGGGAGTCTCTGTCTCCTGTTGCAACAAAGCAGAAATCATCTGCGCCGCATGCACCGGCAAGAGTACCCAACAGGTCATCAGCCTCCCAGCCTGCCTGCTCTATGAGGTGATAACCCAAAGCCGCAAGAAGCTTTTTTAGCACGGGCAATTGCTGAGCAAGCTCAGGCGGCATTCCCTTTCGGTTTGCCTTGTAGCCCGAATACATTTCATGCCTGAAGGTGGGGGCTTTTACATCAAACGCAATGGCAACCGCATCGGGCGTAACCTCCTCTTTCAACTTGAGGAGAATATTCATGAAGCCGTATATCGCATTTGTAAAACGGCCGTCTTTGGTGGTTAAAAGCTTTATTCCGTAAAACGCTCTGTTGAGTATGCTGTTGCCGTCAATAATGAGCATCTTCATTTAAAATCACCTCAAATTGAAATTATAACATATATACTAAAAGATTTCACTAAATTTTTTAAAAATTCATTGCATTTATTTTTTTTGCGTGTTAGCATAGTAGTGTTAATTTATTGTGGAGGCGGAAAATGAAAATCGGTAATGTTCAGATAAACGGCCTTGCCGCACTTGCGCCCATGGCAGGAGTGGCGGATATGGCTTTCCGTGAGCTTTGCGTGGAATACGGCGCCGCTTACGTTGTGGGCGAAATGGTAAGCTCCAAGGGCACCACCATGCATGATAAAAAATCCGATTCTCTCATGCAGATTTCCGAAAAAGAGCGCCCTGCCGCCATTCAGATTTTTGGTGACAATCCGCAGACAATGGCAGCTGCGGCTGTAAAGGCATCCACCTTTACTTGCGATATAATCGACATAAATATGGGATGCCCCGCACCCAAAATTTCCAATAATGGCAACGGTTGTGCGCTTATGAAGACTCCTGAGCTTGCAGCCGAGATTGTAAGTGAGTGTGTAAAGGCCATCGCCTTGCCACTTACCGTAAAAATGCGTTCAGGCTGGGACGATGAACATATAAACGCAGTAGAGCTTGCAAAGCTCTGCGAGCAGGCGGGAGCCGCCGCAATCACCGTGCACGGACGCACAAAGCAGCAGATGTATGCCCCTCCCGTAAACCGTGATATCATCCGTGAAGTGAAGCAGGCAGTCAAGGTTCCCGTCATAGGCAACGGAGACGTTACCGACCCCCTGAGCGCAGAGGAAATGTTCAAAGAAACAGGCTGCGACCTTGTAATGGTAGGCAGAGGAGCACTCGGCAGACCCTGGGTTTTCACACAGATTAATACGTATTTTGCCACGGGTGAGATTCTTCCCGAGCCTCCGATTGAAGAGCGTATGTCCGTAATGCTCCGCCATATTGATAAGCTTTGTGAATACAAGGGCGATTACATCGGCATGAGAGAAGCACGCAAGCATGCCGCCTGGTATATCCGCGATATAAGAGGCGCGGCAAAATACAGGAATGAAATAGGCACTCTCACCACTATGGATGAGCTTAAAATTCTTGCAGAAAAGGTTATAGAAGCAAATAAGTAAAACAAAAAAGATATCGGCTGTAAAAAGCAACCGATATCTTTTGTTTTTTGTTTATAAATTAGAGAACTCTTACTCTGATTACACCGTCAATAGCTTCAAGCTTTGCGGTATCGGGAGCGCAGTCAACATCAACTGCGGTGTAGCCGATTCCCTTCTTCTCTGCGCTTACAAGAGAAGTTACTGCCGAGCCTTCAAATGCTGCCGAAATCTTAGCTGCCATACCGTCCTGAGCATTGTAGATAACGCACACTCTGGTATTGAAAGCTGCGGGAAGAGCAACGTTGGGAAGGTTAACGGAATTTGTGATTACGCCCTTCTCAATATAATCAACAAGCTCATCAGCCGCCATAACAGCGCAGTTATCTTCACTTTCGGGAGTGGATGCGCCGAGGTGAGGAATTGCGGTAACACCCTTTGCGCCAATCTGGGCATCGGTGGGGAAATCGGTAACATAAGCTGCAGCCTTGCCGCTCTCAAGAGCCTCAAGGATTGCCTGCTCGTTTACAAGCTCGCCTCTTGCAAAGTTAAGGATTCTTACACCGTCCTTCATCTTGGCAAGTGAATCAGCGCTTACGGTATCTCTTGTGGAATCGTTAAGCGGAACGTGAAGGGAGATATAATCGGAAACAGCAAAAAGCTCGTCAAGGTCAGAAACAACCTTTACGGCAGGGTCAAGAGCAAGAGCGCCCTTAACGGAAAGGAAGGGGTCGTAACCGACAATGCTCATACCAAGAGCCTTTGCAGCGTTTGCAACCATAGCGCCGATAGCGCCGAGACCTACAACGCCGAGAGTTTTGCCGTAAATTTCGGGACCTGCGAATGCACTTTTGCCCTTTTCTACAAGAGCACCAACCTCAGCACCCTTTCCTGAAAGAGTCTTGCACCAGTCGATTGAATCGGCAATCTTTCTTGAAGCCATAAAAAGGGATGCAATTACAAGCTCCTTAACTGCGTTTGCGTTTGCGCCGGGGGTGTTAAAAACAGCGATACCTGCCTTTGCGCAAGCATCAACGGGGATGTTGTTAACGCCTGCACCGCAGCGTGCAACAGCTACTGTTTCGGGAGCAAAGGCAAAATCGTGCATCTTTGCGGAGCGTACCATGATAGCATCGGGAGCTGCGCAGTCATCAGAGCAGGTGTACTTTGCAGCATCGAGTTTATCAAGACCGAACTTGGAAATTTTATTTAATGTAAGAATGTTATACATAATCGGAACTCCCTTTAATCAGTTGGATTTTTCAAATTTTGCCATGAAATCAACAAGCTTTTCAACGCCTTCAATGGGCATTGCGTTGTAGATGGAAGCTCTCATGCCGCCGACTGAACGGTGACCCTTGAGGTTTACAAAGCCTGCTTCGGTTGCATCTGCAACGAACTTCTTGTTAAGCTCATCGCTCTCTGTTACGAAGGTAACGTTCATCATGGAACGGTCCTCTTTTACAACGGGAGCAATAAACATCTTGCTGGTATCAAGGTAATCATAAAGAACGGATGCCTTCTTCTCGTTGTGAAGCTTCATTGCCTCAAGACCGCCGAGGTCACGAATCCACTCAAGAACAAGCTTGCATACATAGATTGACCAGCAGGGAGGAGTATTGTACATTGAATCGTTATCAGCCATAACCTTGTAATCAAGCATGGTGGGCACATTCTCAGGGCAATTGCCGAGAAGATCCTCACGAACAATTACAACTGTAAGACCTGCGGGGCCGATGTTCTTCTGAGCACCGCCGTAGATAAGACCGAACTTGGAAACGTCCATGGGCTCGGAAAGGAAGCAGGAGGAAACGTCCGCCATAAGAGGAACATCGCCTGTATCGGGAATATACTTGAAGGTTGTGCCGTAGATTGTGTTGTTGAAACAGATGTAAGCATAGTCTGCATCGGAGCGGAAATCAGCTCTGGTGAGCTTGGGAATGTAGGAGAAGTTCTTATCCTTGGAGGAGCCTGCAACTGCTACATCGCCGCCGAATTTAAGAGCCTCTTTATAAGCCTTGGTGGAGAACTGACCGCTGAGAACATAGTCAGCCTTCTTGGAGCCGTTCATAAAGTTAAGAGGAATTGCAGCAAACTGGGTTGATGCGCCGCCCTGAAGGAAAAGAACCTTATAATTATCGGGAATTCCGAGAACTGCACGGAAAAGCTGCTGAGCCTCGTTGATGATTGATTCGTAAATTTTGGAACGGTGCGACATCTCCATTACGGACTGACCGCTGCCTTTATAGTTAAGCATTTCTGCCGCAGCTCTGTTAAGAACGCTTTCGGGCAGCATGGAAGGACCTGCTGAAAAATTGAAAACTCTTGACATGGAATATACCCCCACTAATGGTTTTATAGTTATTAGTATTATATAACAGTTAATTTTTTTTGACAATGTTACCATTGCATAAAGATATTGAACTTTATTGAAAAAATATTGACAAATAAGCAAAAGCGGAACTCCGACAACAATGCCGGAGTCCTGACTTAATTATACTATTACCTTTGAAAGGAACTCTTTGAGTCTGGGAGATTTGGGATTTGCAAAGAATTCTTCAGGCTCGTTTTCTTCCATGATGATACCTTCATCAATGAAAACTACCCTTGTGCCGACTTCTCTTGCAAAGCCCATTTCATGAGTGACAACAACCATTGTCATACCCTCTCTTGCAAGCTCCTTCATTACGTCAAGCACCTCGCCTACCATTTCGGGGTCAAGCGCGGAGGTGGGCTCGTCAAAGAGCATTACTTTAGGATTCATCGCAAGCGCACGCACAATGGCAACCCTCTGCTTCTGGCCGCCCGAAAGCTGAGCAGGGTAAGCGTTTGCTTTATCCTCCAGTCCGACTCTCCTGAGCAATTCCATAGCCTTTTCCTCTGCCTGCTTTTTGCTCATACGCTTAAGCTTGACAGGGGCAAGAGTTATGTTTTTGAGAATGGTAAGGTTGTCAAAAAGGTGGAACTGCTGGAAAACCATACCCATTTTTTCTCTGTGCTTATTTATGTTAACGTGCTTATCGGTTATATTTACGCCGTCAAACTCGACACTGCCTCCCGTGGGCATTTCAAGCAGATTGAGGCAACGCAGGAAGGTGGATTTACCTGAACCGGAAGGACCGATAACAACAACAACCTCACCCTGCTTTATTTCGGTGTCAATCCCCTTAAGCACATCAACGCTTTTAAAGCTTTTTTCAAGACCCGTAACCTTGATAATAACGTTATTCTCAGTGTTCACTGTTACGAAGCCTCCTTTCAAGGATACTTACAAGCTTCTGGAGTGCAAGCACAAGAACAAGATAGATAAGCGCAACGGTGATGTAGGGAATATTCATGTTATATGTAAAGCCTACAAGTGCATTTGCGCCCTTCATCATATCCTTAACGGCAATGAAGCTTGCAACTGAAGTTTCCTTAAGAAGAACGATGAATTCGTTTGCAAGCGCAGGCAGAACATTTTTGAACGCCTGAGGCAGGATAACATAAATCATCGTTCTGAAATATGAAAGACCGAGGCTTCTGCCTGCCTCAAACTGGCCGTTGTTTATGGACATAATTCCAGAGCGGACAATTTCCGCAACATAAGCACCTGAGTTGAGACCGAAAGCAATGATTGCCGTGGCGGTTTCGGATACACCCAATTTGCCGAGCCACAAATAATAAATTATAAGCAACTGAACAATAACGGGAGTACCTCTTGTAACCGTAAGGTAAAGCTTGCAGACGGCGTTGAGAAGCTTAAGCTTACCTGTTTTATCATAGGTTGAGCGGACTATCGCCACCGCAAAGCCCAGCACAAGACCTATAATCAATGCAAAAAAGGTTATCTCAAGCGTAACTCCCAAGCCGTTTGTAATATGCTTGTAATTATCATCCTCAATAAGCACGCTATAAATGTCGTCTTTCAGGTCAACAAAACCGTCCTTGACGGCAACGGGGATTTCCTTGACCGCTTCAATAAAGCCGACACTCTCTGCAGTATCCTGCACCTGAGCAAACACAGGCAGCGTAAAGCTTACGATAATAGCTGCCGACAAAACAACGATTAATGCAACCACTGTCTTTTTTGAGGTTAAAAAATCTCTCACGGCACTTCACCGACCTTCCGTAAGTTTGTAAAAAATCAAAAGGGCAAGCCAAGGCTTGCCCTTGAAGCTGTGTGTTGTTTATGCGGGGATATACTTGTTAACGATTTTCTCAACAGAGCCGTCTGCAATGAGCTCACCGAGAGCTGTGTTGATTTTTTCAAGAAGCTCTGTGTTATCCTTACCAACTGCAATTGCATAATCCTCGTCAGCATAAGCTGTTTCAAGGATTATAAGACCCTGCTGCTCGGCAACAAAGGCCTTTGCGGGCTGATTGTCAATAATAACAGCATCAACAATGCCGCTCTGAAGAGCCTCAACAGCTGCCGCACCGTTCTGATATCTCTTAATCATATCCTCGCCGAATTCATCGGTAGCGTAAATGTCGCCTGTGGTTGCTTCCTGAACACCGATAAGCTTACCTGCAAGATCATCAAGGGATGCGATTGCAGAGTTTTCCTTAACAATAACAACCTGAACGCCCTTAGCATAGCTAATTGAGAAATTAACACTTTCAAGTCTCTTTTCGGTAACGGTCATACCTGCAAGGCCGATATCTGCAACGCCGCTCTGGATAGCACCGAGAATGCCGTTGAAGTCCATATCAACGATTTCAAGCTCCATGCCGAGCTTTTCAGCAATAAGAGCACCTACTTCAGCGTCAATACCAACAATGGTTTCGCCCTCATAATACTCATAAGGAGGGAATGCTGCGTTTGTAGCCATGATAAGCTTTTCGCCTTCATCCTTGGTTGCGTTGCAGGCGCAAAGACCGCAGATTGCAAGAGCAAGTGCAAGAACAATGCTGAGAACCTTTAAATATTTTTTCATTTATTTATCCTCCTGTAAAAAGATGCAATTATTATACCATTTAAAACGCTTCAAAGTCAACCTTTATAAATAACGAAATGAATATTATTTCATTTTTTCTAATGTTTTTTCAAAAGTTTCGGGAAGCGACGCCCTGAAACTCATCATTTCACCGGTTACGGGATGAACAAAGCTGCATTCGGCGCAATGCAAAAGCTGATGCCCTGCCTCAGGCAAAAAACCGCCGTACATGGTGTCCCCGGCAAGCGGATGCCCCATGTAAGAAAAATGCACCCTTATCTGATGCGTTCTGCCTGTTTCTATTTTTACCTTTACAAGCGTTGCGTCTTCAAAGCTTTTTTCAACCCGCCAATGCGTAAGAGCGGATTCCGTGCCCAGTTCATAAGAGCACGCACGCAGGGTTTTCATCGGGTCGGGACGGTAAATGGGTACATCTATGCTCCCCTCTCCCTCAAGCACTCCCTGCACGAGAGCGAGATATTCTTTTTTGATTTTTCCGTTTAGCTTTGCGGCAGCAAATTTATTGAGAGCGCATACCACCACACCCGAGGTGCCCTTATCAAGCCTGCCCACAGCCCTGAAAGCTATTGCCTTGCCTTGATTTGTAAGGTATGCGGCAACGGCGTTTGCAAGGGTATCACCCTGATGGTTATGGCTCGGATGCATCGCCATAAACGGAGATTTGTTTATGCACAGAATATCGTTATCCTCATAAATAATATCAATCTTCGCCGCAAGGGGCTCGGGGAGATTTTTGTCATCAGGAATGGTTACCCCGATAACATCACCCGTCTTTATCCGATCAATCGTGCGCACATGCTCGCCGTTTTTGGTAATGCCGCCTTCAACACACTTGAGTGACGCCACAAGGCGTGCGGAAAGACCGCATTCTTTCCTGAGAAAGTAAACGGTTTTTTCGCCGTCATATTCACTTGTAACGGTAAACTCAAGACGCCTTGGCATTTTATCCTCCCGAAAAAACACGAGCCGAAGCTTTCGCAACGGCCCGCATAAACCGATAAATATTAATTAATAAGCAAACTTTGCCTTGCCGTCACAGCCAAGAACATTCTTGATCTTATGAGCAACCATCTCTTCGATAGCGGCACGGGCAGGAGTAAGGTACTGTCTGGGATCAAAGTGACCGGGATTCTCTGCAAAGTAAGTTCTTACAGCAGCGGTCATTGCAAGACGAAGGTCAGAGTCGATGTTGATTTTGCAAACAGCCTGCTCTGCAGCCTTACGAAGCTCGCTTTCGGGGATACCGATAGCATCATCCATCTTGCCGCCGTTAGCATTGATCTGCTTAACGAATTCCTGAGGAACGGAGGATGAACCGTGAAGAACGATGGGGAAGCCGGGAAGCTGCTTTGAAACTTCTTCAAGAATATCGTGACGAAGCTTGGGATCCTGACCGGGCTTGAATTTGAAAGCACCGTGGCTTGTACCGATTGCGATTGCAAGGGAGTCAACGCCTGTACGGGTTACGAAATCGTAAACCTCTTCGGGCTTAGTGTAGGAAGAATCCTCTGCAGAAACGCAAACTTCATCCTCTACGCCTGCAAGAGTACCGAGCTCGCCTTCAACAACAACGCCGTGTGCATGAGCGTACTCAACTACCTTCTTGGTAAGAGCAACATTATCTTCATAGGACTTGCTGGAGCCGTCAATCATAACTGAGGTAAAGCCGCCGTCAATGCAGCTCTTGCAAAGCTCGAAGCTGTCACCGTGGTCAAGGTGAAGAGCGATGGGGAGACCGCAGGACACGAAAGCTGCCGCAACAAGCTTTACGAGGTAAGTGTGGTTAGCGTAATTTCTTGCACCCTTGGAAACCTGAAGAATAAGGGGGGATTCAAGCTTCTCTGCTGCCTGAACGATACCCTGG
>JAZSIQ010000021.1:0-3147 GCA_045533875.1 Acutalibacteraceae bacterium | reverse complement strand
CACTCTTTCAATAGGCGCATCAATAAATGTGGTTATAGGTGTTTCTGCGTTCTTTACTGTGCTTTCGGGCGTGATTTATACCGTGAAAGCCAAGGATATTTTTAAGGTTAAAAAGGATTGACAAGTGCCTTTAATTTGAATATAATAGCATAGTCCTAATATTGTAAATGCAATCAAGCGGGAAGAGTAGCATCATTGATGTCACCAGAGAGGGAGCCGTTATGCTGAAAGGCTTCTTGATTTTCGGGATGTGAAGTGCGCCCGTGAGCACACGGGGGGAATTTTCAGTATCTCCGTGCGGTATGCCCCGTTACAGGCAACGGTTTGAGTTATAAATCGGAGTGGAACCGCGTGTTTTTACGCCTCCGTGTTCTTTGCGAACACGGAGGCTTGTTTTTTTTGAGAGGTGATATTTTTGTTCAGACAGTTAAGGGAAGATATAGCTTGCGTCAGGTCAAGGGACCCTGCGGCGCGTTCGGCGTTTGAAGTGCTTTTTCTTTATCCCGGCTTGCGTGCCGTGAGAATGCACAGAAGGGCATATTGGTTTTATAACCACAAATTATATTTTATAGCCCGCTGGATTTCTCAAAGAGCATCCAGAAAAACGGGTGTTGAGATTCATCCTGCCGTCAAAATCGGCAAAAGGTTTTTTATAGACCACGGAACGGGTGTCGTAATCGGCGAAACAACCGTTATCGGTGATGATGTTACTGTATACCAGGGTGTGACTCTTGGTGGTACGGGTAAGGATACCGGAAAAAGACATCCCACAATCGGCAACAATGTAATGATTGGTGCAGGCGCCAAGGTTCTCGGCCCGCTTACGGTAGGGGATAACAGCCGTGTTGCAGCAGGCGCAGTAGTGCTTAACGATATTCCGCCCAACTGTACCGCTACCGGTGTTCCCGCAAGGGTTGTAAAGCGTGACGGTGTCAGGGTTTACGATTATCTTGATCAGATTCATGTTCCCGACCCTGTTGCTCAGGAGATTTCCCGCCTCGGTGCACAAATTGAGGAATTAAGGCAGAAGATTAATAATTCGGAGGTAAAATAAATGAAGGTTTTTAACACTCTTACAAGAAAAAAGGAAGAATTCATTCCCATCACAGAGGGTGAGGCAAAGATTTATGCCTGCGGTCCCACCGTTTATAATTACATCCACATAGGAAATGCGCGCCCCATCTGCGTTTTTGATGTTCTTAGAAGATACCTCGAGTACAGAGGTCTCAAGGTTACCTTTGTTCAGAATTTTACCGATATTGACGATAAAATCATCAAGCGTGCAAACGAAGAGGGCAGCACCTTTGAAGATGTTTCAAAAAAATATATCGAGGAATTCTGGGTGGACGCAAAGGGACTCAATTTCCGTGAGGCAACAATTCATCCCAAGGCAACCGAGAATATTGATAAGATTATCGAAATCGTAAGCGGGCTTATCGAGAAGGGCTTTGCCTATGAGGTTGACGGCGATGTGTATTTCAGTCCCGAAAAATTTGAGGATTACGGAAAGCTTTCGCACCAGCCCCTTGAAGAGCTTGAGGCAGGCGCAAGAATCATGGTAGGCGATATCAAAAAAGCTCCTATGGATTTTGCTCTCTGGAAGAGCGCAAAGCCCGGCGAGCCTTACTGGGATTCTCCCTGGGGCAAGGGCAGACCCGGATGGCACATTGAGTGCTCCGCAATGGTATGCAGATATCTTGGTGAAAGCATTGATATTCACTGCGGAGGTCAGGATCTTATTTTTCCTCACCATGAGAATGAAATTGCGCAGAGTGAGTGCTTTACGGGCAAGCCTTTTGCGAATTATTGGATGCATAACGGTTACATCAATGTTGATAATGTTAAAATGTCAAAATCGCTCGGTAACTTCTTTACCGTAAGAGATGTTGCCGAAAAGTACGGTTATGAGCCTATCAGATATCTTATGATTGCCTCTCATTACCGTAGCCCCGTAAATTACAGCATTGAAGTTATTGAGCAGTGCAAGGCTTCACTTGCAAGGCTTTACACCTGCCGTGACAGTATTGATTTTGAAGCTAAGAACGCTGTTGACGGTGAGCTTGATTCAGCTCTTGCTTCTCAGCTTGATGCAAGAAGAGAGCAGTTTATTGCCGCCATGGATGATGATCTCAATACCGCTGATGCAATTGCGGCTGTATTCGAAGCGGTGAGAGATATCAACAGCGCAATTGTGGGTAAGAATGCAAGCGCACAGACTGTTGATTATGCTGCAAAGGTTTTTGATGAGCTTACAGGTGTTCTCGGTCTTGTTTATAACCGCAAGGCAGAGGTGCTTGATGAGGACATTGATGCCATGATTCAGGCGAGAACAAATGCAAGAAAAGAAAAGAACTGGGCTGAGGCTGACCGAATCAGAGATGAGCTTAAGGCAATGGGAATAGTCCTTGAAGATACCGCTCAGGGCGTTAAGTGGCACAGAGAATAATTTTTTGTGACATTTACACTATATTTTTATAAATTACAGGTGTATTTTGACAAATTAAGGCTTGCAAAAGCCGATACCCTGTGATATAATATCTCGGCAAAACGCACGCAGAGCTATTTTTGACGCAAGTGCGGCATCGCCGTTGCGCTATCAGGTTCTGCGGTGGCCGGCGAAAATTCGCTGTAAAACTAAGGAGGAAAAATTATGTCAGTAGTATCCATGAAGCAGTTACTCGAAGCAGGCGTTCACTTTGGTCACCAGACCAGAAGATGGAACCCCAAAATGGCTCAGTATATTTTCACTGAGCGCAATGGTATTTATATCATTGACCTTCAGAAGACCGTTAAAAAGCTTGAAGAAGCCTACCTTTTCATCCGTGACATCGCTGCAGAAGGCGGCGAAGTTCTCTTCGTAGGCACAAAGAAGCAGGCTCAGGATTCCGTTCGTGAGGAAGCAGTTCGCTGCGGTATGCCTTATGTCAACGCACGTTGGCTCGGCGGTATGCTCACCAACTTCAACACCATTCAGCGCAGAGTTAAGAGACTTGCTCAGCTCAAAGCTATGGAAGCAGACGGAACCTTCAACCTTCTCCCCAAGAAAGAAGTTATTAAGCTCAACCTTGAAATCGAAAAGCTCGAAAAGTTCATGGGCGGTATCACAGGCATGAAGAAGCAGCCCGCTGCTATGTTCGTTGTTGATCC
>JAZSIQ010000079.1:0-4273 GCA_045533875.1 Acutalibacteraceae bacterium | reverse complement strand
CGGGTATGGGTTTTATCAACAACGGTGCCCATTATGATATCGTTAATACCATCCCACACTCTGGAAATGCCCATAATTGCACTAACAGCTATTGTGGGGATAATAAGAATATCGGTATAGAAAACCTGAAGAATGGAACCGATAATGGCATAGATAACGTTTTGACCGAACATACCTGCGAGGTAAACGTTGCGCTCTTTGTTGGAATAATCGCCAATGTCTTTTGTAGCATTCGGAAATGACCAGCAAAAGATTTCTTTAATTTTATTCTTCATGCCGCAAACTCCTTATTATGTATTGATTCGATAATAACATACAAATAAGAAAAATACAAGACAATGATTTGCATTTATAATTATTTTATGATAAAATAATTTAATATTGAGAAAGGAAAGGCGTTTTTATGCCGTAAATGATTATGGGTAAGGAAAAACACATTCATACTATTGCAACAGCTCACCTTGATACCATTTGGAACTGGGACTTTGAAAGAACGGTTAAAAACTATATTCCTCAAACACTCAACTGGAATTTTCATCTTTTTAAAAAGCACCCTGAATATGTGTTTAACTTTGAAGGTGCATACAGATATGAGCTTATGGAGGAATACTACCCCGAACAGTTCGAAAAGCTCAAAGAATATGTTGCAAATGGCAATTGGTACCCTTGCGGAGCAGGTTGGGAAAACGGTGATGTGAATGTACCTTCACCCGAAGCTCTTTTCAGAAATTTTCTTTTGGGCAACAATTATTTTGAAGAAAAGTTCGGCGTAAGAAGCCGCGATATATTTTTGCCCGATTGCTTTGGTTTCGGATACTCCTTGCCTTCAATAGCAAGGCACTCGAATCTTTACGGTTTCACAACGCAGAAGCTCTCGTGGGGAAGCACCTATGGTCAACCTTTTGATATAGGCAAATGGTACGGACCTGACGGCAAATACATTATTGCCAGCATTAAAATGCATAACTATGTTGCCACCCTCGGTAATCTTCGTAAAAACAAAGCGGTTGCCGATAAGCTTAATGAAAACGAGCCTTACGGAATCAATGCTACTGAGATTTTTCACGGCTTAGGTGACAGAGGCGGCGGACCTCTTCCGATATCTGTAAGAAATGTTTGCAAGGGTATAAAGAAAAACAACACCTCGGATTTAAAGGTTCATTCTTCACCGTCTGATAAGCTATTTAAACAGATAATGACAGAAATGACCGAAGCCGACCGTGATAAACTGCCCTCATGGAATAATGAACTGCTTCTGACTGACCACGGCACTGCAGGCTATACCTCAAGAGCAATCAGCAAACGCTGGAACAAACGGGGCGAAGAGCTTGCCGATATGGCGGAAAGAGCTGCCGTAACCGCAGAATGGCTCGGCACTGCAAAATATCCTCGAAATGAATTGAACACTTCATGGAAAAGGATAATAAATCATCAGTTCCACGATGATTTGCCCGGCACATCTGTTCAGAGAGCATACCTTCGCTCGTGGAATGACTACGGTCTTTCACTCAACCAGTTGGCTCATGAATACGAAAAGAGTGTTGCATCAGTTGCTTCAATGCTTGATACTTCTTTCTGTAAGGGTATACCCGTTGTTGTCAATAATCCCATGGAGTATAAAAGAAAGAGCTGTGTTACCGCAACACTTGACGGCGAATTCAAGAGTATCTGTGTTCGTGATTTTAACGGAAATGAAGTTCCCTCTCAGATTTCCAAATCCGACAATGGCAAAACAACCGTTGCTTTTGTTGCTGACGTACCGCCGCACTCGTTCTGCGTTTTTGACGTTATCGCAGACGAAAAATCCTCTGCAGTTAAAACACAACTCAAAGTTAGCGAAAAAACTCTTGAAAATGAACGATATACAGTAACACTCAATGAAAACGGCGATATCGGCTCAATATACGATAAAGAAATCGGAAAAGAATTGCTCTCAGCACCCATTGTTCTCGCCATTTTCGATAATTATAAAGGCGGATGGTTCTATCCTGCGTGGGAAATGGGATATGAGCAGTCAATAAGAAAGCACGACAGAATTGCTCAGTTTGTTAAATCAAGAATAATCGAAGAAGGACCCGCAAAATGCACAATTCAGGTTATTCAGCAATGCGATGATTCTGTTTTTACAAATAACATTTCACTGTCGGCTGGCTCAGATATTGTTGAAGTGCAATGTGAATTTGATTGGAACAGTCTGAGAACGCTTTGCAAAAATGTTTTCAGCTTTACTTGCTCAAATGAAGAAGCAACTTTTGATTTGGGTCTGGGTGCAATAAAACGAGGCAACGCAAAGCCTGAAATTTATGAAGTTCCTGCACAGAAATGGGTTGATATAACCGATAAAAACGGAAACTATGGTGTTTCTGTTATCAGCGACTGTAAATACGGCTGGGATAAATTTGCTGATAACACCGTTAGAATGACCGTTATACATACTCCGCTCAATAATTCCCGACCCGCCAATGCTCAGAGTATGATGGATCTCGGTCTTAACCGCTACGGTTATGCAATCTGTGCTCATAAAAGTGCGGATATAACAAGGGTGCAGGCAGCAGCCCGTGAATTCAATTCGCCTCTGGCTGCTTTTGTAGCCGATAAACATACTGGTTCTCTCGGTGCTTGTTACAGTTTTGCAGATATTTCAGATAATGCAATCATAATCCGTGCGATCAAAAAAGCTGAAAACACAGATGAAATCGTTGTAAGAGTAAACGAAGGCAGCAATAAAACTCACAAGAATGTAAGGTTGACACTTGGCAACGGAATTGTTTCTGCCCGAGAAATTTATGCTTCTGAAGAGCATATCGGTGATGCAACGGTGAAAGACGGTTCACTTGTTTTTGATATGAATCCTTATGAGGTAAAGAGTTTTGCTTTGACGCTCGCTTCTTTGGAGAAAAAAGGAAAAACTGTTCCTTGTTCGTTCGTTGAGCTTCCGCTTAACACTAAAGCTTTTTCTTCAAATCAGTCACGCTCAGGCAACGGCATTTTCGGAAAAAATTATACTATTCCTGCAGAACTTATTCCTGATGTTATCACGAGCGGTGGCATAAATTTTGCTATAAACAAAGGAAAATACGATTCTCTGCTTGCTGACGGACAGACAATTGGGCTTGACAGCGGATACAATAAGCTTGTTATTCTTTGCGCAAGCCTTGACGGAGATAAAGAATACACATTCGATATTGACGGCAAACCCGTTAAAATCGAAGTCAGCGATATCGAGGAAAGACCATTTGCCTGGGATTTATACGGCATGAAGCGTACGGCAAAAATCAAGACAGATGTTTTAGGCTGGGAATGCACTCATACCCACTCTGCAAACGGTGATGATTATGCGCATCAGCTTTTCTTCTTTAAATATGAGATAGAAACAAACGGTGCAAAATCAATCAGACTGCCTTGCAATAAGAATTTGTTTATTCTTGCCGCAACACAAATCAAGACTGATTGCGAATGTAAATGCGTTACACAACTTTATGATACGGTTGAGCCAAGGGAATACAGATTCAGTTTCAAAACTCTTAAGTCAAAGCTTAATTATATCTACAGAAAAATCATCGCTTATGTCTGGAGAATCGACGATATAGGCAGAGTAGTTTATCTTTATTACAGACCGTAATAAAAAAACCGCTTCATTGATGCGCATGCACCCGTGAAGCGGTTTGATATTTTTCGGACAAAGTTTATTTATTGCAGTGCTTGTCAAAAGACGGATTGAAAGCATAAAAGTTCTTTTCATTAAGTCGGTCAGTAACGAGCCTCAGCCCTTCGCCGAAACGCTGGAAATGAACAATTTCACGCTGTCTTAAGAATCTGATTACATCCTTAACATCAGGGTCATCAACAAGACGCAAAATGTTGTCGTATGTGGTTCTTGCTTTCTGTTCGGCAGCGAGGTCTTCCATCAAATCGGTTATAACATCGCCCTTGCTCTGCATGGATGCGGCGGTGTACGGCACACCGGCTGCCGATGCAGGATAAACCCCTGCCGTATGGTCAACAAAATATGCCTCGAGGTTGTATTTCTTTACTTCGTCAGCAGAAAGATTTCTTGTAAGCTGATGAACTATTGCGCCAATCATTTCAAGGTGACCGAGTTCTTCCGTACCGATATCGGTCAGCAAACCCTTGAGCTCAGGATACGGCATGGTAAAACGCTTACTGAGATATCTGAGCGAGGCGCCGAGCTCGCCGTCAGGTGCGCCGTACTGCGTTAGAATTATCTGCGCATACTTCGGATTCGGGTTTGTAATTCTTACAGGATACTGAA
>JAZSIQ010000166.1:0-27814 GCA_045533875.1 Acutalibacteraceae bacterium | reverse complement strand
TTGTGCCGGGTCCTGCGTTTGACATTGGAAGAGCACTTCTGAGGTTGTGAACCCCGGGGCTGAATTCATCCTCAAAAGAGGCACCCCAGATGCTTTCGCCGCCGCAGCCTGTTGCTGAGGGGTCACCGCCCTGAATCATGAACGAATCAATTACTCTGTGGAAAACTATGCCGTCATAGTAGCCGTTCTTTGCGTGAGTTGTAAAATTCTCAACCGCCTTGGGTGCCGCTTCAGGGAAAAGGAGAATTTTGATATCTCCCATAGTTGTTTTCATTGTTGCTACGATATCTCCCGCAGCAGGAGTTCTGGTCTGCTTACTCATTTGTTTGACTTCCTTTCAGGTTTATCTTTAATTTCGCCCGTGGGGAAACTGTCACACAGCTTCATGAAATCAATTTTCGCCATCTTGGTACGAGGCATTTCATCAATGATTTCAATTTTTTTTGGGCACGAGAATTTTGAAAGCTTCTTCTTACAGTAAGAGTTAATCTGGGATATCGCCTTATCCTTATCGGTGCCCTCAACAACCGTTACGCAAAGCTTTGCAAGGGGCTTGCCTTTGTGGTAGCCTTGAACGGCACAGGCTTCCTTGACAAAATCAAGCTCAAGAACAGTATTCTCAATATCGGTGGGATACACGTTGTAGCCCGAAATGATAATCATACGCTTCTTTCTTCCCGTAAAGAAGATGAAGCCTTTGCTGTCTTTATATCCGAGGTCACCCGTCAGCACCCAGCGTCTGCCGGAAGCATCGGTATAAACACCGTCATTCAGCACGGTTTTATCGCCGTTATAATAGCCTTCCATAACAGTGTCGCCCGAAACAACAATCTCACCGATTTCATTTGCAGGTACCTTACGGCGCATATCATCCCAAATTTCAATTTTGATACCCTCAAGCGGCTTTCCGATAGATTCGGGGCAGCATTCATCATAAGTATTTACACAGCACACGGAGCTTGCCTCTGTAAGACCGTAGCCCCTGAAAAGCTTGCCTTCCGAACCGTATTCAGCCAGTTTGTCATTGAACTGCTCAAGGAATTTTTCCGCAACAAAATCGCCGCCACAGAAAAGCAAGCGAAGATTCTTGAGGTGTTTACCCTCAAAATTCTCTTCTTCAAACATCTTCCTGAACATATCGGGAACACCCACAATGAAGGAAACAGGATAATCCTTAATAAGCTTATTGCATTCCTGCGCATTGAATTTAGGCACGGGAAGGCAGGTAAAGCCGTGGGTAAGGCTGTAATGCATTGCAATGGCAAGTCCGAACGCGTGGAACATGGGAAGAACCACGAGCGAATACTCCGAGCCGGGCTTGTGGGGTCTGTCAAGATTCTCAAGCTTTCTTGCAATAGCGTTTATTGCATTACTGCTGAGCATAATTGTTTTACTTTTGCCGGTTGTGCCGCCGCCGTGAAGATAAACCGCAATCTTCCTGCCGTCATGAGCCATGTCAGAATTCCCGGCACCCCTGCCCATTTCAAGAGCCTTACGGTAAGATACACAATACTGACCTTTACAAACCTTGGTATTACTGTTTTTACGCTCATAAATCCTGATGAACGGACGCAATGCACTGCCCACATAATCGGAGTTTGAGCAAATAACGCAGGGGATTGCAAGCTCCTCAATAACATCGCCGTATTTTTCCGCAAGCAAGTCAAGTATAAATAGGACCTTAGCTTTGGTCTGCTTAGCTGTTTCAAGCAGCTGCTCGGGCGAGGAGAGCGGATGAACTATGTTTGCAATTGCGCCAACTTTGTTTATAGCGTAAAAGGCAGCAAAGCAATGAACGGTGGTAGGCAAAAACACGGTTACCACATCGCCTGCCGCAACACCGCAACCTGTAAGGTAATCGGCAATACTGTCAACATCAGATATAAGGGTTTTCATGCTCGTTTTGTGCTTAAAGGTAACGGCGGCTGTATAATCGCCCAAATCCGCCACACACTTTTTTAAATATTCATAGCAAGTCAGGTTTAAATTCTCTGCCATTTCAATTCATCCTACTTTACATTTTCTAACCGAGATGTAATGTTATCATGTAAATATTACAAAGTCAACATCTTGGATATTAAATTAATAAACTGTTAGTAAATCAATGAATATTGCCGAAAAGTGATATTTCTCCGCTGTCACCAAACAGCGCAATAAGCCCGTTATTGTCATAGGTTGCATAAATCGGGCACTTGGCGCTCATTGTAAGATTCCACTTGACGTTAGGATAAATCTTGCCAAGCTGATTGGTGACAACCGCAATTTCAGGCTTGAGAACATCGAGGAAGGACATTGACGACGAGCCGTAATAACCGTGATGACCGATTTTGAGCAAATCAACGTCGCCGATTTTATCGGCAAGCAAATCCTCAAGCCCTGTTGAAGCAGTAATATCCGCAGCAAGAAAAGCCGACAGACCGCCTTTTGTAATCTTCACCCCTACGCTTGCGGCATTTTCGCCTTTGCCGTAAAGGGCTTCGTTATTCTCCGTATTGTAAAACTGCAAAGTAAAATCTCCGAATTCAAACGGCTCGGAGGGAAGCGTTTCTGCAAGCTCAATACCTCTTGCGTGAATATCCTGCTCTATCTGAGCGTAGATTTCACCGAGCATCCACCTTTCAGTTTCATAATCCTTTCCTATACGCTCATCATAGCCTTTGAAATAAGCTTTTTTTATTTCAATATTTTCGTTGGTAATTATGGCATGATATGCGCCGATATGGTCATAATGGCAATGCGTACCCAGCACAAACTCAAGCTGAGCCTTACCACCCTTGCCGACGGTTTTAATGATGTAATCCACTACCTCCTGCTCATATCCCTCGTATTCAAGCTTTCTTCTGGGATTACTGTCCCCCTCGCCTGAATCAACAAGCGCAAACATGCCGTTGCTTTCAATCAGAATAGCGTCCGAATTGGCGGTGTTAAGAAAATGTATGCGGTCATCCCCGTCACCTGCCGTTTCAACTGCATGCGTACTTACGGGATAACGCTTGCAGTAATAATTGCAAAGCTCAACGGTGATAATATCAAGAATAAAAATCGTCGCCATAAAGGGAACGATTATCCACGTAGCTATTTTTTTCGCTCTTTTCTTTTTCATCTGTCTCTCCATGTTTTTAATAACCGTAATATTTTAACATATTATAAGCATTTTTTCCATAGTAAAAATATAAATATTTCGTCCGTTTCCTCTTGTATCCGGAGTAAAATTAATGTAAACTATACAAAGTGACTTTTGTATTTAGTTTTGCGAGGTTTCTATGACAGCTTTTAAAAAATCAGATTTCAACACAGCAAGCATGCTCAAGGATGCCTTTTTCGGTTTTTCCTTTGCTTTGCCGCTGTCTCTCGCCGTTGGAGTATGCTCCCCTCTCGGACTCATGAGCGCTGTGCCTACCGCCATTGTATGCGCTCTGTTTTATGCTCTTTTCGGCTTCAAGCCCTCGTATGCCGCCTTCGCAGTAGTTTGCAGCACTGCGGCTTACTCTGTTTTTGCGGCACAGCTTGGCGCTGTCATGTGCTTTGTTGCTGTTTTAATCGCCGCTTTCTTCAAGCCCGAAAAACTTAAAATCAAACTATATCCGCCCATTGCAGGTGCCGTAATGCTCGGCTTTGCGTTATGCGTTACAATAATGCAGACCACCAACTATTTCGGAATAGGTGCAACGGGCAACAATGTAATTGAAATGCTCTCATCATACCGCTCGCTCGGTTTCCACGGTAATTGGCGAGGTGTTTTATACGGAACAATAGTTCTTGTTGTAATGATAACTTACCCGAGGAAATTCAAAAAGCTCCGCCACAACATTCCGGCAGCATTCTGGGCATTACTTATAACCACGCTTCTCAATCTGCATCTCAACCCGTCAACACAGATAACCGCAATTAACGAAATCGGTAACTATTCAATAAACGCACAAGTTTTTCTTGATTCAACTGTTATCGGTTCTTTCAAGCCCGATTTATACATTATTATTCACGCTGTTTTCTGCGCCGCCGCACTTTTCATAATTATTATGGGCTCCTCACAAGCAGGCGAGTGCGCTCCCTCCCGTACGCAATTAATCACTCTCGGCATTGCGGGAATTGCAGGCGCAGCAGCAGGTGCAATGCCTTTTTATTCCGATTACAGAGAAAAAAAACCTGCTCTTCAGGCACTTGCAAGCGGATTTCTTTCATGCGCCGCATGCTGTGCGGTTATGATTTTTGCCAACGGATTTATCGCAAGAATCCCCGTTCATTCGCTGGCGGTGGTTCTTATACTCGGAATGTGGCAGGACATTAAACCAAAATACCTTAAATCGGCTTTCACAAGCGGTCCGCTTGCAATCGCCGCATTTATAGGATGCATTATTCTGATGCTTGTTCTTAACACGGAAAATGCCGTACTTGTTGCAGTTTCTTTAAGCGTTATTCTTATGGGCACAAGCAAAAAATCAGCCAGCTGAGATTATAATACCCTTTATTGCCCACGCTGCATCATCTGCGAAGCGACAGCACTCTTTAAGTGCGTCAAGAGTCTGAAAAAACGCCAAAGATTCAGCAGATGAAACACCGCTTACACATTTAATATAATCGTTATTTATGCCGTGCATTAAACCGCTCACCTTGCTGACGGTCTGCACGGCATTTTTTGTTTTCATGCTGTGCGAAAAATCCTCGGTAAAACCGCAGATGATTTCGCTCTGTTTTAAAACAGCATCGGCGATTTTTACTAAAGATGCATTTCTTTTTATACTTTTCAGATGCAAAAAGCTTTTGCACGAAACATCAACAGCGCAAACACAACGCACCAATGCCCTGTTAAGAGCAAGGATATCCTCCCTGTCAATGGGAGGCAAAAACTCACTCTTCAGCAGACAGGAAATCTCCGTTTCCTTTTGCATTGCTCCATAAGACATTTTTTCTATCTTCAATGCCGCTTCACCGAGAACAAACACATCCGATTTATCAAAGCAGTTTTTTATCTCTTCAGCAGATTCTCTGAACATAAGCCCCAGCTCTCTGAAACAATCGAAATAGCAATTCTTATTCTTCATATCACAATACCCTCAAAAAAATTAATGCCGTTATCCACCCTGCAACGGCGCACCCCGGAAAAGTAAGCACCCACGCAAGGCACATCTCAACCGCTACCTTCCAATTGACATTTTTAAGATTCTTTGCCGCACCTGCACCTATTACTGCCGATGTTTTAGTGTGCGTTGTACTTACGGGCAGACCGAAAATGCACGACACGGCAAGAGCAACAGCGGCGGCAATATCGGCCGAGAATCCCCTGTATTTTTCAAGCTTTACCATATCCATACCAACACTTTTAATTATTTTACGCCCACCTACGCAGGTGCCGAGCGCCATTGTAACAGAGCAAAGGAGCATCAACCACAGCGGAATATCAAAATTATTTTTGCGGCTTCCACCAACCAGGCTGACCCCGAGCATAAAAACACCGATAAACTTCTGTCCGTCCTGAGCTCCGTGCAACGCCGCCATTACCCCTGCAGTAAAAACCTGAAAGCGCTTGAACATTTCATCTGTTTTTTTGTAATTCTTTTTCGCAAAGAATTTTTCAACAGCTTTTACTGCAAAGAATCCGCCTGCTGCACCAATCACAGCCGAAAGAACCAGACCGTAAACTACTTTTTTCCACTGCGAAATATTGATACATGAAAAACCGCCTTCAAGTGCTATTGCCGCACCTGTAAGCCCTGCAATGAGAGCGTGACTCTCACTCGTTGGTATGCCGAAAGCCCATGCCGCTACTGCCCATAGCACAATAGCTACCATTGCTGCGCACAGCGCAATTAAAGCAAAACGGGCGCTGCCGTTAAAATTAACAAGGGTGAACACGGTTTGTGCAACGGTGGGCGTTACCGCAGTCATAACAAGCACTCCGAAGAAGTTGCACAGCGCAGCCATGGAAATTGCCTGACCTACCCCCATGCTTCTGGTCGCAACGCAGGTTGCGATAGCATTCGGGGCATCAGTCCATCCGTTCACAAACACAACGGATAAAATCAGAATAACCGTAATACAAAGCGGCAGATTTCCTTGCAGACTGCCGACAAATCCCGAAAAACCCACGGTATACCCCCAACAAAAAAACCGTTTCACCTGAGTGAAACGGCCTTAATTTTTAACACGTTATATTCTATTCTGAGCTTTCGGAATAAATTCTTATTTATTAAACAGATTTCCACCCTTGCAATCAATTGCCACTATTACGGGGAAATCTTTAAAGCACAGCTTTTTGACACTCTCACAGCCAAGGTCATGAAAAGCGATTTCCTCGCACGAAACGATGCTTTTGGAGCAAAGTGCACCTGCACCGCCTATTGCGCAAAAATAAACTGCGCCGTTTCTCTCAATTGCCTCACACACCTCGGCATTTCTGGCGCCCTTACCGACCATTGCGGCAAGCCCCAAATCAAGCAAACGGGGAGCGAAGCAATCCATACGGCAGGAGGTGGTTGGTCCGCAACTGCCTATAACTCTGCCTTCAGGGGTCGGAGTGGGCCCTGCGTAATAAATAACCGCACCTTTTAATTCAAAAGGAAGCTCCCCTCCCTCATCAAGCAAAGCGCATATTCTTTTATGAGCGGCATCCCTTGCAGTATATACCGTGCCCGAAAGAAGAACACTGTCCCCTGCAGAAAGGCGGGGTATGTAATCGGCAAGAGAAGCGGTATCAATAGTATACTGTGCCATTTATTCTTCCTCTGTGTTCTGTACTTTGTTTTCCGAAAGTCTGTTTTTCATTTTTAAATATATTTCATCGAGAAGAACAAGCCCGTCCTCATTAAGGCGGAACTGCCCCTCCTCTTCATCATCCTGCGACACTTCAAAACGAGAGGTAAGCTCACCGATATTCTTTGAAAGAGCACCGAGTTTTTCCGACAAAGCCGTTATCACTGAGCCAAACTCACCCGAAATACGGGTTATCTGAGCGGAAATGGAATCAATCTCACCGGTAGTGTAAATAATACTCCGCTTTGCATCCTCAGAAACCGCCTTTGCAGCATCCCTTGCCTTGCCGATGATTTTATCGGAATACATTACCGCATCCATCACAAGGCAGTTTATCTGCTGCTCGGAATCGCTGATATCTGCACAGCTTTCCTCAAGACTTGCAAGCTTTTCCTCAAGAGAAGCAAGGTTTTCATCATAAACCCGTATACGCTCAAGGTATTGGGAATTCTTTTCCTCAAGGGCTTCAAGCTGCTTTTCAAGGTCTGCTTTTTCCTCTCTTGCTTTCGCAAGCTCTGCGCTCAGCTCATCGCATAATGCGGCGGCATCCTGCGCACCGGCAAGCCTGTCCTCAAGCTCGGCAGCCTTTTTTGATTGCTCCAGCTTTGCGGTTTCTATTTTTTCGATGTAATCAATTACATCTGTTTTTTTGAAGCCACCAAAAGCCGATTTCCTTAAAATCTTCTTAGAAGCCATCAAATCACCCCAAATCAATAAATATACAAGATTCTGTATACCTCCGGGCACACAGTAAAGCATTTGCCGTTATCACAGATTTTTGCGGCTGTTGAGCCATCTTCGGAAGAAAGAAATGCAAATCTTCCGCTTTCGCTGTGCATAACACTTTCAATAAAAACATTCTCAGCAACAAGGCTTTCACCCTGAGCGGTGCAGTAGTAATAATCCGCAGTAAGACCCTCTCCCGTGCTGCTGTAATTCTTTAAGGAGAGAACGTTTTCCTTCTTATCAGAAACAAAGGCATAAGACTGCCCTGAAAGCTCCCTGCGTTCACCCTGCTTATAGGTGAACACGCTGCCGTAATTCTTACCGTCCTCAAGCTTGAGATAAGTAAGACCCGACGAATCAACCTTATAGCTTGAAACTCCCGAATCAACGCTTCTCGGCTCCTGAAGCTCACGCTGGCGTGAAAAGGTGCTCGAGTAAACATTGAGCGATTCACCCTTCGTCTCACGGCTGAAGGCGAAAACCCTTTCACCGTCAGGGCTGAAGGAAAAATCAGTATCTCCTGCAAAGCCTTCAACGGGATAAACACCCACTGTACCCGAATAGTAAACCGCAAGCATAACTCCGCCGTCAACAATACTGTTACTCACCGCTTTGCCTGCGTACTCAACCGTGGCGTTGATTCCCTCTTCATTGTAAATATTCTGGAGGGAAGAAACATCAAGCTCGCTCTTTTCTACCTCTTTGCTTTCAAAAATAAGCTTCGGTTCACCGACAGGGGCGCTTGAAATCACACTTTCGGGGTCAACACCCGAACAGAGCTTTTTATTACATTCGCTATTGTAAACATAAACATCATAAATAGGCGCACTCAGATTACCCGAAGCAAAAGCAACGTCAAGCGCCTGCCTGATTTCGTCCCTTTTAAGCTTCTGCGAATACTCAAGCTTCGCCTTGGAATATCCCAAAGATATCCCGAAAAAAGAGAAATAATCCTGCTCTTTCGGCTCGGTAAGCGCCGAATCACTCTCATAAAGAGAATCCGATATAACCTGACGCCATGAAGCATCCTCGCCCGATCCCGTGTAATAGTAAAGATTACCGCCTGCGGTATACGAATCATAATCTGCTCTTACCGCCGCATCACAGATAAGCACGGGTCTTTCCCCCTCGTGCACTGCATTAAGCCCTACCGTCTGAGAGCCGCGCACGGCAGACTCAAAAAACAGGCAGGTGCTATCCTTGTCGTCAAACAGATGAACATCCACAACATTTCTGCTGATTTGCTCAGGAGCCTGACTTCCCATTGAATAACGGTAAAGCACGCTTTCGTCAGCGTGAAGTCGGGTAAAATATATTTCACCTGTATACTCAGGCACATAAAGAGCCTGAACACTGCTGCTGAAAACAGTTATACTTCTGTTTTCAACATCAAAGATACACCCTTCAAGTGCATCACCTGACTCACTCTGCTTGGTATAGCAAAGATAATTGCAGGCATCACAAGCGGAGTATCCACCCTCTATGCCGTAATCAACAAGCTTAGGCTTGCAAAGGTTACCCGTTAAATCGAGCTCGGTATAATACAAATCAAAGGTTTCGTTACTGTAAGCGGAATCAACCGTATAATACATTCTCTTGCGATTATCATCATACAGAAAACCGCCTGAACCGGTTGCATCAATCTCAACCGTGTTGCCGCCGATATCAATAACAGTTTTATTGCCCGTTGAATAAACAACGGTGTAATCCTGAGTACCGACTCTGCCTGCGACAAATTTTGCCAAAAAATAACCGGCAGCTGCAACCGCCGCCGCTAAAATCACGGCGACACCTATCCTCACGGTTTTTGACCGGGTAACATTAATTGCAGCTGCCAATTCTAATTCCTCCGATTGTTTCTTACTTCTTAAGACCGACAGCAATCCTTGCCTTAGCAGCAATATTTTCAGCATCAAGTCCGTAGATGTGAAGCATTTCAACAGCGGGACCTGACCTTCCGTAAGTGTCCTCAACACCTACTCTTACTACGGGCACGGGTACGCTTTCGCATACAACCTCTGCTACCGCAGCACCAAAGCCGCCTATAATACTGTGTTCCTCAGCGGTAACAATTGCGCCGGTTTTCTTAGCTGCTTCTATTATTGCCTCTTTATCTATGGGTTTAATCGTATGGAAATTAATTACTGCGGCAGAAATGCCCTCATTAGCAAGAATTTCCTTTGCCTTGAGTGCTTCGCCTACCATAAGACCTGTTGCGCAGATGGTAACGTCGCTGCCCTCGCAAAGAGTTACTGCCTTACCGATTTCGAATTTATAGGTATCGGGGTCATTGATTCTTTCAACAGCAAGTCTGCCAAAGCGAAGATAAACGGGGCCGTCAATTTCAGCAGCAGCAAAAACCGCAGCTCTTGCTTCAACATCGTCAGCGGGATTTATAACAATCATGCCGGGAACAACTCTCATAAGAGCGATATCCTCACAGCACTGATGGCTTGCGCCGTCCTCGCCGACAGAGATACCTGCATGAGTTGCACCGATTTTAACGTTAAGATGAGGATAGCCTATGGAGTTTCTTACCTGCTCATAAGCTCTGCCTGCTGCAAACATTGCAAAGGAGCTTGCAAAAACGGTATAGCCTGTGGTAGCAAGACCGGCTGCAACACCCATCATGTTTGACTCAGCAATACCTGTATCAAAAAATCTTTCAGGGAAAGCCTTTTTAAATGCTCCTGTTTTGGTTGCCGCAGCAAGGTCGGCATCAAGGACTACTACCTTATCATTCTTTCCTCCAAGCTCTACGAGCGCGTTGCCGTAAGCTTCTCTGGTTGCCATTTTAACTGTATCAGCCATTGTTCGTTTCCTCCTTATGCCTCAAGCTCTGCAAGCGCAGCCTTAAGCTCGCTCATTGCCTGCTCATACTGTTCTGCATTGGGTGCTGCGCCGTGCCATGAAACCTGATCTTCCATGAAAGAAACACCCTTACCCTTGGTGCTGGTTGCAACAATAACCGAGGGCTTGCCCTTGAATTCAGCGGCTGCCTTGAAAGCTGCATCAATCTCATCAAAGCTGTGAGCGCAGATTTCAATTACATTCCAACCGAATGCCTTGAATTTTTCGGGAATGGGATAAGGAGAGTTTACATCGGAAATCTTACCGTCAATCTGAAGGCCGTTATTATCAACAACAGCTACAAGATTGTCAAGACCCTTTGCAGAAGCATACATAGCTGCTTCCCATACCTGACCTTCCTGGATTTCGCCGTCACCGAGAATTGCATATACTCTGAAATTCTTGTTTGAAAGCTTTGCACCCAGAGCCATACCGCAAGCTGTGGAGATACCCTGACCGAGAGAGCCTGTGCTCATATCAACGCCGGGGGCAAGCTTCATGCCCAGGTGACCCTGAAGCATGGAATCGCTCTTTCTGAGAGTCTTGAGCTCTTCAACGGGGAAGAAGCCCTTGAGCGCCATAACCGCATAAAGAGCGGGCGCAACATGACCCTTTGAAAGAACAAGTCTGTCCCTGTCCTCCCACTTGGGATTCTTGGGATCAATGTTCATGTGCTGGAAATAAAGGTAAGTGAGAATATCAACACAGGAAAGAGAGCCACCGGGGTGACCTGACTTCGCATTGAAAACCTCCTCTATTATTCCCATTCTGGCTTGACAAGCTTTAATCTTTAACTGTTTTCTGACAACTGCATCCATTTTGCAGCCACCTCCTGTATATATTAGCGGCATTATACCGCAAGTTTTACTTGTTTGATACTGTTTTTTCGATATAACCTAGGAAGTCCGCAACCGCTCCGTTATTGCAATGACAGGCAACGTAATCGACACTTTCCCTCAGCTTTTTGGGAGCCTGTCCGCATGCGGCTGAAATCCCGACGGTTTTAAGCATTGCCTCATCGTTAAAATAATCTCCTATTGCGCAGGTGTGGGAATGCTCTATGCCGAAGATATCCGCAAGCTTTAACACAGCGGCACCCTTATTTGTATTTTTTGCAAGCACCTCAAAGCTTGCTATTGACGAGGACATAAAGGTTGCATCGGAATCTTCCAGAGAAAGAAGATATTTTTTCAACCTGTTAATCTCAGTGGGTAAACCCGTGAAAACAACCTTGCCCCAATCCCCTCTCGGGATATCTTCAATGCCTTTGTAATATTTTCCGCCGCTCTTATCCGCAAAGATAAGATACTTGGAAAAAACCGCAGGTCCGCAACCGTAAATAATATCCTTGGTATATACCGCAACGCCGATTCTTTTAAATCTTTTCGCAGCATCGCAGACAACATCCGTTGTTTTTTCGCTCAGCGCACTGAAATGAAGCATTCTGTCGTTTTCATAATCATAAAGCCCTGCGCCGTTGAGCACAACAACAGGAGTTCCCTTCATGGCAGGAAGGGCTTTATAATGCTTCTTCAATGAACTTACGCTTCTGCCCGATGCAAGGGTAAAATGCCCCGAGCACTCGGTAACAAAGCGGTTAATAGCATCAAAATTCACCTTTGGCAACCTTCTGAGCTTGCTGTTAAGCGTTCCGTCTATATCTGAGGCAACAAGCCACGCTGACATATCAACACAATTATCACACTTCACGTAAGCCTGCCCTCCTTAAGAAATCCGTAAAATACTCAGGGATCTCCGACGTGAGCATTACCCTTTTGCCGCTTGACGGATGCTCGAACCCGAGCAGCCCTGCATGAAGGCATTGCCCGTGAAGCACGGCGGTAAAGGAATCGTTCGGACCGTAAAGAGGGTCACCTGCAACGGGATGGCCAAGATGAGCCATGTGAACTCTTATCTGATGAGTTCTGCCCGTTTCAAGCTTAAGGCGAAGGAAAGAAAAATCCCTGCCCTCATCAAGAACTTCATAATGAGTTCTGGCTTCCTTTGAATTCTGCTGCGTTACGCACATCTTTTTTCTGTCTTTGGTGCTTCTGCCGATAGGTGCATCAATGACACCCTGCTTTTCCTTGAGCCTGCCGTGAATTACGGCACGGTACTCTCTGTCAAGCGAATGTTCTTTAATCTGCCTTGCGAGCGAAATATGAGCGGTATCATTTTTTGCCACCAACAGTAAACCGCTTGTGTCCTTATCAATCCTGTGCACTATTCCCGGGCGGATTACACCGTTTATTGCGGAAAGGTTACCTTTGCAATGATAAAGTAAGGCATTTACAAGGGTTGAATCAGGATTACCTGCGGCGGGATGGACAACCATTCCTCTGGGTTTATTTACCACAAGCAGGTCATCATCCTCATAACGGATATCAAGAGGAATATCCTGCGGCTGAGCCGAAAGCTCAACGGGCTCCGGAACAATAAACTCTATGCGTTGACCCACACCCGGCTTATAGCTTTTGGAAACAGCCTTGCCGTTTACAAACACAGCGCTGTTGCCGATAAGAGACTGCACAAACGAACGGGAAAGCGAAGGCACGCACAGAGAAATAATTTTATCAATCCTCATAGCGCAGGTTTCACCGTCCACCGTTATGCACAGCGGCTCACCGTATTCAATTGATGTGATAATCTCGCTCATATCAACTGCTCCGTATGCCGTTTAATGCTTTTTTGCTTTCATATCCTTTACGATATCATATATCTCATAACCCAAAAGCATAAATGCTCCCACAGTAATACAGCAATCCGCAAAATTGAAAACCGCAAAATCAATAAACAAAGGCTCAATAAAATCAACCACATAGCCATTGAAAACACGGTCAATCAGATTACCGATACCGCCTGCATTTATGAGAATAAGGCTTATAACCAGCAATGCCGGCTTTTTCTTGCCCTTGCGGTGAACAAACAGCGCACACAAGGTGCCTGCAAGAATAACGGCAGTCACAACAGAAAGCACATCCGTTTTGCCTGAAAACATACTGAATGCCACACCGGTATTCTCAACATAAGTAAGCCTGAACAGACCAAAAAGGAACTCTACAGATCCGTTATCACCTACAAAAAGCGACACCTGCATTTTTGTAAGCTGGTCAATCCCTGCAAGAATGGCGATGATTACAAGGTATAACAAATAAATCATTCAATCACTCAAAATCAATCAAAAAATCCGCCGAAAAAGGACTGGGATGATGCATCTTCATCATCGTCATCCTCAAGTGCATCAAGGTTTATTTTCAAATCACCAAAGCCTGAAAAATCGAAATCATCATCGTCTTCTTCATCTTCAGCATCTTCAATTTCAACAGCCTCATCTTCTTCTGCTGTTTCTTCATCTTCGTTTGCAAGGAAAGATGCCATGCTCTTGAAGAAAGTCTTTTCCTCAGCAAGTTCTTCCTTTGCCTCAGGAATTTCATCCTCTTCATCAACATCGCTGAAAATATCTACAAAAGTATCATCGTCATCATCATCATCTTCAACTTCCGCAACTTCTTCAACGATTTCTTCAGCAACAACCTCTTCGGGTTCTTCAACAGACTCTTCAAAATCAAAAATTTCTTCGGGGAGTTCAATCTCCTGCTCGGCCTCAACAGCTTCTGCCTGCTCTGCTTCTTCGGAAACTTCTTCCTGAACAACTGCTTCTTCCTCTGCAGGAGCAACATCCGCTTCCTGCTCAAATACAACCGGAGTAATCTCAACTACGGGGAGTGCATCAATAAGCGCAAGCTGCTTTGCACAAGCCTCGGTAAGAGCGGCCTTGATGCTTTCGAGCTGAGCCTTTATGCTTTCAAGCTGAGCGGTATAAGCGATAAGCTTTTCCTTGCTGTCGCCGATAATGAATGATGCCTGTGCGTTTGCATCGGAAACAATTTTTTCAGCCTCGGCAGTTGCTTCATCAATCTTTGCCTTTGAATCGGTCTGAGCCTTAAGAGTGTATGCAGCTACGGTTTCCTTTGTTTTGGAAACAAAATCCTTGGCATTCTTTCTTGCTTCTTCAATAATGGTGTCGTGCTCCGACTTTGCCTGAGAAAGAATCTCAGCCTTTTCGTCCTCAGCTTCTTTCCTAAGAGTTCTTGCCATTCTCTCAGCAGTAATCAGAGTGGATTTGATAGTATCTTCCTCTGCTCTGTACTGCTCAACTCTGTCAGCAAGAAGGCTGATTTTTCTTACAAGCTCATTGTTCTGGTTGATAACAGAGGCATAGGACTCTGCGGCGTTTTTAAGAAACGCATCAACCTCCTCAGCGCGGTAAGCACCTTTGCCGATAAGGGTAAACTGAGCGTTTGAAATCTGTTCGGGTTTTAACATATGTAATCACATTCCTCTCTGATTAATGCTTTATTTTAGGGTAGTGAGTATAATCCAAGCCGGTTTTGAATTATATTCGCTATCTTAACCTTCCAAATCGTCACCTAATTCGGTGATTCCGTCATCGCTGACTGCTACGTTTCTGGGAGTTATAACATAGGCTTTATCAGCAATTGATTTAAATTCGCCGCCCAGTGCATAGTTTGCACCGAAAATGCAGTCAATTATTCTCTGGTCAATATCATCGTCACAATCCTCAAGGTTAAGAACAACGATAAGACCGCTTTTGAGTGACTCAATAACATTGCCGATTTCGTTCATGCCCTTGACTCTTTTTACAACAACCTGAGATTCGTTAAAGCCTCTGGCTGCAGGTCTTGAACCGGCTTTGAAATCAACTACATTTGCCGAAGCATCCTGCTGCTCTGCCTTGCGTGCTTTTTTTGCTGACTTGGGCTGAGCTGTATAATGCTCCTCATTTGCAGGGATTTCCTCTACATCAAAATCCCCCAAATCGTCATAATCACTGTCCGTAACATTGATATAGTTCTTGATTTTGTCCATAAATTTCATTTTCAAATCCTCCTGCATTATCTGTAATTTCTTGCGCCGAATATTGCCGAGCCGACCCTTACAAGCGTTGAACCCTCAAGGATTGCCTCACGGTAATCGCCCGACATGCCCATGGAAAGAATATTCATGCTTACATTATTTATATTTTTTGAGCGAATGTCAAGATATGCCCTGTGCATATCCGAAAAAACCGCCCTTAAAGCGCTTTCACTGTCACAAATCGGAGCAACGCACATAAGCCCCTGCACCGAGATCGACTTTAGCTCCGATATTTCATAAACCCGTTCTTCAAGCTCTGAAGCATCAAAGCCGAATTTACTCTCTTCGCTTCCTGCGTTTACCTCAAGCAAAACCTTGCTGACTATTCCTTTTTCTGCGGAACGCTTTGCAATTTCAGCAGCAAGCGACACACTGTCCACAGACTGGATAACATCAACCTCGCCCACAATCTTCTTTACTTTATTGGACTGAAGGTGACCTATAAGATGCGCTTTGCAGTTATCAAGGGTAAGCTCGGGCTTTTTAAGAAGATACTCCTGCACCTTGTTTTCACCGATCAAATCAATTCCGCAGGAAATCGCATGGTTAATGTAACCGCTTTCAACGGTTTTTGTAACCGCCATAAGAGTTACTTCGTTTTCATTTCTGCCCGATTGCACCGCCGCCTGCGAAATCTTTTCACGCAGCGCAAGCAGATTCTCTTCAATATCTTTAAGGCGTTCGTTAAGTATCATTCGACAACCCCTTTCCTTCAATTATAACCTCATCATACACTTCAACAAGCGAAATCTCCTCGAGTGCCGGATTGCTTTTAATCTCTGAATCAGTAAAGGGCTTGCTGATAACATAACCGTCGCCTGTGTAAACTATGTTGAGCTCGCGTTTTCTCGGTGCATCGCCATAATTAATGTACACACACTCTTTACCGTCAACAATTCTTACTGCCGCAGAAGGGATATAAACGCCTGTATACTCGGCAACGATTACGGTTACATTCATCTTACGCATTGCGAGAATTTTTTCATCCAAGGTATTGCACCTGAATGAAATAACCGCTCTGCCGCTCTCATCATCTTCGTTTATGCGCTCAACAACTGCGGTGATTTTATGCTCACCTGTGCCGTCGACAATAATTGAATACTTTTTACCTGTTTCAAGCTTTCGAGCCATTTGAGTATCAACCGCGAGCACAAGATTCCAACGACAATCCTCAACAATTACGCCCACGCAGTTGGGATTAACGGTTTTACCCTCACTTTTGAGTACAGATTCAAACTTATCAACAGTAAGCGATTCCAGACCGTCCTCAGCGAGCAACCCCTCAAATCCGTCCGCACTGCTTTTATAGTAACCGGATTTACCTGCCGCAACAACAGCAGAAGGAGTAAGAGAGGCTTCTATTGCAGAAATCTGCTGCTCAAGTTGCGCAATCTGCGCCGAACAGTCAATATCTGACCCGGTAACAATCTGGCGGCGTGAAATATCAACAAGATAATCAAGCTTCCTTTCACCGATTGCGGAAAAATCACCGTCATACACCGCATCGAGCACCGATTCAAAGTCATCATCCACAGCATCGCCAAGCGCTTCAATATCCACGTTGGCAAGGGTAAGCTGACTGTCAATCATACGGTAGCCCTTGAGCTTATCATAAAGGTAGTTCAACTGCGAATAATTCTGAGCCGCTTCGGGATCCGAAAAGATAGCGGCAACCGTTGTCTGCGCATTTACCTTTGCTGCATTTTCAACACTCGCAACAACCGTACCCGATAAATCCGAATATATTAGATGTTCATCCCTTACGGCATAAGCCTCCGCCTCAAACACATCATATACGGTTGCTTCATCTGCCGAAACAGCGGTGATTCCCGAGGAAATGTAATTTACAACCGCATAAGCACACGCAATCAGAACTATTACCGAAGCCACTATTATGGTAAGGTACATCGTTTTCTTTTTGTTTATCTTTATCTGCACGTTACATCCCCTCCTTTATAATTTTAAGCGCCGCTTCAAAAAGCTCCCCGGCGCAGGAATAATCGTCAATCATCAAAAATCTGATACGCTTGTCTTTCTTAAACCAAGTAAGCTGACGCTTTGCATAGTGCCTGGTTTGCAGTTTCAACTGCTCTGCACATTCCTCAAGGCTCTTTTCTCCGTTAAGATACGGCAAAAACTCCTTGTATCCTATCGCCTGACTTGAGGTCTTACCCGAATAAAGGGAATAGAACCTTTTTGCTTCATCTATAAGACCGCTTTCAATCATCATATCAACACGGCGGTTGATTCTGTCATAAAGAAAGCTTCTGTCACGCGCATCAAGCCCGATTATAACGGGGTCAAGGTCAGAGCCCTTAAGCCTTGAAAGGCGTTTTGTTTCGCTCAGGGTTTTGCCTGTAAGCAAATAAACCTCAAGCGCTCTTATAATTCTGCCAAGGTTATTCACATGCAGTGTTGCGGCAGTTTCGGGGTCAACGGCATAAAGCTCATCAAGCAGCGCCTGCGCCCCCTCGGTCTGCGCCCTTAGTTTTAACTGAGCACGGCATTCGCCGGTATTATCTTCCTCAAAAAATTCTATATTATCAATAAGTGAATTAAAGTAAAGCCCTGTTCCTCCCGTTATCACAGGCAAGTTGCCCCTTGCAACGATGCCGTCAATGCATTTTTTTGCAAGCTCGCAATACTTTGCAACGCTGAATTCTTCATCAGGGCTTACAAAGCCTATAAGATGATGTGGGACTCCCTGCATTTCTTCCTCGGTGGGTGCCGCCGTGCCAATTTCCATACCCCTGTATATCTGCATGGAATCGCACGAAACCACCTCCCCCGAAAGTGCCTGACAAAGCATAACGGCCAGCGAGGTTTTGCCCGAAGCGGTTGGCCCTACCACCGCCGCTACCTTCTTTTTAAACTCTGCCAAAATTCTTCTCCAATTCTCTTTGAGTCATTTCTATAAGCACAGGCCTGCCATGGGGACAATACCTGATTTCGGGCATTGCGAGAAGGCGCTTTGCAAACTGCTCCATTTCATATCTTGAGGTGAAATCCCCTGCCTTGATTGCACTTCTGCAAGCAACGCTGTGATATATATGGTCAAGCTTTTCAAAGTCAACTTCCTGCCTTTTATCGGCAAATCTGCCTGCAAGCTCACTTATAACGTCCTTTATATCGTCAGCATCAAGCTCCATGGGACATTCACTTACTATAACCATGCCCTGACCGAAATCCTCAACCTCAAAGCCTGCCTTCCTCAGAAGGTCGCAGTTGGAAAGGATTGCGCTGTATTCCTCTTTTGTCAGAGTAACGGTAACGGGCGCAAGCAGGAGCTGAGCAGTGCGCTCGGAATTATCTTTTTTAAGCTGTTCATAAATGATGCGTTCATGCGCCGCATGCTTATCAATAATCACAAGTTTACCGCCGCATTCAACAATTATGTAGGTTTTAAATGCCTCGCCTACAAGCGTGAATTCCTCAACAGGAGGATTTGCAACCGTTTTGGGTTGTGCTGTTTCTGCCTTGGGCTCGTCCTGTACACGGGGCTGCTCCGCCTGCACGGCAGGAGAATTCGTTACAGGCAAAACATCAGGAATAAGCTCAGGCAAATCATCTTCCTTTGCCGCATAGCCTGCAGGCTCGGTATTCCTTACCGTAACTGTGGGTGCACCGTAGGATACGGGCTTTTTATTCGCGGTCTTCACAACGGCAGACTCAACGGTTTCTTCCGATTTAACGGGCTGAGGTTTAACATAAGATACGGCAACAGGCTCACTCTTTTGCTCCCTCATATCAATATGCTGCCAGAAATCAGCCTTCTTTTCAAATGTAGTCTGCTCGGCAGGCTTCTGAAGCTGAGCATAAAAATCTTTTACTGGCGCTTTGGCTTTATACTGTGCCCTGGAGCCGTCCTCCGCCAAAGCATTTTTACAGGCAAAATAAACTGCATTGAAAACAGCCTTTTCATTTGAGAAACGAACCTCTGTTTTTGCCGGATGAACATTAACGTCAACCGCAGAGGGAGAAAGCTCTATATTGAGCACGCAAGACGGAAATTTACCGACCATTACAGAATTTTTGTAGCCCTCGCTCAGAGCGGCGCTTCCCGTAGCGGTTTTGATTAATCTGCCGTTTATAAAAAAGAACTGCATATTTCTGTTGGGGCGTGCACAATGAGGCTTTGAAATATAACCGCTAACCTTTACGGCATCCGTCTGAGCCTCGGCCGGAATAAGTCCTGTTGCGAAATCCTTACCGAAAATCTCCCTTACGCATTGCAAAAGCTCACCTGAGCCGTTGGTCATAAGAGTCTGCTTGCTCTCACGGATAAAGCGGAATGATATCTCAGGGTGGGACAGAGCAAGGCGGTCAACAACGCCTGCAACTGCATTTGCCTCGGAAACGTCCTTTTTGAGGAACTTCATTCTTGCAGGAGTGCAGAAGAATAAATCCCTCACAATAATAGTGGTACCGACAGGACAGCCTGCATCGTCAAGCAGAATTTCTTCCCCTGCCTCTATGCAGTAACGTGTGCCGATTTCCTCATCGGCAGTTCTTGTCATAATCTCAACCTTAGCTACGGCGGCAACGCTTGCCAGCGCTTCACCCCTGAAGCCCAGGGTCATTATGGAATCCAAATCAACTGCGGTACTGATTTTGCTTGTAGCATGGCTTTTGAAAGCGTTTCGCACATCCTCTCTGGCGATTCCGCAGCCGTTATCCGTAATGCGAATATAGGAAATGCCGCCGTTTTTAATCTCAGCGGTGATGCTTGTTGCACCTGCATCAATGGAGTTTTCAACAAGCTCCTTTATAACCGAAGCCGGACGCTCAACAACCTCACCTGCCGCTATAAGCTCGGCAAGCGATTTTGGCAAAACATTGATTCTCGGCATCGGTTTCACTCCTTTCAGTTAATTGCACCTGCATCAGCCGAAAGCTGATAAAGCAGGGACATAGCCTCTATGGGCGTTAAAGTGTTTACATCAATTTCCTTGAGTTTCTGAATAATGGCATCGCTTTCGCTTGAAGCAAAAGAAAGCTGCATACTTCCCGTAGCCTGAGCCATTACATTTCTTGCATCTGAAAAAGCAGCAGAATCCTTGCCCTCAAGGTCAGCAAGGATTACCTTTGCTCTTTCTACAACGTGATTCGGCACACCTGCAAGCTTAGCTACTTCAATACCGTAGCTTCCGTCAGCCGCACCGCTGACAATTCTTCGCAGGAAGGTTATATCATCACCGCGTTTTTTAACGGCGATATTGTAATTCTTGACTCCCTCAACAGAGCTCTCAAGCTCTGTAAGCTCGTGATAGTGAGTTGCAAAAAGGGTCTTTGCGCCGAGCTTTGATTTATCCGCCGCAAATTCGAGTACCGCCCTTGCAATGCTCATACCGTCAAAAGTAGAAGTACCTCTTCCGATTTCGTCAAACACAATAAGGCTCTTTGAAGTTGCGTTTTTAAGGATTGCCGCAACCTCGCTCATTTCAACCATAAAGGTGGACTGACCTGCCGACAAATCATCGGAAGCGCCTATTCTGGTATAAATACCGTCCGCTATACCGAGAGTTGCTGCGCTTGCAGGCACAAAAGAGCCTGCCTGAGCCATAAGGCATATAAGCGCAACCTGGCGCATGTAAGTGGATTTACCCGCCATGTTGGGACCCGTGATGATTGCGCAGCGGTTACCCGCACAATCCAGACGGGTATCATTGGGAACAAACGGTGCACCGTCAAGCATCTTTTCAACCACGGGATGCCTACCGTCAGCAATGCTGATAATGCTTTGCTCAGTCATATCGGGGCGGATGTAATTGTTCTGCGCCGCACACTGAGCAAAAGAACAAATGACATCAAGGCTTGCCACGGCACGGGCAGTACGCTGAACAACGCTGAGCTTTTCAGCCACACGCTTGCGTATGCTCTCAAAAATCTCATACTCAAGCTTTACTATTCTTTCCTGAGCGCCGAGGACCTTGGATTCAAGCTCCTTGAGCTCCTGAGTAATGTATCTCTCACAGTTGGCGAGAGTCTGTTTTCTTATGTAGGTTTCAGGCACAAGCTCCTTGAAGGAGTTTGACACCTCAATATAATATCCGAATACTCGGTTATAGCCGATTTTAAGTTTTTTGATACCTGTTTTTTCCTGCTCACGAAGCTGAATGTCGGCAATAAAGCCCTTGCCGTTATCAACAATGTTACGCAGAGAATCAAGCTCTTCATTGAAGCCCTGTTTTATAATGCCGCCTTCCCTTACGGAAAACGGAGGCTCTTCAACAATTGCGGTATCAATGAGGCAGGCGGTGGTTTCAAGGGTATCAATATCCCTTTCTATTTCGCAAAGCAATGCGCTTTTACAATCCGAAACCGCCGACTTTATAACAGGCAGATGCTGCGCCGTGGCACACAGAGCACGAAGCTCACGTGCGTTGGCAGTACCGTAAAGGATACGGGTCATCAGACGTTCCATATCCTGACAGCCCGAAAGCTCGGTGCTCAGATCGTCCCTGAGCGCCGCATTGTCAAGCAGCTCTTCAACCGCTGCGTGACGCCTTGTGATTCTGGGCAGACTCATAAGCGGCTGCTCAAGCCAGCTTCTGAGCATTCTTTTGCCCATAGAGGTTTTTGTTTTATCAAGCACCCAGAGAAGAGAGCCTTTCTTTTCTCTGTTGCGCATGGTTTCAACTATCTCAAGATTTCTGAGAGTTGAAACATCAAGGTGCATAAAGTTTGCATTGGTGTAAATATCAATATCGGTTATGTTTTCAAGCTCTGTTTTTTCAACAAGGCGAAGATACCTCATTGCTGAGGCAAGAGCGGCAAGCGCCGCAGAGCTTTCGCCAAGGCCGAGCTCATCAAGAGACACCTTGCCGAAATGCCTGAGAACAAAAGCGGTGTTTTCATTCTCATCGTAATAGTCACTGTCAAGCACTTCGACGATTGCGTTGATTCTGCCCGAAATGAAAGAAGCAACCTCCGCAAGCTTTGCGCCTGCTTCATTGAGAAGCACTTCGCTCGGAGCAAAACGGCCGAGCTCGTTAATGACTTTCTTCTGATTGTTTCTGCCCGAAAACTCGGTTAAATGCACGTGACCGGTTGAAACATCGGCAAAGCAGACCGCAACGGCATTCTTGCACGCATAAACGCTTGCAAGGTAATTGTTTTTGCTTTCATCGAGCATTGCACTTTCGATAACGGTACCGGGAGTGAGAATCCGGGTAACCTCACGCTTAACAATGCCTTTAGCCAGAGCAGGGTCTTCCATCTGCTCGCACACCGCAACCTTATAGCCCCTTGAAACAAGCTTTGCTATGTAAGGGTCTACGCTGTGGAAAGGTACGCCGCACATCGGCGCTCTCTCCTCCTGACCGCAATCCCTGCCCGTGAGGACGAGCTCCAGCTCTCTTGAAGCGGTTACGGCATCCTCAAAAAACATCTCATAAAAATCTCCGAGACGAAACATCAATATAGCATCGGGATACTGCTTCTTCATTTCAACATATTGCTTCATCATCGGTGTAAGCTCTGCCATGAATAAAACCGTGCCTTTCGTAAATTTACCCGCCCCTCACGCCGCAAGCGGCGCAAGGGACACGGAGTTTGAAATCTTAGTGACAGCCGCCGCAGCTTGAGCATTCGCCGCCGCACTCATGCTCCTGAGGAGGCTCACAGGTAGCGGGGTCAGCGCCCTGAAGGCACATGCCGAGAATACCTGTAAGGTAAGTCATAAGCTTATCAATTTCAGCTCTTGCCTCTTCATAAGCTCTCATGTTTTCGTTAGCCATAATCTGAGCGTAAACCTGGCCGAATTCGGTATCATATTCCTGAAGCTTTGCTTCGTCCCTGTCCTCTTTTGAAGCTTCGTGCTGGAAGGACATCTGGAGAAGCTGAATCTTGGAAATAAGCTCGTTGAGAGCTGCATCCTCTTCGTTTGCCTTCTGGGCTGCCATGAGCTTGATGTAACGCTCGTCCTGCTGGAGCAATGCTCCGAGTTCTCTGGTTTTTGCTACTAAATCCATAGTTTTATTCTCCTTTTTTTCATCAGACTGAGTCTGTTTTTAACTTACTAATTCGCCCCTTAAAATCCAGGTAAGCGATTCGGTAACCTTTACCTCGTGATATCCGCCTATCAAATCAAGCAAGCCGGGGAATTCAATTATAACATTCCCCTGCGTTCTGCCTTCTATAAGCCCGCCTTTGCTGACACTTTCGCACAGCACGCGGTAAATTTTACCCACGCACGCAGCGCTTCGCTTTGCGGCAATCTGCTCCTGAGCATCAAGCAGTTCTCTGAACCATTTGCCTTTTTCTTCTCTCGAAACGGGGTCAGGCATTTTTTCCGCCTTGGTGCCTTTCCTCGAAGAGAAAATAAATGTGTACATGGAAGTGAACTTCGCCTCATTGACAAGGCTGACTGTATCAAGAAATTCCTCATAGGTTTCACCGGGGAAGCCTACGATAACATCCGCCGTAACCGAAAGCTCAGGCATAACCTTATACGCATATTCAAGCAGACTGAGATATTTTTCCCTGGTGTAGCCTCTGTTCATTTCCTTAAGCACTCTGTTGTTGCCGCTCTGGAAAGGAAGGTGAAGATGCTTTGCAACCTTTTCGCACTGAGCCATTGTGTCAAGCAATTCAAAGGTACAGTCCTTGGGATGGGAGGTCATGAATCTAATGAGGAAATCACCCTCAATAGCGTTGAGCTCCCTTAAAAGCCTTGAGAAATTATAGTCAGTCCCCTTGCCGTAGGAGTTTACATTCTGACCGAGCAAGGTTATTTCCTTATACCCTGCAGCAACAAGCCGCCTTGCCTCTTCAAGAATAATCTGAGGGTCACGGCTTCTTTCACGCCCTCTTACATAAGGCACTATGCAGTAAGAGCAGAAATTGTTGCAGCCGTACATAATGGGAATCCATGCTTTGAAGTTACTGTCACGGTGGACGGGCAAGCCCTCCGCTATAACTCCCGCTTCATCCTCGATATCAAACACACGCTTGCCTGACGTAAAGTTGCGGTAAAGCAATTCGGGCAATTTGTGGATTGCATGGGTACCGAAAACAATATCAACAAACGGGTAGCTTTTTTTAATTTTCTCCGCCGCCCATTCCTGCTGCATCATACAACCGCACAAAACTATCTTCATTGACGGACGCTGTTTTTTAATAACCTTGAGCGCACCGACATTGCCTATAAGCCTGTCCTCCGCATGCTCACGGATTGCACAGGTATTGTAAAGCACCAGATCGGCACTGTTTAAATCATCGGTAAGTTCATATCCCGATTCAATAAGCATTCCCTCAAGACGTTCACCGTCCGCAACATTGCCTTGGCAACCGTATGTGTGAACAAACGCCTTCGGGGCACCCTCGGGATACCGCAAAGAAACCGCAGTTGATACGAGCGCCGCATACTCACGCTGTTTTTCAATTTCCGCTTCGGTTACCGTTCTTATCTGAGCATTATCCGCCTGAGACACAGCGACACCTCCTGCCATTTAATAAAAATAATAATATTTATGCAATAATAAAAATATTATATAATAATACGCCGAATTATTCAATACTAAATTGAACAATTCGGCGCAGTTTTTTAATATTTTTATTATTCGTCAAACAGCGATTCGGCAAACATAAAGTTTTCGTGCCTTTTTGCTCTTTCTTCCTGTGTTTCAAGCACAAAATCATACTCGCCGTTGAGCGAAAGAATACTGCCCTCACGCACACCCTCAGGCAGAATGGCAACGGGGATACTCAGCATCCCCTTACTTTCATCAAAGCAGACGGCAATACCGTTGTCTTCAATTCTGTCAACCGTCAGTTTCATTACTACATCTCCCTGTTAGCGTAATCAATCTCGTAAGTTTCACCGTCAGAGGTTATAACGATATCAGAGCAAAGGTCGGTACGGTAAATTTCCTGCGTGTGCTTCTTTATTCTTTTGAGAGGTTTGTCATGCGGATGATCGTAATCATTGTCTATTCCGCAGGAAATAACCGCTATTTCGGGAGTAACCTGCTTTAAGTAGTTTGCGCTTGAGGATGTGTAGCTTCCGTGATGACCGACTCTTAAAATATCGCAGTCAATGTCTGCACCTGTTTCGAGAATATCGTTTTCCTCATCAATTTCAGCATCACCCTGGAAAAGGAAGGAGCTTTCACCGTAATCAACACGCACCACTACCGACATGTTGTTGAGATTGTCGCTCTGATTCACAGGACCGAGAACGGTCATAACAGCATCACCGAGTGCGTATTTGTTGCCTGATTTTGCAGCGATAACCTTGGCTCCCGATGCCTTCACAGCCTTGAGCAAATCCGTATAAATGGAGTTGGAAGGTGTATTGACCTCAGTAAGTCTCGGCATTATCACATTTTTAACTTTAAAAGCCTCAATAACTTCATCAAGCGAACCCACATGGTCGGAATGAGGATGTGTAGCTACCACATAATCCAGCTCATCAATACCGTAATTACGCAGATATTCTGTTACATTATCCTCGTTGCCTCTTTCACCTGCATCAATAAGCACGGTATAATCACCGCAGACTATAAGCGAGCAGTCTCCCTGACCGACATCAATAAAATGCACGGCTATACCGTCATTTCCGCTGTCGCCTTCAATAATCTGTGCGGATTCGTAAGCGGAATCAAAAGCGCTTGATATGCCGTCTTCTGAGGGATCAGTGGAATCCTTTGTCATCATATATTCAGAGACGGCAACTGCAACGGCAACAATAAAAACTATAAGCAGATATATCAGCTTATTTTTTCTTTTTTGTTCCTTGTTTGTACGGTTTTTGCTGTTGTTTTTTTTCATATTTGCCTCCGTTTTTATTGGAATAATTGCGCCGAACGGCTCCTGAATTCTTGGGACGAATAAGGCATTTTTCATCAAAACCTATCAAATCAGCCCTGCCCGCTTTACGCAGCGCCTGCTCGGCAAGGTCACGCTTTTCGGGCCTGAAATACTGAAGCAAAGCCCTTTGCATAGCCTTATCCTGCGGAGTTTTTGCCACATAGACCTTTTCTAAAGTGTACGGGTCAAGCTCGGTATAAAACATACACGTAGATACAGTACCCGGGGTTGGATAAAAATCCTGCACCTGCTCGGGACGGAGCTTTTCTTTTTTCAGGAACAATGCAAGCTCAACGGCATCTTTAAGCGTTGAGCCCGGATGTGACGACATAAGATAAGGCACCAGATACTGCTCCTTACCTGCACTTTCACAAAGCTTGTAATATTTTTTCTTAAAAGCAAGAAATGCCTCTATATGCGGTTTGCCCATTTTATCAAGCACCGCCGCAGAGCAATGCTCGGGAGCAACTTTAAGCTGACCGCTTATATGATGAGCCACAAGCTCTTTGAAGAACGAATCATCCTTATCCCTCATCAGATAATCAAAACGGATTCCCGAACGTACAAAGACCTTTTTGATTTTTGGGAGAGCACGCACTTCTCTCAGGATTTCAAGATACTCACTCTGGTCTGCATCAAGATTTGAGCAAGGGTAAGGAGCAAGGCATTTTTTGCCCTTGCACAGCCCTCTCTCCTCCTGTCCCTTGCAGGACGGATGCCTGAAATTGGCGGTAGGTCCGCCTATATCGTGAATATAACCCTTGAAATCGTCAAAGCTGGTAAGCAGTTTAGCCTCCTGAACAACAGAGCTTTTGCTGCGTGTTGTTATATATCTGCCCTGATGGAAAGCAAGCGAGCAGAAATTGCAGGCGCCGAAACACCCCCTGTTATGCGTTACAGAAAAACGTACCTCTTCAATCGCAGGCACTCCACCCTTCTCTTTATAGCTCGGGTGCCACATTCTCATATACGGCAAAGCATAGACAGCATCAAGCTCCTCCTGCTCAAGAGGAAGAGCGGGAGGATTCTGCACAAGCATTCTGCTGCCATGCTTCTGAATAACCGTTTTACCTCTGAAAAAGTCCTGCTCATCCTGCTGAATACGGCAGGAAACGGCATATTCCTTCTTTGAGGCGCAGACATTGTCATAGGACGGGCATTCCCTTGCACCGTAAGGAGTCTGACGCACATCGCAGGAATAGCACGTGCCTCTGACATCGGTTATCTGCGAAATATCCTCGCCTGCAGCAAGTCTTTTTGCGATTTCAACAATTGAACGTTCGCCCATGCCGTAGGATATGATATCTGCGCCAGAATCAAACAGAATCGAGCGTCTCACACTGTCATCCCAATAATCATAGTGGGCAAAGCGGCGAAGTGAAGCTTCAAGCCCTCCTGTGATGACGGGAATATCACCGTAGCTTTCACGGATTCTGTTGCAATAAACAATCACGGCACGGTCAGGTCTTTTACCTGCAGCACCGCCCGGACTGTACGCATCCTCGCTCCTTTTCTTTTTTGCTGCCGTGTAATGGGCAACCATTGAGTCAATATTGCCCGCACTTACAAGAAAGCCGTATTTCGGCCTGCCGAAGCGTTTGAAATCCTTACAGCTTCGCCAATCAGGCTGAGCTAAAACGGCAATCTTAAAGCCTGCCGCCTCAAGCACCATCGTAAGTATGGCCGAGCCTGAGGCAGGCCGCTCACCCTAAGAATCTCCGTTTACATAAACGAAATC
>JAZSIQ010000130.1:0-12730 GCA_045533875.1 Acutalibacteraceae bacterium | reverse complement strand
GTATATTATGACCGCTCATAAGGCATCGTCTTGACAGTATGGCGTACTGATGCAGAGGCTCGCAAGTGCATCCGAGGTTGTCGTTGTTGACGAGTTTGAGGATGAAGGCGCTGTCTGCATCGTTACCGCAGACGCAAAGATTTACATTACCATGGGTGACCTTGTTGATTTTGAAGCAGAAAAGGCAAGGCTTAATAAGGATCTTGCAGCAACCCAGAAGGATCTGGATTTTGTAAACTCCAAACTTTCCAACGAAAACTTTGTTGCCAAGGCACCTGCCAATGTTGTTGCCGCTCAGCGTGAGCAGGCTGCAAAACTTTCCGAGAAGATTGCGATGCTTAATGAAAGTATTGCAAAGCTCGGCTGATAAGAGATGATTGAATGAACTGTACTCAGGCAATAGAATATATCCATTCTCTTGAAAAGTTCGGAATGAAGCCAGGGCTTGAGAGAATATCTGCTTTGTGCGAGCTTCTGGGTAATCCGCAGAACTCGGTAAAATTTGTTCATGTTGCAGGTACAAACGGTAAAGGCTCCACCTCAACCATGATTTCAAATATCCTGCGCAAAGCAGGCTATAACGTGGGGCTTTTTACCTCTCCGTATGTGATTGATTTCCGTGAAAGGATTCAGCTCAATGGCAGAATGATTGACCCTTATGAGCTTGCTCAAACGGTAAGTAAGGTTAAAAATGCCGTTGATATTCTTGAAAAATCGGGAATTCAGCCCACGGAGTTTGAGGTTATTACCGCTGCTGCATTTGTTTATTTTGCTGCGCACAATTGCGATGTTGCGGTGCTTGAGGTTGGACTCGGCGGCAGATATGATTCAACCAATGTAATCGTTTCTCCGCTTGTAAGTGTAATCACAAGCATTTCCATGGACCACATGGGTGTGCTCGGTAACACCGTTGAGAAAATTGCGGCGGAGAAATGCGGTATTATCAAGTTTGGCGGCACCTGCGTTTCCTACCCTGAGCAGGTTGCGGGAGCGGCACAGGTTATCAAGTCAACCTGTGAGGAGCTTAAAAACAGGCTCATTATTCCCGATTTGGCTCAGTTGAAGCTTGTTTCTTCCAATGCTTTCGGCTCCGTAATCAATTACAAAGGCAATACTGTCAGTGTGCCTCTTACGGGGGAGCACATGGTTAAAAATGCGGTTACCGCCATTGAAGCTGCTTGTGCTCTCGATAAGTCAGGCTTCAAGGTTACAGCCGAGCATATTGCAAAAGGAATAGAGGCGTCCTCAATGCCTGCAAGGCTTGAGGTGCTCAGGAGCAAGCCTTTTATAATTCTTGACGGCGGTCATAATGAGGACTGTGCGAGAGCGCTTGCTCAGTATATAAGAGCAAACTTTGCGGGCAAGCGTGTGGTTGCGGTTTGTTCAATGATGGCTGATAAAGATTACCCTGCATATCTTGAAGAGTGCAAAGGTCTGTTTGATACTTTCATTGCATCAAAGACCAACGTCATGCGCTCACTCTCGGCAGAAAGTCTTTGTGATGCTGCAAAGCCGTATTTTAAAAACTGTTACAGTGTTGCCGACGTGGACCATGCTCTTGCTTTTGCCAGGAGTATTACTGAGGAAAATGACGTGCTTATAGTTTGCGGCTCGTTCTATTTTGCAGGCGAAGTACGCGATAAAATAATGAATTTTTAACGTGTTCCCTGTTTCAACAAATTTTTTATAGTGAATCCCTTATCCTTAACGGGTAAGGGATTTATTTTTTTGCAAGGAGAATGAAAAATGGATGTAAAAATATCATCATCACCTGTCAGGCTTACCGTTTTTCTCAGCGGAGAGCTTGACCATCACAGTGCCGCCTCAATGCGTGCGCAGACCGACAAGGCGATTATTGAATCAACAGCCCGTCTTATTCGGCTTGATTTCGGTCAGATTACCTTTATGGACAGCTCGGGAATTGGTTTTGTTATGGGCAGATACAGGCTTGCCCATGGCAAAGGGGCACAGGTTGAAGTGACTAATCTTACTAAAAAATATTTGCAGATTATGAAGCTTGCAGGGCTCGAAAAGCTTGTGAGCTTAAAATCAGCGCAGGAGGTAAACAAATGAAGCCGATTAATGAAATGAAGCTTAAAACCCAGAGTAAATCAGTCAACGAAAGCTTTGCAAGGGCAACGGTTGCAGCCTTTGCCGTTCAGCTTGACCCTACTGTTGAGGAGCTTGCGGATATAAGAACGGCAGTGAGTGAGGCGGTAACAAACTGCATTGTTCACGCTTATCCTGAATCGGTAGGCGAAATCTACATATGGGCAGGAATTTATGAAAACGGACTTATACGCATAAGAATCCGTGATACGGGGTGCGGAATTCTCAATGTTAAGCAGGCAATGGAGCCGCTTTTTACAACTCTCGGCGGCGAGCGCTCGGGTCTGGGCTTTTCCGTAATGCAGAGCTTTACCGATAAGATAAAAGTCCGCTCCGTTGCAGGGAAGGGAACAACCGTGACTCTGGAAAAATATATAAGAGGTCGTGAATACTGCGATGACTGATGCTGTCAGGGAAAGAAATGAGCTTGTTGAAAGCAATCTCGGTCTTGTTCATTCGTGTGCCAACAGATTCAGGGGTCGGGGAGTGGAGTATGACGATTTGTTCCAGGCAGGCTGCCTCGGGTTAATAAAGGCGGCAAACAATTTTGATGTTACGCTGGGATTTTCGTTTTCCACTTATGCCGTTCCTGTGATTCTGGGCGAAATACGCCGGATTTTCCGTGACGGCGGAAGCGTAAAGGTTGGCAGAACAATGAAAGAGCGTGCCAGAGAAATGCTCAGGGAGAAGGAAGAACTGTCACAGATTCTTGACAGAGAGCCGACGGTGAGCGAGCTTGCCGAAAAAATGAATACTAGTGCCGTTACCGTTTCACAGCTTCTTAATGCAGTTATGCCGGCGGTATCGCTTACCGTAGACAGCGACAGCGCCGGTAATGAGTTTGATATTCCTGTTGATTCGCCGCAGGAGGCGCTTGCAGATTCCATAGCGCTCAGCGAGGTTATTAATTCTCTGGAAGAGCGTGACCGTGAGATGATAACTCTGCGCTATTACCACGGACTTACTCAGGTTAAAACCGCACAAAGGCTGGGAATGTCACAGGTGCAGGTTTCAAGAAGAGAAAAAAGCGTTCTTGCCGAAATAAGAAGAAAATTTTTAGCTTAACCGATTGACAAAAATATTATTGGTGGTAAACTTAAAATGTTGGATTATTTTATATGGAGGAATAATTTATGATTAAAACAATTCCCAACGGCGTTTACCCCACAATGGTAACCCCTTATACTCAGGATAATAAAATTGATTACAATGCGGTGCTCGGAATACTGGATTGGTACAAAAATAATGGCGTAGACGGTATTTTTGCCATTTGCCAGTCCAGCGAGATTTTCTTCCTTTCCTTTGAGGAAAGACTTGAACTGCTCAGATTCATAATGAAGAATCTTCCCGAGGGAATGAGCGTTGTAGCATCCGGTCATACCGCTGATGACATTGATACTCAGATTTATGAGGCAAACGCATTTATCAATGAAGGCATTGACGCTTATGTTTTCATTGCAAACCGTTTTGCTAAAGAGGATGAGGACGACAGCGTTTTCTTGAAGAATTATGAAAAAATGGTTTCCTCAATTCCTGAAATTGCGCTTGGTATTTACGAATGCCCCTATCCTTACAAGCGCCTTATGGCTCCCGAAACTCTCAAAAAATGCGCTGAGATAAGCCCTCTGCGCTTCCTCAAGGATACCTGCTGCGACCTTGAGCAGATTCAGGCAAAGCTTGATGCTGTTGACGGTCTCGGTCTTAAGATTTACAATGCAAACTCTGCAACTCTTCTTGAGTCCCTCAAGATTGGTTGCGCAGGCTTCTCAGGCGTTATGGGCAATTTCCATCCCGAGCTTTATTCATGGCTTTGCAATAATTTTGAGGCTGAACCCGAAAAGGCTCAGCTTGTTCAGGATTTCATCGGCTTTGCTTCAATGGCAGAGTGCCAGATGTATCCCGTTAATGCTAAGTATCATCTTTCTCTGTGCGGCATTGATATGGGCTACACAAGCAGAGCAAGGGATGCATCCGAATTCAGAAACAACCGTAAAATGGAAATTGACGGTCTTTATCGCTCAACGGTTGAGTTTAAAAAGGCAATGAATATTAAATAAAAGAATTATTTGATGTTTTTTTGTTGATTTTTGTTTATTGGTATGGTATCATTCTTAATTGGTAAGCAATTACACTAACATATTTTTTGGAGGAATAATAATGGCAAAGAAAACCGTGTTTCTGACCGGCGCTTCCGGCACCATGGGCTATCAGAGCTTTACGGAGTTTATGAAGCACAGAGATAAGTACAATCTTGTTCTCCTTCTTCGCAAGAGCGAAAAGAATGAGAAGATGTTCAAGGATTATCTTAACGATCCTTGCGTAAAGATTGTATGGGGCGATTTGGCAAATTACGAGGATGTTCTCAAGTGCGTTACAGGCGCTGACTATGTTCTTCACGTCGGCGGAATGGTATCTCCCGCTGCCGATTACTATCCTACCAAGACTATAAGAACCAACACAACAGCTGCAAGAAACATTGTTGATGCTGTTAAGGCTCAGAGTAATCCTGATGCTATCAAGGTTGTTTACGTCGGTACTGTTGCCGAAACAGGCGACAGAAATGAGCCCATCCATTGGGGCAGAACAGGCGACCCCATCAAAATCAGCATTTATGACCACTATGCTATAAGTAAAGTAATTGCAGAAAGCATTTTTGCTGAATCAGGCCTTAAATATTGGGTATCTCTCAGACAGTCCGGTATCCTTTACGGCGATATTCTTAAGAATATTGACCCCATCATGTTCCATGTTCCCATCAACGGTGTTCTTGAGTGGGCAACTGTTGAGGATTCAGGCAGACTGATGGTTAATGTCTGCGGTGATGATATTCCCGAAGAATTCTGGAGACGCTTCTATAACATCGGCAGCGGCGAACAGTACAGACTTACAAACTATGAGTTTGAAGAGTTCCTTCTCGGCGCTCTCGGTATCGGCTCCACTAAGAAGCTTTTCAACCCCAACTGGTTCATCCTTCAGAACTTCCACGGTCAGTGGTATTATGACGGCGATCTTCTTGAGAAATACTGCCACTTCAGAGCTAATGTTCCCGTAGCAGAGTATTTCAAGGGCCTCCTCAATACTGTTGCTCCTTATTACAGACTTGCTTTCCTTGCAAAGCCCTTCGCTCCCATTCTTAAGAATACTCTTATGAAGTCACTTTGCAATCAGGAAATTTACGGTACCATGTGGTGGATTAAGAACAGAATTCCCGAGAGAATTTCCGCTTACTACGGCTCCGAGGCAGCTTGGAAGGCAATTCCCGAAACTTGGGATAAATTTGATATTCACAACCCCTCCAAGAAGTCCGATTCCTCCGAGGTTGTTGTTCTTGATCACGGTTATGATGAGAGTAAGGATTTCAACACTCTTACTATCGAAGACCTTAAGAAGGCTGCTGCTTTCAGAGGCGGCGAGTGCCTTGCTGAGGAAATCGTTGACGTTTATACTCCCGTTAAGTGGAAGTGCGCTCACGGTCACGAGTTCATGATGTCTCCCAACCTCGTTCTTCGCGGCGGTCATTGGTGCCCCCAGGAGCTTCCTTCTGACAGTGAAGGCAAGAAGTTCCACTGGGCATACGATGAGGAAGCAAGAGTTAATCCCTTCTTCAATCAGGTATGGGCTCCTCTTCATCCCGCAGGAGAAAACAACGTTTACGATGAAACCATCTTCAGAGGCTTCAGCGGATTTGAAAATATCTGATAAATCAGTAGCTTGATTTAAGCGGCTTGTGCAGAATTTCTGTGCAAGCCGCTTTTTGTTATTTAATTATTGTTGTAAATCCGCTTTCAATATGTTATAATTACTTAAATATAATTTGATTTCTATAAAGGAGAGCTGTTTATGCAACTCTTTAAAAGATACACGGCAGTGCTTCTTGCGCTTGCGTTGCTTTTTACCTGCTCGTGTGCGGGCACCTTTTCTGCCGATAACAGCGAGCTTAAAATGGGCGTTGATTCAATTAAAGGTAACTTCAACCCGTTTTTCTTTGATGAATCAGATTCTCTTATCATGGATCAGATGTTTGAGCGTATTCAGCGCAAGGGTGCCGCCAATAAGATGGAGAATGTCTGCGGCAGTATCACCTATGAATACCTCGGTGACGGCAGAATGAAATATACCGTCAGCATAAATGACGATGTCCGTTTCAGCGATGGCAGCTATGCCACCGTTGATGATATTCTGTTTTATTACGGTGTGCTTGCGGATGCAACCTATAAAGGTACTTACAGCGGCTGGCATTTAAACGGCATTGAAGGGATAATGGAGTATTATTATGACGATACCGATTATGCTTCGGCGCTTGAGGAGATTGAATACAAAGCTGATGAAAAGTATTCTCTTGAGAATATAGACCTTGACGATTATGCGCATTACCTTGAGCAAACTCTGATTGAGGGAGCTTTTGTTGCGGGGGAGGATGTTGCGCCTGACGGCAGCTCGTGGAAGGAATATTGTTCAGCACTCGGCTACGCAGAGGAGTATGCGCAGCTAAGCAAAAACCCCTCCGATGAAAAACTGCTTTCCCTCATTGCTCAGATTGAAGCTAAAGAGCATTATTCAAGGTACAATCCTTATGAGTGGTGGTATGAAAAGCTGGTTGATGAATATATTGAGTCCAACTATGCTGACGGTATAGATGTTGACTATATTTCCGGCATAAGCAAAACCAGCAATCATTCCTGCACAATTATATATAATTCAATAGATATTAATACAATTTCCCTCATTAACCCCATAATTATTCCCAAGAGTGTTTACGGTGTAGGCTATATCAAGGGCAATGCCGCTGTTATTGAGCTTAATGAACACATGGTAGGTTCAGGAGTTTATGCCTATAATGAATACAATGAGGAAAAAAATGAGGCAACGCTTACAAGGAATGAATTCTATTACGGCGACAAAGCGGGCTTTGCCAAATTAAGATTTATTGATTTAAAGGGTGCCGATAAAACCGAAAGCGTAATAAGCGGCAAGGTTGATGTTGTTGAAACTCTGGCAACCGAGTCTATAATCTCTGACATAACTGCTTCGGAGCTTCGTTACAGCCTTTCGGACTGTGATTACTACAACAGCATTATCTTCAACACCGAAAAGGTCAGCATGAATGTGCGTCGCGGTCTTATGAGCCTTGCCAATTGTGTTGGTGAAGCAAAAGCCCGGATAGGCTCATATTATACGGCGATTTACAGACCGATGAGCCTCAAATTCGGTGAATACCCTGAGAATTCAACTGCATATTTCCCTTATGATGCAAATGCGGCAACGCAGTTTTTTGCAAAGGACGGTTATACAAAGCAGGGCTCTGTACTGGCTGATGAAAACGGCGAGCTGCTTGTGCTTGAAGCCTGCATTTGTGCAAATGAGCAGGATGCTCTCTATGCCGTATTACTCGGCTTTAAAGCCGCTCTTAACTCAGCAGGTATTACTATGAATATTACCTGCGTTGATGAGCAGGCTTATAACAACTCGTTAAAAAATGCATCTGCCGACCTTTGGTGCGGCAGAGTGTATGACGGTGATACAAGTGATAAATTCAGCGCTTATCATTCGTCATCAGTTTCCAATTACAGCCTGATTAAGGCAAATTCGCTTGATGTTTTGCTTGAGAATATCAGGGGTGAGGCGGATTACGGCACAAGAGAAGCTCTTACGGAGCAGATGCTTGATTATGTAATGCTCCTTGCTGTGGAATTACCTCTTTACCAGCAGAAAACAGTAACGGTATTCAATACTGATGTTATAAAAGCCGAATCTGTCGGCTATGATGCGCACCCTCAGGGATGCCGTTATATACTCGGCACGCTTGTGCCTGCTTAATATATTTGAAAGGAAGAAAGTCAATGTCAAAGCTTTTCTCAGCATCCTTACTTGCAGGAGCGGCTGCTGCCGTTTATACTCTTAAGAAAAAAATACCTGACCCTGCTTCGGTTGCATCAAGAGCAGTTAATGCCGTTAAACTTAATGTTGATATCAGTAAAGAGGATTACGGCAACGGTGTTGCGCTTACTCCGCCCATGGGATGGTCAAGCTGGAATCTTTTCCGCAATAAAATCAATGAGGATTTGATTTATGAAACAGGCAAAGCTATGCGTGACAGCGGGCTTGCCGAATGCGGATATACTCATCTCAACATTGACGATTGCTGGCAATCATCACTGAGGGATGCAAACGGCAGACTGCAAGGGGATTTTATCACCTTCCCGAGCGGAATTAAAAATCTTGTTGAAAGAGTCAATGCTCTTGGTCTGAAACTCGGTATTTACAGCTCAAACGGCACACTTACCTGTGAGGATCTCCCTGCAAGCCTTGGTAACGAAGCAATTGATGCCGACACTTTTGCTGAGTGGGGAATTGAGTATTTCAAGTATGATTTCTGTCACAATCAGACTATCCCCTTCAGAGCTCCGCAGATTGAAAAAATTACAATCAGCAAGGGCGGACTGGAAAACGAAACAGAGTACCTTGCCTGCGAAGCTTTTCTCAGCGGCAATGCACACATCGAAGAGGATGACCGTTTACCCAGCGGCAAGTATATAACGGGTCTCGGCGCAAACGGCGGAGCGGCTGAGTTTACCGATGTATATGTGCCCGAGGACGGGGAGTATATTCTTACTCTTTGCCTTATGAAGAAGAGCAACAGCAGGAAGTATTGCGAAATTCTTGTTAACGGTGAAGATAGGTACACCACAATCGTGCCGCCTACCCATGTTGTGGTTGTCACAGCAGAGGGAAGGCATCAGGTGAAGGTAAACCTTAAAGCGGGTAAAAATATAATCAAGATTTACAATCCTATTGCTTCAAGGATTGACAGCGCCTGCACCCAGTATACCAACATGGGCAAAGAGCTCAGGAGAGCTACAAAGGAATATGCAGAGAAAACGGGTCAGCCCGAAAAGCCGATAGTTTATTCTATTTGCGAATGGGGTATGAATATGCCCTGGAAGTGGGGCTATCAGGCCGGTAACCTTTGGCGAACAACCATGGATATTAAGCCCGTATGGTCAAGCATACTTGGTCTTTATGAGTTCAATGTCAATCTTTACAAATACGCAGGTCCCGGCCATTGGAACGATCCCGATATGCTTGAAGTTGGTAACGGTGAGCTTTCATACGAAGAGAATAAAACTCACTTTACCCTTTGGTGCATGATGGCTGCCCCCCTTATACTCGGCAATGATTTGCGTGACTTTATAAAGTCAGACGGCACACCCGATACAGACAATCTTACCTACCGAATCGTAACTAACCGTGATGTTATTGCAATTGATCAGGATAGGCTGGGTATGCAGTGCAGGAGGGTTAAAACCAACGGCATCAACGATGTTCTTGTAAAGCCTCTTGAGAATAATGAGATTGCCGTATGCCTTTTTAATAAGAGCGGCACACCCTGCGTTATTGAGCACAGCATGAGCGATATTGTATACCGTACCTTTGTTAATCTTCAGCCTGCGGAGGAATACGAGGCGTATGAGCTCTGGGATAAAACCACTCAGACCGTTACCGATAAAATAAGCGCATCCGTGCCTGCTCACGGTGTTAAAGTTTACAGGATTAAGGTGAAATAAAATGAAAAAATATTTAAAAAACAGTGAAGGTAATTATTCAATACCTCAGCTTGATCTCAGTGTAAGACCTGACGGTGAAGACGAAAAATACGCATATCTTTACGAGCAGGCAATTGTAGATGACTCAGCCGATTATCTCGGTCACCCTGATTCTGTTTTGCTGAAAAACGGTGATATACTTACCATGTTCCCTTCGGGTCACGGTAAGGGCTCAATAAACAGCTATATCAGCTCCGATTCGGGTAAAAGCTACCGTACCGAAAACGGTAACCAGCCTGAATCGTGGAAGAATTCCCGTGAAACGCCTACGGTATACCGCCTTTGCTTTACGGATGGTGTAACCAAGGATAAGCTTATAGTTATTTCCGGTAACCCCAGATGGGGTACAGAGCCTACAACAGGCGGCTTCAACTTCTCCCTTTCTGATGATGAGGGCAAAAGCTGGAGTGAATTTGAACTGTGCTATCCCAGAAAGAAAAACGGCACAAAATTCCTTACCATTGTTGCAATGGCTTCGCTTACGCAGCTTAAGGAAAACGGAAAGTTTGTTGATAAATGGATGGCTTTTTTCCACAACAACAGATTTGTGAATTACAAAACCATCTTAACCTTTGAAAACGGAAAACCCCATTGGAGTGAACCTGTTCCTTATTTTTCAAAGTACAGAAGCGCAGAAAAGCAGGCGCAGATGTGTGAGGTTGAGGTGGTACGCTCTGAGGGCGGTAAGGGTGATGAACTTTGCCTTATCGCAAGAAGCAATTCGAAAAAGTGTAACTCTCTTCTTTCTTTCTCCAGTGATGAGGGTGAAACATGGTCTGAGCCCGTGTGTGCTCCGAGCGCACTCAACGGCGAACGCCATAAAGCAGACTATCTTGATGACGGCAGACTTTTCATTACTTTCCGTTCTATTGAGAGGGACCCTGAAAAGGTTGTTAAATATACCGAGAAAAAGGGGCGTTCATGGTACAGCGAGGGTTGGATTGCCTGGGTTGGTACTTATGACGATTTGAAAAACGGCACAGAGGGTCAGTACAGAATTAAACTTGCCCATACATACCTTCCCAAGCAGACTGCCCCTGAAATCTGCGCCAACGGTGATACGGGTTACTGCGGCAATGTTGTAATAAACGGAGATACAGTTGTTACTTCAACCTATGGTGCTTTCGGTAAGAAAAACAGCGATTCTTCCCTTAAAACCTATGTTGTTTCAAAACGCATAAAGCTTACGGATACAGATGAGCTTGTAGAAAAAATTAAATAAGCAGTAAAAATCCCGCTGAAGAATTTTTTACTCTTCAACGGGATTGATTTTTATTTTTCTTCGGGTTTGCCCAACATGGTAAGTGAAATTCTTGCTCTTGCGGTATCAACACCCATTACCCATACCTTTACAACCTGACCTACCTTGAGCACTTCGGAAGGATGCTTTATAAACTTTCTGGTAATCTGAGAAATATGTACCAGACCGTCCTGATGAACGCCTATATCAACAAATGCACCGAAGTCTGTAACATTTCTTACCGTTCCCATAAGCTCCATTCCGTTCTTTAAATCCTTAAGCTCCATAACATCAGTTCTGAGCATGGGAGGGGGAAGCTCATCTCTGGGGTCTCTGCCGGGTCGGAGAAGCTCCTTGATAATATCCTTAAGGGTGGGAATACCTATTGCAAGCTTTTTGGCAAGCAATTCTTCGCCTATTTCCTCAGCTCTCTTGGCAAGGTCATCAATTTTGTTGTTCTTAACATCATCAAGAGTGTACGAGCAAAGCTCAAGCAGCTTTTTGGCTGCATCGTAGCTTTCGGGGTGAACGCCTGTGTTGTCAAGCACATTCTTGCTTTCGGCAACTCTGAGGAAGCCTGCGCACTGCTCAAATGCTTTTGCGCCAAGCTTCGGAACTTTCTTAAGCTGATGTCTGCCTGTGAATGCACCGTTTTCTTCTCTGTAAAGAACGATTCCCTTGGCAATGCCTGAGTTTATTCCCGAAACTCTTGCAAGAAGGGGGGCGGAAGCTGTGTTCAGGTCAACACCTACGGAGTTAACGGCGTCCTCAACAACGCCGTTAAGAGCGGTGTCAAGCTCCTTGGGAGGCATGTCGTGCTGATACTGACCTACGCCGATTGCCTTGGGGTCAATTTTAACAAGCTCAGCAAGGGGATCCTGAAGCCTGCGTGCAATGGAAACAGCGCTTCTGAGCGAAACATCGTACTGAGGGAATTCTTCGGCCGCAAGCTTTGACGCCGAATAAACGGAAGCGCCCGCTTCGCTTACAACCATATATGAAACTTTTTTGTCTACTTCTCTCAGAAGATTTGCAGTGAAAATTTCTGTTTCCTTGGATGCGGTGCCGTTGCCGATTGAGATTGCATCAACATCGTGCTTGGCGATAAGTGATTTAATAAGCAGTTCAGCCTGCTTTTTCTGAGCCTCAGAGTGTGTGACATATATAACGCCCGTGTCAAGAACTTTGCCCGTGGGGTCAACTACCGCCACCTTGCAGCCTGTTCTGTAACCGGGGTCAAGACCGATTACGGTTTTACCTTTGAGCGGAGGCTGGAGAAGAAGTTCTTTTGTGTTAAGAGCAAATACCTTGATTGCATTTGCGGCGGCATTGTCCGTAAGCATATTTCTTATTTCACGCTCAACGGAGGGGTAAATAAGTCTGGCATAAGCATCTGCGCCTGCTTCTCTTACTGTTTCGGTGCAGGGGGATTCGCTCTCGCTGAGAGTAACGCTTTTAATAACATTTGCTGCCTTTACCGCATCAAGTATAACACTTACCTTGAGAAATTTTTCTCTCTCGCCCCTGTCAATGGCAAGCACTCGGTGACCTGCTATTGTTTTAACGGGTTCGTTGTAATCATAATACATCTTATAAACGCTTTCGGCTTCTTCGTCAAAGTCGCATCGTAGCCATCTCGTTCTGTGACCCAAGAAGTTGTTTGGCCACTTTGTCTTCCTAAGACCGCTTGGCCTCCGACTTGCAAGCACTCGGTGACCTGCTATTGTTTTAACGGGTTCGTTGTAATCATAATACATCTTATAAACGCTTTCGGCTT
>JAZSIQ010000121.1:0-16983 GCA_045533875.1 Acutalibacteraceae bacterium | reverse complement strand
CACCTTTACCATATCGGGAATAACGGCAAGGTGAGGGGCGATATCCGTGATACCCGAAGCGGATATCAGCATAAGAACCGCTGAAAGAAAAGCGGTGATGATTTTTAATATAACCATAAATATAACCCGTTTTCTTCAGATTTTTTATTGATACTACGCAGGAACGGAGCGTTTACTTTTTGAAAACAAACAAATATTCATGTGCTATCAATAAAAAGTTATACTTAACACTATTGGTTTTCCAATAACCTGTTGCTTTGCAATTGTGTTGTTCTTTGATTATAAGTTCTTTCAGCTTGAATCCTGCATCCTGAAAGGCTTTCATAACATCAAATGACATCGGTATCATATGACCTTTCTGACGGGTATCACCCATAAGAACTGCACAGAATTTGTCTTTTTTCAGAACACGGTAGCTTTCAGCGGCAACCGTGTTCATTTCTTTTATAAAATCTTTGACTTTCAGTAATGATAAATCTTCGGGAATATCTTCGCTATACTTTATAATGTCGGCATACGGCGGATGGGTACAGATTAAATCAATGCTTTCATCGGGGATAAAATCAAGATTTCTCGCATCACCTTTGCGAATATACACTTTGCCGTTTACACCTTTATGTTCAAAATCTGTCTTTTCCTTACATCTTGCAAGTGCAACTTCATTAACATCAACACCAATAATATCACGGTTGAGAAGCTTGGCTTCAACGAGTGTTGTGCCACCACCTGCAAACTGATCAAGAACCATATCTCCCTCTTGTGAATACCTGAGTATTATGTTTCGGGGAATATACGGTGACCAGTTACCACGCCATTTTGCATCGTGGGTTGCCCAATCTCCACGCTTCGGAAATGACCAATGAGTTGTCATTTCCAGCTCGAAATCTTCGGGTTCCCACTTGATTATTTTCTTTGTCATTATTTGAAAACCTCACTGATAATACCGTTTTCCAAATCATTGATATTATAAATGTGTTCCATAACATCAAAGGTTTCTTCGAGGTTGTTTTTTGCGCTTGTCCAACCTTTGCCGTCTGTAAACCAAACAAAAGTAAATCCGTCAATTTCTTCAGTTTCCCAAGCAAGGGTTTTATAACTGCGTGCGGTTTCGTTCAATTTACTGCCTTGTCCAGCATAAAAGTTTGTTTCTATGCCATAAATCATATTGTCAGTTTTAATTACAAAATCAAAACGTTTTTCTGTTTTGCCTTTGTTGGAAATTGCTGATAAATCTATGCCCCACTTATCGGTGATTTGGTGAATATACATTTCTTTGAAATAGTTTTCATCCTTGATGAATCCAGATTTCTTTATGAAGCCTTCCACTAAATTCTCCATCAGACGACCGCCACGATTTTTGCGACCATTAGAATCCATACCGGTTTCAACACCTGTTGCATAATCAACAAGATTGCTGATTATATGGTTTTCAATCAAATCAAACAGACCTGTTTTTCTCATAAAGATTTTGTACTGTTCAACGGAGAGTGTCTGTTTGTCGAATGTGTATGTAAATGCACCATCTTTATCCATAGCATAAATTTCATTTGATCTGACAGCCAAAAGAAGAGGAATACATTTCAAGACGTTCGGATAATCGGCAATTAATCTTTCGAAATCTCTTTCAATACTTTTTGAACCAATTAACGAATTGAGAATATTGAGTTCAACTTTTATTCCGTCAATATTACGGTGTACTTTTTCAAAATCAATGTAATATCCATAGTCGGATATGCTGTCACGAAAACCTGCTAACCAAGTGTTAAAATCTCTCATATCGATTCTCCTTAAAAGTTAGAAATCAGAAGCTCCTTTATTTTGCCTCTGTTTTTGCTGTTGCTGTTAATCATTCTGACAGCATCAACTCTTGTTATATTGTGTGATGAATAGATTTCATCAAAGAAATCATCATCTTCATTTGCGTTTTTGGGATCGGAATTGCTTACAACAATCTTTGCGCCTTTTTCATTCATTTCATCAACAAACCTTGCGAGCTCTTTCTGTGCTTCATCATCAAATGAAGCTTCTGTGTATGCAGTAAATCCTGATGTTTCGTTCAAAGGTCTGTAAGGGGGATCAAAATAAACGAAGGTGTGTTCATCAATAAAATCTGCTGATTCTCTGTAATCGCCACATATAATATGAACGTGCTGAAGTTTATCAGAAACAGCAAGCAGATTATTTTCGTCACAAATCAGAGGCCTTTTATATGCACCCATAGGAACATTGAACTGACCTTTTTTGTTTACCCGATAAAGGCCGTTGAAACAAGTTTTATTAAGAAAAACCATAAGTGCTGCAGTTTCAGTATTAAATGTGTTTGAGCTTTTAAGATAGTTAAATTTTTCTCTCTGAATGTAATAATAATCTTTTCTGCGCTCATCATCCAAAGGTATAAATTCATTCTGCATTTTATTGAGCATAACAATCAGACTGTCAACATCATCACGAATGACTTTGTATGTGTTCATCAGTTCTGCGTTTGTATCACCGATATAGACTTCTTTCAAATCATATTTACTCATAATGTCAAACAAAACAGCACCACCGCCAACAAGAGGTTCAGCATATTTTGTAAAATTGGAATCAGCAAAAGGATAATATTTTTCAATTTCTTTGAGAAGCTGACCTTTTCCGCCTGCCCATTTTAAAAAGGGTTTTACGGATTTTTCTTCGGTCTTTGTATATCTCAATGCTCTTGCATCTTCGGGCTTAGTTGCGTCAATGGGAATAATCCACATATTACCGAGCATTGCTGCATTGTCAATGCGGTTTTCTCTGCAAAGAGTTATAACTCGCCTGTGCGATATGTTCCATTTTTCTGCCGCTTCATTAGCGGTCATAAAAGCTAACATAATATCACCTCAAATACTTGTTGTAATAATTATATTCCAAAACTGGAATAAAAGCAATACCGTTTTACAATAAAAGGACCTGCAGCTTGTTTGTTGCAGGTCCTTTTGAGGTCTTATACAGTTTTGTTTGCCGTTATGGCGAGATATCTTTCTTCAAGCTCTTCGTAGTGAGCATAGTTTTCAGCCTGAGCGAGGAGGGATTGAGCGGCGGTGAAGGGCTTTGTTGCTCTTTCGTACACCGAAACGGATTTGGCGTAAGCCTTCAGCTCCCGTCTTGTTTTGAGGCTGTCAAAAAAGCTTGAGGCTTCTCTGTTCTGAAGCTCCTCCTTCACCGATTCGTCAGGCTCTTTGATGTTTTCAATGCCGTATCTTCTTATGAGAGAAGCGGACTCTTTTTTGGTTCTTGCATTCTTGATTGCGTGGGAGCGGATTTCTTTTTGCGCCTGCGTGGATTTGGGAAGCTTCTTTGCCTGCTTCAATTCTTCAAGTGCATTTTCATAAAGATAAAGATTTCCGTTTGCAAAATCCGAACGGGCAAGACTGATTTTTGCCTCACCTGCGGCACCTGAGAATTTTTCAAGATCCTGCATGATTATTGCGGCTCTTTCTGTTGCGAGGTTGGTTTCTTTTATGAGTTTTATCTGCTCCTTTGCTCTCTTTATGCTTTCATTGCGCAACTGCTTTTCGTCATCTGTTTTTTTGGGCATGGCTTTTGCGGCTTTCAAGGCAGATTTGTCAACAGCCTGTTTTTCTTTGCCGAAAAGCGATTTTGCCTGAATAATTGTTCCCATTACATCTTCAAGCTGCTCATCCTCAAGCACTCCCATGGCGTTATTCTCAAACATTGCCCTGATTTTCAAAACATCCACATAAGCTCTGTGCTTATTCTCGGTGAGGTCATAAAAACAGAAGGGAATGAGGTTGAGCAATGCGCCGAAGGCGGAGCAGATGATGAGCACTTCAAAGAGGTTGTTGCGCACAGTGTCATCATAAAGCACATTGTAATCCTCAAGCAGACCCATTTTCTCATAAATGGCGGGATACACCGTGCCTGTAAAAAAGCCTATAACAGTTCCTATAATGCCGAGAGGGCCGAACAAGCCGTCAACCCTGACACCCGTTTTCCACTGGTGATAGTCCCTCATATCGGCGCTGATATTGTGCTGAACGATATTCCAAAAGGTGTTGATGAAGGTGTTGAAATACCAGAGAATGCAGATTAAAATTAAATTTTTATAAGTGAAATAGAGGATTATAAGAACAAAAATGTTTATTGAATTGGCGGTGATGAGCAGGTTCCTTTTTCCTATCGCCTTTATAACAATCGGGGCAAGAAGCATAGACCACAGAGCGGCATTGCCGATAACGGTGTTTGCTACACCGAGGGATGCCTGATATTCGCCGCCATAGCCATAAACGAACGACCAATTGAGAATTATGCCGTAGCCTGATTCAAGGAAAACAACCCATGCGGCTATCTGAATAATCCAATAATACTTATTTTTGGCAACCTCACGCAGTGCATCAAACATCCTGACGGGTTCAGGCTTCTTTTTGGGCAGGATGAGGCGTTCTTTTACCTTGTTAAAAAAGATGACGCTTATGATGAAACCTATAACTGTGAATACGGGGTAAATTATTCTGTAGGTCCAGATGTTGTTGAGTCCCCAGGTTTTGCCTGCTATGAGAGGAATGACAAGGTTAGTTATGGTAGGCGCAAGGGAATATATTACCTGCGAAATGCTCATTGCGGTTGCTCTTTCCTGAGCATTCGGCGTGATTATCTGCTGGAAGTAAGTATAGCTTTCATTGTAGAAGGACAGAAAAACATTCAGCAGCATATACATGAACCATACTGCGACAGCCTTGGTTATGTAATTCCAGTTTTCATAAGGAAGCCATACGAAGATAAGCGAAATGAGAACAATGGGGAAGCTTGTTCTTTTGATAAAAGGAAGGAATTTGCCGCCGCTTAAATGGTGATTGTCATAGTACCAGCCACGGAAAATACCCAGAGGAATTCCGACAAGATTTGCAACAATAAGCATTATCTGCAGATGCATGGGCTTAAGTCCGATGCTTGCGCCGACAAGGAAGTTGGAAGCGTTAAGGGCTATTTCTGAAGCGAGGAGTATGGTCCAGTATACTCCGAAGCCTGCGCCGCTCAGGCTTGCAATTTCCTTGTAAGGGATATAATTGCCTTTGGGCGGAACACTCCAGTATTCCTTAGCTGTATAAAAAATTTCTTTAGCCTTCTGAATCGGTTTTGATGCGCTGATTGCCATATTATCAACCTCCGAGGGAATTATAACACAGATTTCCGTTCAAGTAAATAAAGAAATGGTCTGCACGGGAAACAGTCCTGCGCAGGCCATTGAGTTTTATTTGATATTGTATGCGGCGGCATAGTTAACAACGGTGTCACAAAAATGCGCATGGCGGAAATTTTTTCTCACATCGGTAAGGTCAACATATTTGCCCGCCTTGAGATTCTGAATTATTGCTTCGGCAAGAAATGCTTCAAATATGTAGTCGTCGTCAAAACACGCTTCAATATCGGTGTTCATTGAGGAATCTATTCCTTTTATTGCGCTGCGGTAAATAAGATTATCTTTACCCAGCAGTTCGCCGCATTTTTTTAATGAAAGCAGCCCGTCTCTCATATCCTCAACCGTGATTTTGCCTGAGTACGCAACGGCTTTGCTGCCTGCGGTCAGAATGAAATCCACAGAGGTTTCAAGGATATCTGCAAGGTCAACAAGCAATGCCGTGTCAGGCAGACACTCCGCTCTTTCCCATTTGCTTACCGCCTGAAAGCTTACCGACAGTCTTTCGGCAAGCTGCTGCTGAGTCAGACCCTTTCTTCTGCGTAAAAAAGCAATTTGTTCACCGACTTTTACTGAATCAAAGCTCATGGTATCACCTGAAAATATTATAGTCAAAAGCGCTTTTGCAGTTAAATTATAACATCGGTAAGAACGGGCTGCAATAACCCGTATGTTGAGCTTTCACAGCGGATTTTTCAACCGAAATTAAAGCAAATCTATATATTGGTAGCACTTTACATAGTCAACTTTAAACTCTGCGGGCCAGTTTTCCTCAGGCGTGAGTTCTATTTTACCCGTGCCGTGGCGGTCGGAGAACTGTACGCCGTTTTCGCCCGCAAACTCGACGGAGAGCAGGAGATATTCGGGATTCTGCGATACACCGCCCGTTGAAAGTCTGCCTGTTTCATAGCCGTTTATGTAGAAAATATATTCATCCTTATTCCACTCAACGCCGTAGGTGTTGTATTCCTCGTAGGGATTGCCTTCAATGAAGATTTTGCCGAGAGAATCGCCTTTTTGTGCTTCGTCGTAGCCGTCATAGAGGATGCCTGTTGATATGCAGTCATTGCCCCACCAATTATCCTTATAATAGAAGGATTCAAAAACATCAACCTCGGTGCCGTCCTTGCCGGAGTTGTTCACCTGATATACGCCCTCGTTCATCATCCAGAAAGCGCTCCACATTCCCGTGGCAGCGGGGAGAATACAGCGCACCTCATAGTAGCCGTAACATTGCTCATGCTTGTCGCGAGTGGTGATGCAGCCCGTGTACCAGCCGGGCTTGTATTCCTTGAAATCAATGGAATCGTGCCACTGCTCGTAATAGTAGTTTTCAAGCGCAGTGTCCTTATACTCAGCCGTGATTATGAGGCTGCCGTCCTTTACGCTTACCATATCCTCGTGCCAGTAGCCGCCCTTACGCTCGGTAATCCACCAGGAGAAGCCCCATTTTTTGGTATCCAGCTTGTCGCCTTCAAACTCATCCTCCCACACAAGCGAAAATTTGCTCATATCGATTTTTTTGCTTTTATCGGGGAGTTTGCCGAGGTCCAGATAGCCCGGCAGGGCAGGATTGATGAGCATAAGCAAAGCTATAAGGATTTCAAGTATTTTCTTTAACATAAGCGCACCTCGCATAATTCTTATATGGACATATTATCATAATGTACTGATATAATCAAGAAAAAGAAAAAGCCGGCTTGCGCAGGGCAAACCGACTGTTAAGAATCAGGTTGTAACCGAAACCTCTTTAATCTGAGGGATTTCGTGAGCCATGGTGAGAAGCTCCTCGAGGGCAACATTTTCGTTCATTTTAACTGTAAGCAGGAGAGTTACGGTGGAATCCTCATTTCTCTTAAGAGAGAATTCCTGAACAAGGATGTTACGGTCAACAAACTTCTTTTTTACGGAATTGATGATATCGTTATCATCCTCAAGTCTTATAAGAATTTCGTTGGCGGAAACCGTTTCGGAGCTGAGATTGTAGCGGTGAAGGATAAACTGAATAAGGATAACAAGCCCTGCGGCAAAAAGACCTACGGTGTAAAGACCTGCGCCGATTGCGGTGCCTACGCCTGCGATGGTCCACAGACCTGCCGAGGTGGTAAGACCCTTGACTGAGCCACCCTTAAGGAAAATAACACCTGCGCCCAAAAAGCTGATGCTGGTGATGATGTTGGAGGCAAGCCTTGATGCGTCAAGCTGAATGCTGTCATATATAACAACGTCAAAGAAGCCGTATTTGGAAACAATCATGAGCAGAGCGGCACCGAGGGAAACGATAATGTGAGTTCTGATACCTGCTTCCTTCTGCCTTTTGCTTCGCTCAAGACCTACCAGTGCGCCGCATAAAACGGCTACGACCATTCTGACCAGATACTCCCACTGGCCTATTGTAGCGTCAAGAAACTCCTGAAGTCCGTCTGATAATTCCATAGCCCCTCCATGCGTTTAAAAAAGTAACATTACAAATATAATTAATAATTATACCTATCTTTTTTGATTTTGTCAAGATTTTCTATATATTATGCACAAAGTCTCTTTAAAGATATGCGAAAAAACAGAATCTTATGAAAAAACAAAAGAATATACACATAATTTTAATAAAATTTTAATTGAACGATAACAGAAGATTTGCTATTATTTAAGCAGTTGAAAGGCGGTGTAGCTTTTATGAAAACTGTGAAAAGAGTCATTTGTTTTGTTTTGTGTGTTGCGATAACGGTAAGCTGTACGGCGCTGTATTCATCGGCGGCAACTGCGACAAAGAACAAATATCCGTTTGTCTTTATCCACGGTCTCAACGGCTGGGGTGCAGGAGAGGGGCTTAACAATATCGTCCCTTACTGGGGCGCAACAAGCTGTGATCTTATGGAATATCTGAGTGAAGAGGGCTATGAATGTTACTCCGCTTCGGTCGGTCCTATCTCAAGCGCATGGGACAGAGCCTGCGAGCTTTACGCTCAGCTTACTGGAACAACCGTTGACTACGGCGAGGCGCACAGCAGGGAGCACAATCATCTGCGCTACGGCAGAACCTATGACGAGCCGCTGATTGAAAACTGGGGTTCGCTTGACAAAAACGGAAAAATTCAGAAAATCCACCTTATCGGGCACTCTTTCGGCGGTACTACGGCACGCCTGCTTGTTGAGCTTCTTACAAACGGAAACGAGGCTGAGAGAAACGCAACTCCTGAGGGTGACATTTCGGAGCTTTTCCTCGGAGGTAAAGGGGACTGGGTGGAAAGCGTTACCACTATCTGTACCCCTCACAACAGCGCCACAACCTATTACATAGCTCTTGCGCTCGGAGTGCTTGAAATATTGCCCGTTTTCAGCGCAATTTATGCATCCACTCTCGGCAGAGGTCCCTTGAACGGAACTTACGTTGATTTCCACCTTGAGCAATTCGGTATGACGAATATACCCGGGGAAGATAATGCGGGCGGATATTTCAGATCAATTATAAATTATCTAAAAAACAGCGACGATTCCGCACAGTACGATCTCACCCCTGAGGGTGCGCAGGCTATCAATGATATGATAAGCACAAACGAGGATGTTTATTATTTCTCCTATGCCTTCTCAACCACAAAGGAGCTTGAGCTTACGGGAATCAATGTTCCTTACATTACAACAAATCCTCTTATTTCCGCTGTGGCTTTTATCGCAGGCAATACGCCTGAGTTCACCGATTTTTATACAGGTCAGCTTTACGATTCCTCATGGCACAGCAACGATGCGCTTGTGAACACGGTTTCGGCGCTTTATCCGTTTGACGAGCCGCACAGGGACTATGACGGTAAGTTTGAAAAAGGCGTGTGGAATGTGATGCCTGTGCAGAAAGGCGACCACGGGCAGGCGATAGGTCTGCTTGCAGATGAAGAAACAACCAAAGCATTTTATCTTGAGCTTGCACAAATGCTTTGCGAGGTTGAAAAATAATGTGTAATTGCTCCGCCGTGCCGAGTTGATTGACAAGCACGGCGGTTTTGTTATATAATTATACTCGTTACCCTATCCTGAAAGGAGGCAGAAATATGAAAGCTGTTTATGCAGGAAGCTTTGATATGTTCACAAACGGTCATCTCAGCGTGCTTGACCAGGCGATTGACTTGTTTGATATGATTTATGTTGTTATAGCCACCAACCCCGAAAAGCAAAGGCGTTATTCGGTTGAGCTTATGGAGGAAAAGATTTCTCAGGTGCTCAGGGAAAAGGGATATGACAGCAAGGTTAAGGTTATGTCCAGCGATAAGCTTGTGGTGCGCCTTGCTCAGCAGCTTGGCTGCCAGTACCTCATAAGAGGTCTGCGTAACGCTACCGACTATGCATACGAAGAGAATATGGCACTTATCAATACGGCTCTTGATGAAGAAATCAAAACAATATACGTGCGAGCAAAGGATGCTTCAATTTCATCATCAATGGTTTATGAGCTTTACATTCACGGCGAGGATATATCTTCTTACCTCCCTTACACCATTTAACCGAATTGTAGCCTCTGCTTCATAATCTGTTCATTTACCTGTGATATAGTTTTAACAGGAAAAGGCAGATGAATCAATACTCAAGGAGGTCAGAAAATGCCGGAGAATAAGTATTCGGAAATAACTCCCAAGATAATTGAACTTAAAAATAAATGTGTAGCAAATTCAAACATTGACCCGTCGCTTTATCAGATACACAATGTAAAGAGAGGTCTGCGTGACCTTGACGGCAACGGTGTGCTTACGGGACTTACCGAGATTTCGGAGATTGTTTCAAGCGAAATCATAAACGGCGAAAAACATCAGTGTGACGGTCAGCTTTATTACAGGGGCTATAATGTTGAGGATATTATAAACGGCTCGTTTGCAAGGCGCCATTACGGATTTGAAGAAACGGCGTACCTTCTGCTTTTCGGTGAATTGCCCAACGAAAAAGAGCTCGACGATTTCTGCGCACTGCTTGCGGAATACCGCTCGTTGCCCACGAATTTTGTGCGTGACGTAGTGATGAAGGCGTCAAATCCCGATATAATGAACTCAATATCACGCAGCATTCTTACCCTTCATTCCTATGATGATAAGGCCAATGACATTTCGGTTGAGAATGTTCTGCGCCAGTGCCTTCAGCTTATAAGCGTGCTGCCGATGCTGTCTGTTTACGGTTACCACACCTACAATTACTACCACAATAAGCAGAGCCTTTATATTCACGGCGCATCCCCCGAGCTTTCCTCGGCGGAGAATCTGCTTTATCTGCTTCGCCCCGATTCAAGTTTTACCGAGCTTGAGGCAAGGGTGCTTGACGCTGCGCTTGTGCTTCATGCCGAGCACGGCGGCGGTAATAACTCCACATTTACCATGCATGTTGTAACCTCATCGGGTACGGACACTTACTCTGCCGTAGCCGCAGCGCTCTGTTCTCTCAAGGGTCCGAAGCACGGCGGCGCAAACATCAAGGTTACACAGATGTTTGAGAATATCAAGCAGAACATTGCCGACTGGAAGGACGATGAGGAAATCGCCGCATATCTTACAAAGCTCCTCAACAAAGAGGCGTTTGACAAATCAGGCCTTATTTACGGCATGGGTCATGCGGTGTACTCAGTTTCTGACCCGAGAGCCAGAGTTTTCAGGCACTATGTTGAAAGGCTCAGCGAGGAGAAGGGACTCACAGATGAATTTAACCTTTACCGTAAGGTGGAGCAGCTTGCGGCGCAGAATATTGCAAAAAAACGCAAGATATATAAGGGCGTAAGCGCCAATGTGGATTTTTACAGCGGATTTGCTTACAGAATGCTCGGGCTTCCCTGTGAGCTTTATACTCCTATTTTCGCTGTTGCAAGAATTGCGGGCTGGAGCGCTCACCGCCTTGAGGAGCTTATAAATGCAGGCAAGATAATCCGCCCCGCTTATATGAATGTTTCACCCAGGAGAGAATATCTCCCTATTGACAAAAGATAAAACCGGTTGCTTTTACAGGCAGGGCTTCGGCTCTGCCTGTTTTTCTTAGAAAAATTTTAATATTTTTAATTTTGTTTTAAGAAGTTAAAAAAATGTTCATATTTCGGTGGTATTATTATATAATAATTTACGGAAATATTTGTTTATTTTGCTATAAACCAAAATTGTAAACACAGAAAAGAGGTAAAGAAAGTTGCTTAAGCTGACGGGTATCAAAAAGAACTACGTTACCGGCGACACAACGGTTGCCGCCCTTCAGGGGCTTGACCTTGAATTCCGCAGCAATGAATTCGTTTCCATTCTCGGTCCCATGGGCGGCGGAAAAACGAATCCTCTCAACGTCATAGGCGGTCTTGACCAATATGACGAAGGAGACCTTACCATCAAGGGTGTATCCACAAAGGAATATAAGGACAGCGATTGGGACACCTACCGCAACCACAGCATCGGCTTTGTTTTTCAGAGCTACAACCTTATCCCTCACCAGACTGTACTCTCCAACGTTGAGCTTGCGCTGACCCTTTCGGGCGTTACCAAGACGGAAAGAAAAAAGCGTGCAAAGGAAGTGCTTGAAAAAGTCGGACTGGGTGACCAGCTTAACAAAAAGCCCAACCAGATGTCGGGCGGTCAGATGCAGAGAGTTGCCATTGCGAGAGCTCTTGTAAACAACCCCGAAATTCTGCTTGCCGACGAGCCTACGGGTGCTCTTGATTCTGAAACAAGCGTTCAGATTATGGAGCTTCTCAAGGAAATTGCGCAGGACAGATTGGTTGTAATGGTTACCCACAACCCCGAGCTTGCAGAGCAGTATTCCACAAGAATCGTTAGGCTGCTTGACGGTAAGCTTATCAGCGACTCAGACCCTTACGATTCATCGCTTGAAGCAAAGAGCGATGCAGATAAAGAAGCTGAACCCAAAAAGAAGCGCAAAAAGAAAACCAGCATGTCTTTTTTCACCGCTCTTTCACTCAGCTTCAACAACCTGCTTACCAAAAAGATGCGCACAGCTCTTACATCCTTTGCAGGCAGCATCGGCATAATCGGCATTGCGCTTATTATGGCTCTTTCAAACGGTGTTCAGATTTATATCGAATCCATACAGCGTGAGGCTCTTTCCAGCTACCCCATGACTATTGAAAGCGCAGGCATGGATATGTCCTCTGCGGCAGGTCTTATGATGGGCGCAGAAACTCCTGAGGACCTTATCACCCATGACCTTGACAAGGTTTATTCCAACACGGCGATGACCGCCATGGTTGAAGCATTTACCGCAGGCTTCAAGGAGAATAATCTTGCGGCGCTCAAGGCTTTCATTGAGAGTGAAGAGAGCGGAATTTCACAGTATGTGAGCGATGTTCAGTACACCTACAGCTCGCCTATCAACATCTATTCATCCGACACGGAAAACGGAGTCAACATTGTAAATCCCAGCCCGCTTGTAGGAATGATGGAGGGCATGATGGGTATCGGCGATTCTTCCTCCGCCCTTTCCATGTTCACCTCAAACTCATCTTACGCTTCCATGACCACATATTTCAATATGTGGAAGGAAATGATTGATAACGAAGAGCTTCTCCATTCCCAGTACGATGTTATCGCAGGTGAATGGCCCGATAATTACAATGAGGTTGTGCTTGTTGTTGACCAGAATAACGAAGTAAGCGACCTTACCCTGCAGGCGCTCGGTTTGTCCGACCCCGGCGAAATCATGGAGCTTTTCATGACTATGCAGAGCGGTGGCACCTATGAGCCTAAAACGGTTGAAATGAGCTATGAAGAGGTGCTCGGTCTTACCTTCAAAATAGTTCTTTCACCGGACTATTACTCCTATGATGAAGAAGCACAGGCTTATGTTGACATGAGTCAGGATGAAGAATACGTAAAGTCACTTATAGATAACGGTACAGAGGTTAAAATAGTGGGTATCATCAGACCTGCTGAGGGCTCTGTTTCCACAATGATCGGCGGCTCAATCGGCTATATGAGCAGCCTGCCCGAATATGTTGTTACCGAAACACGCAATTGCGAAATTGTTCAGAAGCAGCTGAGTAATCCCGAGGTTGATGTTTTCACAGGGCTTCCTTTCCCTGCAGAGGAAGAGGCTCAGCCCGTTTCACCCATTGATGCTCCCGAAACCGCACCTACCGATGTTTTTGTAACACCCACGGTTTCTGCAATAGGTACCGCTCAGGATAAGCTTACGGGTACTTTTGTTGCCCTTTCCGAAGAGGAGCTTTTCACTTATATTGATGAAAACTTCAGCGGCGAGGAACACGATAAAATGTACCGCACGGCAGAGCTTTTCATCAAGAGTACCCTGAGTTCCGATGAAAGAGCCGAGCTCATAGCCGCACTTGATGAACTGCTTGCAGGGCAGGAGATTGAAGGCTTCGGCACTCTTTCAGGTGAGCAGGCATACGGCTATATCAGGATGATGAACAAGCAAAGTAAGCTTTCAATGCTTGAAACGATGTTTGAGCAGGGCTATGCAGCCCCCGGCACTTCTGCCGATGCTCCCTCAGAAGGTGATGCACCGCAGGATGGCGAAGATGTTGCTCCCGAGCCCGAGCCCGAGCCTGAACCCGAGCCCGAGCCTGAACCGCTTGCAAAGAGCTTTGATGAGGCAATGACGATGCTCGGTGTAACCGATGTTTCAACACCGCTTTCAATCAATATTTATCCCCTTAACTTTGAAGCTAAGGATGAAATCACAAGAATACTCAACGAATACAACGCAAAGGCAGAAGCCGAGGGCAGGGAAAAGGATGTGGTTGTATACACGGATTACATCGGCCTTATCCTTTCCTCAGTTACCAAAATAGTAAACGTTGTTTCCTATGTTCTTATCGCGTTCGTTGCAATTTCCCTTATAGTTTCATCCATCATGATCGGAATTATCACCTATATTTCCGTTCTTGAAAGAACAAAGGAAATCGGCATCCTTCGCTCAATCGGTGCTTCAAAGAAGGATATTTCACGAGTATTCAATGCGGAAACGCTTATTGTCGGCTTTGTTTCGGGAGCTATGGGTATCGGACTTACCGTGCTCATAATAATCCCCGTAAATATGCTCCTTGAGCATCTTACATCGCTCGGCGCTGCGGCAAATCTTCCTGTGGCAGGGGCTGTGATACTTGTATTAATCAGTATGATTCTTACATTTATCTCAGGTCTTATCCCGTCAAAAATCGCCGCACGCAAAGACCCTGTTGAAGCACTCAGAACCGAATAAAAAATAATTGGCTTGTGCGGGATGAATCCTGCACAAGCCAATTTTTGCTGTAATAAAATCTCAGATAATAGCTCCGAGCAATGAGGAAATGAGGGGTGCGATGTACTGAGCGTATTCGGCAAGTATATCGGTATTGAGTGCTTTGAGGTCAAGATTTGCTATGAAGTTGAGAATTCCAACCAGCACATTGCCCAACATTTCAAAAATTGCTTCCATAGTTTTCTCCTTTCAAATATTCATTGCATAAAATTGCTTATTTACGAATTTACCGTGTTATTCAACGCAGTAATCCTTATATTTTTGCGCAAGGTAAGCATCAACGGTGATATCGAGAAAAACTCCGTTTTCACGGTAATCCTCCGTGTGTACCACAGCATCTTTTCTGAGGGCGGCCGCCGCCTGACCATCCGAATAAGGAATAAGCATTTTAAGCCTTATTCTTGAGGGCGGGAGAGCCTTTGCGATTGAGTCCAGCAGGGTGTCAAACCCCTTGCCCGTAAGGGCGGAAATGCTGACGCTTTCACGCTCGCCCCTGAAGGGGATTGCATCGCCGAACAAATCGCATTTATTATATACTCTTATAACGGGTTTGTCCTTACATCCCAGGGAATCAAGCAGTTCATCCGTAACCCTGAGATGCTCGATGTGTTCCTCATCCGAAGCATCGCATACGTTGAGAATAACATTTGCATCAACCGCTTCCTCAAGAGTTGATTTGAACGCCTCAACAAGGTTGTGAGGCAGGCGGCGGATAAAGCCTACGGTATCAATCAGCATCACCTTCCTGCCGTCAGGCAGAAGAAGTGCCCTTGCGGTTGGGTCAAGGGTTGCAAACAGCTTGTCCTCAACAAGCACATCGGCCTGAGTGAGTGCATTCATTAGAGTTGATTTGCCTGCGTTGGTGTAGCCCACTATGGCAACGGTTTCAACTCCGTCTTTAGAGCGCCTTGCCCTGGCTAGGCTTCTGCGTTTTTCCAGTGCCTCCAAATCTTCTTCAAGGCGGTGGATTCTGTTTCTGATATGGCGTCTGTCACTCTCCAGCTTGGTTTCGCCGGGGCCGCGGGTACCGATGCCGCCGCCGAGTCGTGAAAGCTCTCTGCCCTTGCCCGAGAGCCTTGGCAGAGAATAACGAAGCTGCGCCAGTTCAACCTGGAGCTTGCCCTCGCTGCTTCTTGCTCTTGAAGCGAAAATATCAAGGATGAGAGTAGTGCGGTCAATTACCCTCACATTCGTTGCGTTTTCAACATTGCGCTGCTGAGAGGGAGTGAGCTCGCCGTCAAAGATAATAAGGTCAACCTCGTTGCCTTCGCAGAATTCCTTAAGCTCCTCAAGCCTGCCGCTTCCGATGTAGGTTGCGGAATCGGGAGCTCCTCTTTTCTGCACCATGCGTGCAACAACCTCTGCACCCGCTGTGTGCGAAAGCTCCTCCAGCTCATCAAGCGAAGCTTCACAGTTGAAATCTCCTGTGTCAACGCTCACGAGTATGACTTTTTCGGGTTCAATTTTATTTTCAATAAGTTCCATTATTCACCGTAACCGTCAGGATTATTGAGCTGCCAACGCAGAGTGTCCTCGCACATTTCGTCAATTCCTCTCTGAGCAACCCAGCCGAGCTCTCTCTCAGCCTTTGAGGGGTTGGAGAAGCAGGTATCAACATCGCCGGGGCGGCGGGGACCGAATTTGTAATCGAGCTCTCTGCCCAGAGCCTTCTCAACTGCCTTTACAAGGTCAAGCACGCTGTAGCCGTTGCCGGTGCCGAGGTTGTAAATAGAGCAGCCCTTGCTTTCCATAACCTTTTCAAGAGCCTTAATGTGACCCAGAGCAAGGTCAACAACATGGATATAGTCCCTTACGCCCGTGCCGTCGGGGGTGTTATAATCGTTGCCGTAAATGTTGAGGAAAGGAAGCTTGCCCACAACAACTCTCATGATATAGGGCATAAGGTTGTTGGGAATGCCGCTGGGGTCTTCACCGATTTTGCCGCTCTTATGAGCGCCGATGGGGTTGAAATAGCGAAGCAGGCAAACGCTCCATTCATCGTCTGAAGCACATACATCCTGAAGGATTCTTTCAATATAAAGTTTTGTTGCGCCGTAGGGGTTGGTGGTTTCGCCCGTGGGCATATCCTCGCACAGGGGTGAAACATTCTTTGAGCCGTAAACGGTTGCAGAGGAGCTGAAAACTATCTTTTTGCATCCTGCAGCCGCCATTGCTTCGCAAAGAGTAACGGTGCCGCTTATGTTGTTTTCGTAGTACATAAGAGGCTTCTGGCAGCTTTCGGGCACAGCCTTAAGACCTGCAAAATGAATAACTGCATCAACGCTGTTTTCGGCAAAGATTTTGTCAAGACCCGCACGGTCGCGGATGTCGCATTTGTAGAATTTAACCTTTTTTCCTGTAATCTCCTCAATACGTTCTACACTTTTGCTCTTGCTGTTGCAAAGATTATCAAGTATAATAACATCGTAGCCTGCCTCGAGCAGCTCTACGCAGGTGTGCGAGCCGATGAATCCGGCGCCGCCTGTAACAAGAACGGACATAGAAAAAACTTCCTTCAATTATATAATATAACATTTATTTTAGTAATTATACGCACTGAAAAATCAATATTTACTTAA
>JAZSIQ010000005.1:0-7100 GCA_045533875.1 Acutalibacteraceae bacterium | reverse complement strand
CCGTATGGTCTGTACCCTCTGCACTTGTTCTGCTGATAACAATTATTGCCGTGTCAGAAAACTCAACTGCATTTTTGAGAAGTTCATCTGTCAGATACTTCGGGTTCATTTCTTCAAGAGTGTTCTTTGCAAGCAACACTTGAAGAAGATTATTGATAACCGTGTTGTCGGTTTTGGGAAGCTCATTTGAAAGGCAGTGCTTTTCATAAAGTGCACGAAGCTCAGCGTTGTATTCTATACCCTCTGTTTCAAAAGCTTCATAGAGGCTTACAGGGTCATCGGTTGTTATTGCACCCGAGCCTGCACCGCCAAAAAACGGACAAACCGAACCCGCTCCAAAAATATTGACCTTTTTGTTTTCAAGCGGCAAAAAATTATCCTCATTTTTCAGAAGTACAATTCCCTCGCTTTCAATCTGAATTGCGGTTTCACGGGTTTCGGCAATGATTGCAGGGTCAACATCGCCACTTGTTGCAAAGGCACACGTTGAAAACATAATTGCAATAACAAGAAACAATGAAATTACTTTGGTTGTTTTTTTCAGCATAATACCACCTCACATATTTCTTCTTTGTAATTATAAAATATAGCACAAAAAATATCAACAATTTTCTGAATTAATATTTATATTCAGTATTTTTATTGTATACGCTATTGACCTTGGCAAAATGTAATGATATATTGTAATAAAAAGGGGGAGAATATAAAATGAAAAAAATTACATCAGTCATTTTAAGTGTTGCAATGATTTTTTGTATGTTTGCGGTTTGCGGATATGCGGAAAATGAAAAGCCGTTTTATCTTGTGCTCGGCGATTCGATAGCCTACGGCTCAGGAATTTCAAACTCAAAAGAAGCATGCTACGGAAAAATTGTTGCTGACACCAACGGATATGATTATGTAAACCATTCAATTCCCGGTCATACTACAACAAATCTTATTAACCGTCTGAGTAATGAAAAGGTAATTACCGACCTTAAAAAAGCAGACATAATAAGCATATCTATCGGCGGAAATGATTTCCTTATGAGTAATCTTATCGACCTTATGTTTGATTCGATAGTCAAGGGGGATCATACAGATTTTGACCGAATTGCTGAAGGTTTTTACTCCAATTTCTGCAAAATAATTGACATCATAAACTCACACAATGCAGATGCCGTCATCCTTATGCAGACACTTTATAATCCGCAGTCCGGTTATCTCAGAGCACCTTATCAGCAGGGTGCTGACAGAATTAATGCTGCAATTGAGAAGTATAACAAAGAAAATCCCGGTGAAATTGTTATTGTTGATGTTGCTTCGGCACTCGGTGATGATGCAGCAAACTACGCAGACGATGAAATCCATCCCAGCGCACAAGGCAACGAAATAATTGCAAACGTTATCCTTGATAAACTCAGCGAGCTCAATCTCGGCAGCGATGCCGCCCCCGTTATTTCAGCAAAAGGTGAAGATATCGAAATCCCCGCAATATTTACCTCGACGCTCAGAATAGCAGGATTTATTTTCAATGCAATTTCTGTTGTATACAATTTCTTCACAGGCATCTTGGATAATTAATAATATATTGGATTCCATAATGTGAGATGGGATTTCAGCACCGTCATTTTACCGTTTAATTATATCAGGATAGTAATAGTAATAACCCGTGCAGTTATATTCTGCACGGGTTATTCTTATATCATATTGCCTACTGTATATCCTTCATAAACAGCATTCGGAATAATTCCTCCGCCGTTTGAGTCGCCGATATTATAGATTTCATTTATATCGCTCTTCAATGAATCATAAAGGTTTGTTTCGGGTCTGTTACCGATTGCAACAACGACCGTATCAGCTTTTTCGGTATTAATTTTGCCGTTTTTGGATTTATAAACAACATCAGTTGAGGTGATTTTTTCAACCCTGCATTCAGTTAAAAGCTTTACGCCGTTTCCTTTAAGATGACCGAGAAGAATTGTTTGTGCAGTCTTACCTGTGTTGCCGGCAAGAGTATCCGTCATTTCAATTATGCTCACTTTTTTACCCTGCTTTGCAAGGAATTCTGCTGTTTCACAACCGATTGAGCCGCCGCCGATAACAACAACATTTTTACCGCTTGCTCTGCCCGAAAGAATCTCCGTTGCGTTAACAGCTCTTTGAGCACCTTCAACTTTAAGTGAAACATTCCTGACACCCGTTGCACACACAACTACATCGGGATTCATTGCGATAACATCATCTCTTGTAAGCTTTTTGCCGAGATGAACATTTACACCGTGAAGCTCAAGCTGTCTTTCAAGATAAGGCTTCATAAGCCCGAGATGCTGTTTAAAAGGTGGAATGCATGCAAGATTCATCTGACCGCCGACCTCATCTGCCGCATCATATATATCAACAGAATGACCTCTCATTGCCGCAATTCTTGCCGCTTCAACGCCGGCAACACCCGCGCCGATAACAACAACCTTTTTCTTTGTTTCGGCAGGAGTTATTGTATAATCATTCTCTCCTCGTGCAAGCACGGCATTTCCTGAGCAGACAGCTCTTGCACCGTGTTGAAGCTGGTGGTCAATGCAATGACCGCAACCAATGCAAGGGCGGATTTCATCCTCTCTGTCCTCGTCAATAAGATTTACAAGGTCAGGTTGAGCAAGCAAACCGTGGCCGATAAATATTAAATCACATTGACCCGATTTAAGTGCTTTTTCAGACGCAACGGGATTCTGCGCTCTGCCTCCGCCGATAAGGGTTATTTTCTTTCCGCCCGCCGTAAGTGCAAGGCCGATTTTCATAACAAGGCATAAAGCAACCGCCATACAGTCAGCGTATGCGGATTCAGGCTTCTGGTTTTTACCTGCTTCGCCTGACCATATACCTGCAAGAACTTCTATCGCATCAACACCTGCCTTCTGAAACTCTTTGCAGTAATACAGGCCGTCAAGCATTGAAATACCGCCGTCTTTGCCCATTTCAATAACGGAAAGTTTTACTATTATCGCAAAATCTTCGCCGCAAAGCTCGCGGATTCTCTTAATTATATTTAGGTGAAAACGAACTCTGTTTTCACGGCTTCCGCCGTATTCATCGGTACGTATGTTGGCTGTTTTTGATAAAAACTGCTGACCGAGATAGTAGCCGACTGAATGAATTTCAACGCCGTCAAAACCTGCTTTTTTTGCACGCAGAGCAGCCTCGGCATATTTTTCTTCAATTTCTTTTATTTCATCAACAGTCAATGCACGGGGAGTTTCGTTTGCAAGGCCCATCATATATGAATAAGGCATCGCAACAGCACTCGGTCCGACGGGTTGATCGCCGATAATTTTTCTTCTCGCACCTCTGCCGGTATGAGAAATCTGTAAAAATGCTTTTGCTCCGCCCTCGTGAATTACGTCTGCCAACTGTGACATACCGGGTATATACTTATCATCATCAATAATAAGCATGCCCTTTGTATTGAGCCCGAGGGGTGAATCAACGCAGGTAACCTCAACGATTATAGCGCCCACACCGCCCTTGGCTCTTTCTGCGTAGTGATTAAGAACAGCTTTGTTGACAAAACCGTTTTCTGCCTGACTCATTCCCATAGCCGCCATCACTGTTTTGTTGCGTAATTCAACCTTACCGATTTTTCCATGAGACAGAAGATTTGGATATCTGGGGTTCATACGATACCTCCTAAGTGTTTATGTTTCTCAATCAGAATTATAATATATCTCTTTAAATATTTCAATATATCTGAAGCTATTTATTGGATTGCAGAATACTGAATGTGATTTTTAAGACACACAGCATGGTGTTTGCTTATTGTATTTTCACGGATTTATGATATAATTTTTATGTTGACGGGCACATAGACCCTCTCAAAATAAACCCGGACGGAAGGTGAAAAAATGGAAAAACTTGATAGCTTACAGGTGATTTTTATTCGTCATGCGCAAACTGAATACAAGGATATCGGTGACCGTGACCCGAGCGACGGTGAACTTACCGCAACAGGTGAACAGCAATGCATAGAGCTTGGCGATAAGCTTAAGGATTTACCGATAAACGCATATATCACAAGCTCTCTTCTGCGCAGTTTCAAAACCGCTGTTGGCGTTTGTAATGCAAAGGCGGACAAGCCGGTGCTTGAAATTTGTCCTGAACTTGTAGAATGCGGATGTACTCCGGGATATTACGGCTGCAGTGAAGAATATCTTCAGAGGTATTACAGAAACACAAAAATGTGTGAAAAGCTTTTCAATACTGAGGATTATGAGTTTGGTTGTGAAGCGTTTGAAGATAATGTTCAGCGTGCTAAAAAAGTTATTTCATACATCAAAAGCAGATTTTCTTTCGGTGAGCGTGTCGCTGTGTTCAGCCATCACGGAATGCTTGAGTATTTAATCCCTGTTGCTCTTGGCGTTGAGCCGCATATTTTCCGATTCTCTCTTGATAACACTTCAATCACTGCTGTTGATTTTTGCCGTGACGGTAACGTAGTACTTCGATGCGTAAATAAATAACTTTTATTGTATTTGACGAATACAAATCTCAGAGAGGTAAAATATGAAAACTATCTGTCTTAACGGTTGCTGGCAGGGCGAATGCTTTGAGGCGAGCGGCTCAAAGAAATTTAAATTTGCTGGCAATGTTCCCGGTTGCGTGCACACTGACCTTGCAGGTGAATATATACCAAAAGACATTTTTTACCGCAACAATGCGGATGAGTGCCGCTGGATTGAGGATTGTAACTGGCGATATACCAAGGTGTTTAATCTGGATAGTGTTCCCGAGAGTGCACGTCTTGTATTTGAAGGGCTTGACACTTATGCAGATATTTACCTTAATGGCTCTCATATTGCCTGTGTTGATAATATGTTTATTTCTCACGCATTTGAAGTAAAACATCTGCTTTGTGAAGGAGAAAATACAGTTTCCGTGCATTTTCGTTCTCCTGTACGTGAAGTGGAGGGGTTGGAAAAACGTGAAGGCGCTTTCACAACTGAGCGGATGCACACAAGGCGTATACAATGCACCTACGGTTGGGACTGGGTTGCAAGGTTTGTTACATGCGGCATCTGGCGTGATGTTTATCTTGACCTCACAAGCGGTTTTAATGTTAAAAACGCTTACATTTACACTGAACATATACTTGATAGCTCAGCACAGATAGTTGTTGAGGCTGAATTTGAGAATTACAAAAGCGGCAATATGGTTGAAATGGAGATTATCAGCCCTGACGGGCAAACCGTATACCGTCACAGACGTTTCTGCAAAGAAGCGTTTTTAAAGGAATATATCGACTTGCCCAATGCTGAGCTTTGGTATCCTGTAGGTTACGGCAAACAGCCTCTTTATACTCTGAGACTCTGCGGTAAAGAATTCACTTTCGGTGTGCGTACCGTTACTGTTTTACAGTTACCTGATGAAAAAAACAGCCCGTATTACCGAAAATGCCTTGAAATCAAGGACAGTGTAAGCGGTAAAATCTATGACCGTAACGAAGAGTTCTCGGGTTTTCAGTTACTTATTAACGGTATTCCGATTATGTGCAAGGGTGCAAACTGGGTGCCCTGTGAGCCTTTCCCGAGTGCCGAGGAAGATGAAAAAATAACGGAATTGCTCAGCCTCGCCGTTGAAGCAGGGGTAAACATGTTACGTGTTTGGGGCGGGGGAATATTCGAAAAACAGCACTTCTATAATGAATGTGACAGATTTGGTATTCTTGTTACACAGGATTTCCTTATGGCTTGCGGTCACTACCCCGAAGAAAAAGATGATTTTATTGCGCAGCTACGGAAAGAAACCGAGTTTGCTGCTTATGAATTACGCAATCATCCCTCGCTTGTTTGGTGGTCCGGCGACAACGAAAATGCCGTATGGGGCTGTGACGAGGCTGACAATTACAAGGGACGGACAGCTATTTACGCTGGCATCATGCCTGTGCTCAACCGCCTTGACCCCAAACGCAGATTCATGCTCTCAAGCCCGTGCGGAGGTAATACTTATGCTTCAAAAACAGTAGGTACAACTCATAACACACAATATCTCGGTGATTCAATTTTTCCTTATATTCTGGAAACACCGATGCATGATTATAAGGAGTTTTTCTCTTCATTGCTTGCACGTTTTATTGCAGAAGAGCCCACACTCGGCGCTGTTTCTCTGCCTTCTCTTCGCCGCTTTATGACGGATGAAGATATATTCGACTCCGATTCCATGTGGAAATATCATACCAAGGATAACCCTTGCCTTCCGTTTACTCTTTTTGATTTACTTCAGACTTTCGCCGGTAAGGTGTTAGGTGAATTCAAAGATGGCACGGACAGATATTTTAAGCTCAAATATAATCAATTCGAGTGGATTCGTGTATCTATGGAGAACATTCGCCGTAACCGTGGATTTATAAACGGTATTGTGTATTGGATGTGGAATGACTGCTGGCCTGCGGCAAGCGGCTGGGCTTTTGTTGACTACTACCGCTTTCCAAAAGCTTCGTTTTACAGTTTCAAAAGATGCGCAAAACCCATACTCGCCTCTATCGATAAATCCGATGAGTACGAGATTTATCTGTGTAATGACGGGCTTGCCGAAAAGCGTGTTACACTATCTTTGAGTTTTATAAAAAACAGCACAGTAACTCCTGTTTCAAGCTCAGAGGCAGTAATATCCGCCGCTAAATCAGAAAAGGTGCTTTCTCTGCCGCTTTCTTCTCTGCCGGAGGATGCAATACTTATTTGCGATGTAACTGCTGACCATTTGATTGACCGTGCATTCTACAAATCCGGAACACTGCACGTAATTTCCACCGAGGCTGTACAGATAATTTCGCAGGATAGCGACAGTATTACCGTTACTGCTGACAAATACGTGCATGCAGTAGAACTTGATGGTGAATTTATCTTTGATGATAATTATTTTTCGCTGATGCCCCATGAACAGCGCTCTGTAACCTTCCGTCCGAGTTCAACAGCCGTAAATTCAACGCTTACGGTTAGCGGATATACTGTTGAATAAAGTCGATTAATGTGTTAAACTCTTCTTAAAATTAATACCTCATCACAATAAAATAAATTAAATTATATGCATTGGAGATGTTGCTATGCTCAGAAAAAGACAGGTTCATCTTG
>JAZSIQ010000051.1:0-12690 GCA_045533875.1 Acutalibacteraceae bacterium | reverse complement strand
TCACTTTTACTCGCGTTTCTTTTTGTATTTCTTATGAGCGCCTGCGGCGCAAAGGAAGATGAAACAACCACAGCGAAAACAACCACGGCGAAAACAACCGAGGCGGCACCCGTCACCGAAACAACCGCACCCGAAATAACGAGAACTCAGGCGGAGATTGATGAAATAGTCGCAGGAATTAAAAAAGCCTTCTCGCTGTCGCCCGTTCTTGATAAATACGGTTCGTATGTAAACGAATGGGGTATTCTTGAAATCCACAACGATGGTTATCATTTCATAAAAGACGGAAAATTTGCTTATGTGGAGCGGGAAGAAATCTGCTACGTAGAACCCACGTATGATGTTTATTACGACGAAGATCATTATAAATGCGCAGAGCTTGAGGAAAGATACGGTGCATATTTTTATCTTGACTCAATGTCGCTCTACTCAGAGCCCGAGGACAGGTACGAATTGTCAAAAAATTTTGTTGACGGCGACGATAAAATTTTTTATCCTGAAAATCATTCTTGCTTTAATCTGATTAAGGAAACCGAAGACAGTTACTACTTCAGCACCTACGAAGATGTTACCGATACAGACTCATACGAACCCGGCATTTACCGCTTTGATAAGAAAACGTTGCTGCCTTACGGCGAAGAATTTGCCGACAACGACTCCTACTATCATTGTTACTACGGTGTTGATTATGAGAAAGAGGATAAAATTATTGACGATTGCCTCGGCGAACAGCGCAAGGTTACAGTTGTAAAGGAATACCACGAAGACGGTGAGATTTTCACGGACGAAACAACCGTTGAAATCCCTGCAACGTGGGAGATTTATTTTGATTATTCTTCCCGGCATGATATTGAAGTTTATATGGATGCCGAACATACCGTTGAATATTCCTACCCCGGCGACGGAGTTGACTACACGGTTTATGTAAAAGAAACTAAACGTTTTATGTAAAGTATTAGATTAAACAGTTATTTCTGAAAGGAGAAATTTAATATGGGACTTATTAAAGCAGGCATAGGCGCACTCGGCGGAGTACTGGCAGACCAGTGGAAGGAATTTTTCTACTGCGATTCGCTCGAAAACGACGTGCTTATGGTCAAAGGCACAAAGAGAGTCGGCGGCAGAAGCTCCAACACCAAGGGCAGCGACAACATCATTTCCAACGGCTCAGGTATTGCAGATGCAGACGGTCAGTGCATGATCATCGTTGAGCAAGGCAAGATTGTTGAAGTTTGTGCAGAGCCCGGAGAATTCACCTACGATTCATCAACAGAGCCTTCAATCTTCTCAGGCAAGCTCGGCGACAGCATCAAGGAGACCTTCAAGCTTGTAGGCAAAAGATTTACCTACGGCGGCGATACCGGCAAGGACCAGAGAGTCTACTATTTCAACACAAAGGAAATCCTTGATAACAAGTTCGGCACCCCCAATCCCTTTATGTTTGAGGTAGCCAACAAAAGACTTAATCTTTACCGTTCCGTACAGGTCAGATGTAATGGTATTTATTCTTACAGAATCACAGACCCTCTTCTTTTCTACACAAAAATCGCAGGCAACGTAAGCGATGAATACAGAAGAGACGAGATTGATATGCAGTTAAAGACAGAGTTCATCTCTGCTCTTCAGCCTGCATTTGCAATGCTCACAGAGCTTGAACTCCGCCCTGCTCAGATTCCTGCGCACACCACAGAGCTTAAAGACGCAATGAACGTTGCTCTTAAGGTTGAATGGACAGACCGCAGAGGTATTTCCGTTGAATCCATCGCTCTTAACCCCATCACCCTCACTCCTGAAGATATGCAGAAGATCAATCAGATGGAAGATGCCGCAACAATGGGCTCAAATCCGTTTATGATGGCAGGCAGAATGGCAGATGCTCAGGCAAATGCAATGGAAGCCGCTGCAAAGAATGAAGCAGGCGCAATGACTGGCTTTATGGGCATGGGTATGGCAATGAATGCAGGCGGTAACTTCAACCCTGCGGCAATGTATCAGGCAGGTGTTCAGCAGCAACAGCAGATGGCACAGCAGCAGGCAGCAGCACCCGCACAGGCAGCACCCGCAGCACCTGCAAACGGTTGGAAATGTGCTTGCGGAGCAACCGTAAGCGGTAACTTCTGCACGGAATGCGGAGCAAAGAAGCCTGCCGAAGAAGGCTGGACCTGCTCCTGCGGTGCAGTAAACAAAGGCAAATTCTGCCCCGAGTGCGGCGGCAAAAAGCCCGAGGGCGCACCTCTTTATCAGTGCGATAAATGCGGCTGGAAGCCCGACGACCCCAAGAATCCCCCCAAATTCTGCCCCGAATGCGGTGACAGATTTGACGAAAACGATGTGAAATAATTAATGAAGAACATTATTCTTATCGGCATGCCCGGCGCAGGCAAAAGCACAATAGGCGTGTTGCTTGCAAAATCCATGCTCATGGATTTCTGTGATACAGACCTGCTTATTCAGAAGCGCTTTTCCTGCTCCCTTTGTGAGCTTATCGCAAGGCAGGGAGTTGACGGATTTATAAAATCCGAGGGAGAGGTGCTCGCATCAACCGAGCTTGAAAACTGCGTAATTGCAACGGGCGGCAGTGCGGTTTATTCAACTGATGCCATGAAAAAGCTGGCGTTCAACGCCGTTACCGTTTATTTAAAGGTAAGTGTGCCCGAGCTTGAAAGGCGGATAGACAATATTCACACCCGAGGGATTGCGATGCCCTCAGCCATGAGCATTGCAGAGCTTTATGAGCAACGGGCTCCGCTTTACGAGTCGCTTGCGGATATAACGGTAGCCTGCGAAAGCCTTACCGCAGAGCAATGCGTGGATTTGATTGCAGAAAAACTGAAACCGTGCTGAAGAAACACTTTTAATAAAATCGGCTTGTACGGGAAAATCCCGTGCAAGCCATTTTTGTTTTCACCCATTCGGGATTTATGAATATTATGGGGTGAGGAGGAGTGTTTATGAATGACAGTTTTAACGGTTACTTTTCAGGCTCAAGCGGCTGCGGCGATTTCTTTTCGCTCTTTGATGCGCTCACGCCGCCCAATGACCTTGAGTGGTACACTTACATACTCAAGGGCGGACCAGGCACGGGTAAGTCCACTCTTATGAAAACCCTCGCTGCCCGTGCGCAGGAAAACGACATCCTGTGCGAAAAAATCTGCTGTGCGTCAGACCCCGATTCGCTTGATGCCGTAATTTTCCCCGAGCTTAAGGCGTGCGTTGTTGACGGCACGGCGCCGCATACCATAGAGCCGAAGTATCCCGGCGCAACGGCGGAAATTATAAACCTCGGTAAATTCAGAGAGGGCGAGCTTGTTGCTCAGCGTGAAAAAATTGCCGCTCTCACCGATGCCAATTTCACCCACCACGCACGGGCAAGGCGCTTTATTGACACCGCTTTCGGCATTTACCGTGATGCCGCCGCCGCAGAAAAAAACTGCACGCTGACGCAAAAGGCTCTGCGCTATGCTGCACGCCTTGCCGCAAGGGTGATGCCTGCCCCCTCGCAAAGCGGCAACAGCAAAGTGACAAGGCGGCTGTTTGATGCCATAACCCCCAAGGGTTATATCTTCAACGGCACACCGCCTCTTGAAAGCGCAATTGTTTTTGTTGACGATTTTGCGGCGGTATCGGGGCAGATTATTGATAAAATCCGCTTTTTTGCGCTTGAAAAAGGGTATGATATAATTGAAAGTCCTGCAATTTCGGGCATGTCGGTAAGGCACATCATAATCCCGGAGGTTTCCGCAGGCTTTTTCACCTCAGATTTTCTGTGCCCCGTGCATATCGAGGGGGCAAGATATGTAAGAATATCACGCTTTACCGATACCGATGCCCTGCGTGAGCGGCGGGCAAGGCTCTCTTTTTCCAAAAAGGCGGCACTTGAGCTGATGGGTGAGGCGGTTTCATCTCTGCGCAAGGCAGGCGAAATTCACGACGAGCTTGAAAAAATCTATATCGGCGCAACGGATTTTGATTTTGTAAATCTCCAGCTCCGGCTTATCTTTGAAAAGCTGTGGAAAAGGCAATGGCATGGCGAATAGATAAAGCTCAACCATTCTTGATTTAACGTCGTTTATTATTCTTTTTATGCGCATTGCTTGACTTTTATTAAATAGTATTGTATATTTTAGTCGGAGGTGCGAAAATGGAAGAGAAGCTCAAAAAGTTTTTTGAAAAAAATAACATTAAAGTAAAAGATATCATGTATATTCTGCGTGACGGCAGGCAGACCGCTTTTCACCTGATTGACGGCAGAGTGTGTAAGAATTACGCTCACATAAAGGACCTTGCGGTTGACCTGTCTGCGGAAAACTTTATAAGAATCAACAAAAGCATAATTGTTGCAAAGCACCACATTGCCTGCGTTGAGGACGGCATTTATACCATGGCGGACGGTCGTGACCTCAGGGGCAGAGTGCGTACCCCCGGCGCCCACAAAACAACTGCAAAATCCCTTGGTGAAAACCGCACCGTGCAAAAAAAATCCGAGAATCCGACAAGGCGGCTCGGGCTGGACAGCTTCACCGTGCTTGAGGCGATGAATCTTCCCTTCTGCCTGGTAGAGCTTGTGCTGGATAAAAACGGACGGGGAATGGATTTTATTTTCCGTTACTGCAACGGTAAAATGGCTGAGTATGAGGGTAAGCCCGCAAAGGCTATAATCAACCACTCGTTTTTTGAGATTTATGACCTTGAAGTCAAGCGAAGCTGGCTTACGGTTTTTGCCGATGTTATAATAAACGGAGAAAGCAGGGTAATTCACGATTTCAATGAACAGAGCGGTCGCCGTGTTTCGGTTTACTGCTTCCGTCCGAAGGAAGGCTTCTGCGCCTGCGTCCTTACAGAATAAAAACACGCAAAAAAAGACGGTACACCGTCGGGAATTATCCTGATGGTGTACCGTTATTATTTGTTTTTACCAGAACATTACGCTTGCCAGAATAGCGGAAATATTCTTAAGACCGAGGAGAAGCTTGTCAACTGCAATCCAGAAAACTGCAGTAACGGGGCTGATGCCGAGTTCGTTGGCAAAATCCGAATTTCTCAGAGCAAGCTCGTTTACGGTGATTACTTCGTTATCGTAGTTGACGGGATCATCTTCATAGATTGTGATAAGACGGCCGCCTCTTACGATATCGTTGCCGTAGGATTCAAAGGAGCAGGTGGGAGTGTTGATAAGGTCAATTCCGTTATACTCTGTTTCGTAGCTGTTTATATGGTCATGACCCCAGAGGATTGCAAGCACGTCGCCTGTGTCCTTCATAGCCTGAAGCTGGCCATAGTTATGATAGCCGGGTGAGGTGGGCTCCATAAGGTGACCCTTGAATGCATTTGTTTTGGGGAAGAAAGCGGCATAGTGGTTACCGTCGCTGTAGGTTTCGGTGAGAGGGGGAAGGTCGAAAGGAACGGTTGCGAAAAGAGCATCAAAGGATTCGAGCACGGGGATATGCTGGAATGCCATTGAGTAAACAGTACCGCCTGCTTTCTTTTCAAGCTCCTTATAGGTTTCCTTATACCACTCAATCTGGTCAGCCTGAACGCATGAATATTGGTCGCCGTCTTTGCCGTTTTCATCCTTTACGTAGCTGCCCGAATCAAAAAGCCAAACGTTGAACTTGGGCTTGCCGTCAGCGCCGTAAACGGGAAGGTTGTGAGTTGCGGTGCCGCTGAGGTCGGGGTCAGCGTCGTAAGCGAGGCAGTATTTGCCGCCTGCTTCCTGATAATACTTGAGCTGAGTGTCGTTATCAACGCCCTGCTGATGGTCGTGGTTGCCGAAAACGAGGGTGAAATACACGCCCTTGTCAACAAAGGGCTGTACAAGCTCGGCAATAGCCGCCTGCTTGTGCTCGCCTTTGCAAACGCAATTGTCGCCGCCGAAAACAACAAGGTCGGGGTCGTATTCATCAATCATATAATTGAAGTAAGTGAACATTTCCCATCTTGCAGGATAGCCGTCCTGGCAATCGCAAAGGTGAAGGATTTTGAACTCGCCGTTTTCATCAAAACGGAGAACGCCGTCAGGCTCTGCCGCAAGTGAGGGAATGGCTGCACCGAACACAAGGCACAGAGCAAGAATGAGGGAAAGGATACGTTTTTTCATTTATGTACCTCCGAAAAATTATTATATAAATTGTAACTCCAAAAAAGAAAAAAGTCAACCTTAACAAAAAAGGCACGCTGAAAAACAGCGTGCCGCAAAGCTCTTATTTTATTTAATCTTTTTAATCTTTCTGCCCTTTACAAGGTAAACGTTCTTTGCAATATCCATGAGGGGCTGGTCGTTGAAGGAGTCGGTGTAAAGATTGTCAATCTCCTGACCGGGGTAATGCTCGCGGAAAGCCTTTACCTTATTATCTTTGTAGCAAAAGCTGATAAGGGACTTGGTTTCGGCATCAACCTCGCTGCCGATGTAATTCTTTATGTTGAGCCTCTGGCAGATTTCCTTGAGAACGAAATCAAGGCAGGCGGAAATGATTACATCATCATCCTTGCGAAGCTCAAAATACATGGGCTTTACCTTGTAGCTGTGCTTGTCCCAAAAATCAACCGCAAGCTCATCAAGGTCACCGATTTTCTCTCTGCCGTACTGCTCAAGAACACCTGCATACTTGTTGATTACATCATCCATGGTCATTGTTGTAAGCTTGTAGTCCGTAATGAGCCTGATTGCCCAGGGAAGCTTTTTGACGAGCGAAGGGTCTCTTTTGAGGAAATACTTGAAAAGGTCCACCCCCGACTCGCCGTGGTAAATGGTGTTATCAAAATCGTAAACGTTCATCTTTCTGTTCTCACTCCTGTAAATTTATGTTCCTGCGGCGGTTCCGCTTTTGCCGCTTTTTATATACCGAGTATTTTTGCAAGCGTTAAGCCGAGGATATTTTCCTTAGCCTGCTCAGAAATGTTAAGGCGATTTATTCTCTCTATATCCCACGAAATGCTTTCTGCGCTGTTGTAGGGGAAATCAATGCCGAAAATGCTTGAATTCTCGCCCGTCTGAAGAATTACGGTTTCAAGCTCTTCGTCGGTAAGCGCCCAGCCGGTCATGCCGTTGCGGTTGCTCACGGAGGTCCAGCCTGCGAAAACACGGGGCTGAATTCCACCCCTTGAATTATTGCACATTACGGCAAGGGAATCCCTGAAAAAGTGATAGCCGCCGATGTGCTCCATGCTGAAGCGCAGATTCTGAAAATTCCACGCAACCTCATCGAAGAGAATGGGGAGATTGTCTTTTATACGGTGCCAGTGCATTCCGCAATGGAAGGAAAGGAAAAGGCCCAGCTCCTGCGCACGCTCGTATACCTGAAACGCTTCCTCGCCGTCAATCCTGAATTCCTGATACGGCGGATGCATTTTTATGCCCTTGAAGCCAAGGTCGGCAATCATGTCAACCTGACCCTTAAGGTCGCCGCTTTCAAAATCCACGGTGCCGAAGCCGAAAATATCCGAATCGCCCTTAATGGTGCGTGCAAGCCATCTGTTGGGGTTTTCTTCCATACCGCATTCCCTGCAACGGTCCGCAAACGGAGCAAACGCAACCGCTTTGTCGATACCGCAGGTGTCCATAAGCTTTTTGAGGCAGTCAAGCGTTGCGGTGGGCTTAATCTCCTCGGGGAAAACGTGGGCGTGATTTGCAATAATCATGCGTTAATCCTCCATTTCCTCTCTTATAAAGGGGAATTCACTGAAAACCTCAAGCTTTCTGCAGGTCATCCACAGCCTTGCATCAACCCTTACGGAGAATCCGCAGCCGCCCGGACACATCCACTCATGCATGGAAAGCTCGGGGATACCGAATGCGGCAAGAATCGCCATTATAACACCGCCGTGGGTTACTATTGCGGCAGAGGATGTGCCTGTTTTGAGCAGACCGTCCACCACCTTTTCAAAAGCGGAGGTTACTCGCCTGCAAAACTCGGCGTTGCTCTCGCCGTAAGGGGGTCTTGAGCCTTCTTCACCCATGAGCCACTTTTTGAATTCCTCGTTTTTTTCAAGCTCCTGGGCGGTTTTGTTCTCAAACTCGCCGAAGTTGCACTCTATAAAATCATTGATAACAATGGGCTTGTTCTCGGGATAGAGAATGTTGGCGGTTTTGGTGCAACGCTTGAGAGGGCTTGTGAAAAGCGCCTCCACGGGAGGAAAAACAGCATCTTCCTTAAGCTGATAAAGCTGCTTTTCACCCTGCTCGTTTAGTTCAACATCGGTATGACCGATATATTTGCCCTCCAGATTTTCATCCGTAAGAGCGTTTCTGATAAGGTGGATGGTGTAAGATTTCATAAATTCTCCGTTTGTATGCTTTTTGAATCAGTAATTAATATGGTTTTGTTGTTACAAATTGTATAAAAAAATCAACTTTTTTTGTTTGCAAAAGCAATATACAGGACTTTTTGAATGGTTTATAATGTTTATTATACAGGATGTATAAATTAAGGGGTGCTTTTATGGAAAGAAATTTTTCAATCAATCTTTGCAAGCTGAGGAAGGATGCAGGGCTCAGCCAGAAGGAAGCGGCTCACAAGCTCGGGATTTCCCAGGCATTGCTTTCGCATTACGAAAACGGAATAAGAGAATGCGGGCTTGATTTTTTGATGCGTGCCGCAGATTTTTATAATGTTACAACCGATTTCCTTTTGGGCAGAACTGTGAGCAAAACGGGCTTTAACGAAGCCTTTGATACCGACACGGACATTCCCGATGACTCAAAGCTCAGCACCCAGACTGTATTCAGGGCCTGCGCTTTAATCAAGGAGTATCAGGCGCAGAATAAAGCAGACGATTCTTATGATCTTCTGTTTGCCCTTTCGCTGTTTAACTTTATAATAAACAAGGTAAATGCAGGCGAGCTGCCCGAAAGCTGGCTTTGCGGAGCAAGCCCGAAGGTAAAACCCATCGTGCAGAATTTCATATTTTTTTCAGAAAGAGCCTTTCCCTCGTGCGCTTCTGAAAAGATTGACAACAACGCACCCGTTCCCGAGAGCATAAAAACGATAGTTCAATGCGCCAACGCATATCTTTATAAAGAAACCTGCAAGGTTATGCCTTACCTGGAGTCAAGCGCAAAGAAGGGTTAAGCCAGCACCACGGTAGCGTAGTAGGTGCCCTTGTATTTGATAACGCCAACGCCTATTGAGGAGTGGCTTTCGCTTGTGGCGGCGGCCGTGTTGGCAAGGATTGATGAGTAAAGCTGTGCCCCGCCCGAGGTGGACTGAGTTGAATATGAGCCTGCAGGAGCGGAGGCTGAGCCGAAGCTCTCAGGTATTGCAAGAGAGAGGCAATAGGTTCTCGCTGATGTGGAAAGAAATGTATCCATTCTCAGCGCAGGGAGCCCTGCTTGCTCTCTTGTTTTATTTATCTGATTGACGATTGTTGCAGCGGTGCCGCTTTCGTTAGAATAGTCGGGGATTATATCCACATCAAATCTTCCGCTTGTGGTGGATTCTGTGGCCCAGATATCCTCCGTAGTGGTTTCGGTAGTGGCGGGAACGGTTACAACCTCAGTTACGGGATTGCCGTTTGCATCTGTTACGGGTACACCGTTCGCATCCGTTACGGGCACGTGAGAGGTGGGAGGCTCGGTGGTGGTGACGGTAACGATTTCGGTAACGGGGTTGCCGTCAGCATCCGTAACGGTTTCACCGTTTGCATCGGTAACATTTACAACGGAGGTGACGGGCTCTTCCTCGGTTGTACTTTCCTCCGAGGTGGGTTCGGTGGTGGTTGTGGTGGTAGTATATGTTACGCTGGCATAAAATCCGCCGTTTACATACTCCTCAATCATGGTGTAAAACTCTATTGAACCGTCCTCACGGGTCTGGCTCATGTAAATAACCGATGTGTTTGTTGCCTGCGAGTCGGATGGGTTATCGCTAGTATAAATTTTAGCAAAAACAAAAACAACAAGCACAAGCGCAACCATAACCGATGACATGGTGGCAATATCCTTTTTGGTAAGCCCAAGGTCTGCAAAAAATTTCTTCACCTTATCCTTAAAAGCCATTTTCTCACGCTCCTTCTTACGATTATATTAAAATCAAGTTAAAACAATTTTTAAAATTATGTTTGGTTTTTCCGATTTTTTCGCATTATCTATTATACCATTCATTTTTGACTTTTCAAGAGTAAGCCCTATTTATTAACTGTAATTTAATAACTTTTGTTAAATATATAAATTTTTTGCCTTATTTTTCTCACAACGAAGTATAAAGGTTACAATGCTGTCACTTTCATTGACATTCCCCATTGATTTTGTTATCATTGAAATGTATAATGCGGTAATATTCCGTTTGACTTTTGTTTAAAAGGAGAGAAAGAACATGGTAAGCACCGACAATCTTTGCATGAGCTGCATGAGAGATATCGGCTCTGCAAAGCAATGCCCTTATTGCGGATATCATACCGATTCTGCTCAGATTTCTCCGTATCTGCCTGTAAGAACGGTAATTGCAAACCGTTACCTTGTAGGCAAACTGCTTGATTATAACGGCGAAGGCGCAACATACATCGGCTGGGACCTTATAGACAGAAAAGCAGTAAACATCCGTGAATTTATCCCCGAGGGAATTTCAACAAGAACCACAGCCGATCCTACTCTCAGCGTAATGCCCGGCAGCGAGCTTGTTTTCCGTGACTGCCTGCAGAGCTTCAACGAGCTGTGGAATAAGCTTCTGCGTTTGCAGGGGCTTGCGGCGCTCATATATGTTACCGATATTGTTGAAGCCTTCGGCACTCTTTACGCAATTCATGACCATATAGAAGGAGTCACCCTGCGTGAATATCTGCTCACAAGCAAAACGGGCTATGTTTCGTGGAACAGAGCTCTCGGCATGCTTCTGCCCATTCTCTCAACCCTCGGCACACTCCACTCATCGGGTATTATTCACAGGGGAATTTCCCCCTCCACCCTCCTTATAGGCAAGGACGGTAAGGTGAGGATTACGGGATTTTCCATCTGGCAGGCACGCACCTCGAGGAGTAACCTCAACGCTCAGCTTTACCCCGGCTATTCCGCTGTTGAACAGTACGGATTTGAGGGTCAGCAGGGTCCGTGGACCGATGTTTATGCATTCGGCGCCGTGCTTTACCGCACCCTTATCGGAAGCGACCCCATAGATGCCACCGAAAGAGTTACCAACGACCGCCTTATGGTACCCGGCAAGGTTGCGGAAACTCTTCCCAAATTTGTTATTAACGGCCTTATAAATTCTCTGCAAATCCTGCCTGAGGACAGAACAAGAACCATTGACCAGCTTCGTGCCGAGCTTTCGGGCAACCCCGAAGCCGTTGCACCCAAGTCGGAGCTTTATTCTAAAAACATTGCTCCCGTTATCAATGAGCCTGCCGAAAAGCCGAAGGCTCCCGCAAAGACTGTTTCAAAGAAAAAGCAGAACGACCGCTCGGTTGCTCTCAAGGCGGCAGGAATAAGCATTGCGGCAGGTCTGCTTGTATTCCTTCTGCTTGTGTTTACCGTTTTCCGTGACGATTTCGGCATCGGTTCAAAAGAGGAAACCTCAACCTCCGTCACCCAGGGCAGCAACTCCGAGTATATCCCCGTGCCCGATTTCTACGGCAAAAGCTACCTTGACGTGCAGTCAAACCCCGTATTTACCTCTCTTTACAATTTTGAGGTGCAGTACACCTACAGCGACACTATGGGCAGCGGCTACATCGTAAACCAGAGCATTGCCGCAAACACTCAGGTTACAGAGGGCACAACAATCACCCTTTATGTAAGCAAAGGAAAAGAAAAGGTAACTCTTCCTGCCGAAATCATCGGTCAGGATTATGACACGGTTTATGAGCGCCTTGTTTCGCTCGGCTTTGAGGTTGAACGCAAGGATGTTGAGGACGAAGAGGGCTATGAGGACAATGAGGTAATCTCCGCAAGTCCCATGGAAGGCAACGCCTACGATAAGGGCACAAAGGTAACCCTTAAGGTATACAAAGCCCCCGAAACCACGGAGGATACCACCTTTGACATCGGCAGCCCGTGGGATGAGCCCGAAAGTACTGATACAGGCAACGAAATGCCCACCTACGATTATCCCTACCCCACCGACCATGAGCCCGAAGAAAGCACCGAGGATACTCAGGCAAGCGAAGAGGTTTACTGATGCCGTAAAGAAATACCCTGTTTAAAACTTAAAGCCCCTGTTTTACAGCAAATCAACTGTAAAACAGGGGCTTTTCAGATTAGTAAAGCCGTCAACGCTTTTTCTTTTTGATTACAACAACTGCTGCGGTGAGGATTGCCGCGGCGGCGACGGGGATGATTATGTAGAGCTTATTGGCAAAGAAGAATTCTTTCCAATCCGTGGGGTTGGTCTGATTTGCGGATAAATCGGGGTCGGTGGTGGTTTCTTTTGCCTGAATTGTTTTTTCGTAGTAGTTGGTAAGAGGGTATACACCGTTGGTATTGTCGCCGCGGTCAACCTTTAAGATACAGTCGGAGAAAACACCTGAGGCGGCAACGCAGCGGATTCTCGCCGTGCCCTTTTTAAGGGCGGTAACTTCACCTGTCTCGGTATCAACCGTGGCTACGGTTTCATCCATTGTTACAAAGAAGGTGCGGTCATCGTAGGCATCAGAGGGGGCAAAGGCAGAGGAAACGGTGAATTTTTCGCCCGATTTTACGCTTTTTTCGTATTCGTGGCTGAGATACTTCCTTGCAGAAACGGAAAGTCCGTTGCCGACCTG
>JAZSIQ010000013.1:0-5516 GCA_045533875.1 Acutalibacteraceae bacterium | reverse complement strand
GTTCCCGAAGGCGTTGCAATCATGCAGCTTGAAAACGAAGGCGTTTCCATCACCGGTAACTCCACCAACCCCACCAGATTATAGCACTGCGTAGCGGGCACCTACAAGAAGTGGTGCAACGAAAACGGCGTAAACTATTTCTCCGTTGCTTCCGGCGGCGGCACAGGCCGTACCCTTCACCCCGGCAACATGGCAGCAGGTCCCGCTTCCTACGGTATGACCGATACTATGGGCAGAATGCACTCTGACGCTCAGTTTGCAGGCTCCTCATCAGTTCCCGCTCACGTAGAGATGATGGGTCTTATCGGTATGGGCAACAACCCCATGGTTGGCGCTACCGTTGCTTGCGCTGTTGCTGTTGAAGAAAGCTTCAAATAAGATTAAGGCGAAAGCTTGAAATCTTGCAAACCAATAATCAGGCTCTGCTCTCGGAAACGGGAGCAGGGCTTTTTCTTTTTGTTGCATTATGTACTGAATATATGGTATTATATATACAATAAAGAATTAAGGAGCGGCTATGGATTTTTTAAAACTTGCAACCGAGAGATATTCGGTGCGTAAATTTACGGATAAACCTCTTGAAAAAGAGGTGATCGGAAAGATTCTTGAGGCAGGTCACGTTGCACCTACGGGCTGTAACTATCAGCCGCAGAGAATTCTTGTTATCAACAGCGAAGAAGCTCTCGAAAAGCTTAAAGACTGCACACGCTGTCACTTTGACGCACCGTGTGCAATGCTGATTTGTTACAACAAGGACGAATGCTGGACAAGACCTTATGACGGTGCGCAGTGCGGCATTGTTGATGCAAGTATTGTCACAACTCATCTTATGCTTCGTGCGTGGGAGCTCGGTGTGGGCTCAACGTGGGTTATGCATTTTAATCCCTTCAAGATGCGTGAAGCGTTTGAAATCCCCGAAAATATTGAGCCCGTTGCGCTTCTTGTGATGGGTTATCCTGCACCCGATGCAGTACCCAACGAAAGGCACTCGATTTACAGACCTGTGGAAGAAACTGTTTTTTACAATACGCTTTAAGATTGAAGCCCGGAGTGCAGATGCATTCCGGACTTTTGTTAAATATACGACAATAAAAATAAATTTTTTAAGACCGATGCGGCTTGTAAACGTACTTAATAGATGAAAGCGCTTTTACTTATATATCAAAAGGGGGTGAACAGCATGGATGATAAGAGAATAATAGAGCTTTTCTTTGAACGAAACGAAAAGGCTATCAGGGAGACCGATGAAAAATACGGCAAGCTGTGCCATAGCATCTCATATAACATACTTAAAAGCCGTGAGGATTCCGAGGAATGCGTCAACGATACTTATGTCGGGCTGTGGAATTCCATTCCGCCCGCAAGACCGAACAGTTTTATATCGTTTGTTTGTAAGATCGCAAGAAATTTATCCCTCAAGCGTTTGGAGTTTATAAAAAGAGAAAAACGCTCACCGCAGGTGCTTTTATCGCTTGATGAGTTATCGCAAGTGCTGCCCGACGAACGGTATGCACCCGACGCAACCGATGAAGAGGTCGGCAGGCTGATAAGTCAATTTCTCCGCACTCAGAAAGAGGATGCAAGGAATGTGTTTATCCGTAAATATTTTTTCTTTGACTCTGTTGCGGAAATTGCGCAGAGGTATTCATTTACTGAGAGCAAGGTGAAGAATATGCTGTTCTACACCCGAAACAAGCTTAAAGACTATTTAATCAAGGAGGGCATTGAAATATGAAAGTGCCGAGAATAGTTGATTGCGTGGGGCATATTGATGATGACCTTATAAGCGATGCAGCAAGCGGTTTGAAGCCGTCAAAGAAAAGCGCTTGGTTAAAATGGGTTTCGGTTGCAGCGTGTTTTGCGGTAGTGCTGGCGGCAGTGGCAGTTGGAAGGTCGTTGCTGCCCGGAGGAAAAAATCCCGAACCCGTATTGTACGGCTCAAGTGCTTCTTCAACACTTGAGGAATCGACCGTGCTGAGTACAGGTGAAGAAACCTATATCGCCGTTACCGGCGACAGCTACGCTTCTTCGGTTTGTACGCATCCGGCTACCGAAAATTTGGTCAGCACAGAAACACGGTATTCGGAAAGCTATGTTTACACGGTTGAAAACGGTAAGTTTTCAAGCTATGTTGGCGGAAAGGTTATTGCCGAGGAAAAAATAGGTGAGCGGATTGCCGATGTAAGCGTAACGGCAGGCTGGAGAAACGGGGAAGGAGAAGCCTTGTCCAACGAAACTCTTCGTGCTCAGGTTTATCTGATTGAGGGTATTTCTGATGATGTTGCCGCTGCTTTGAAGTTCATTGATAAGGGCGATGCCTTAACCACCACGCATTATTATGTTATTATGAATCCCGATGCGGATTTGTCTGCTGTTGAGGATTATATAATCGCTTACAGAATTGCAGAGAATTACTACGGCGAGGAAACAACTGTGTCGCAGGGTGCCATAGTTGAAGCTGTCACACAGGAAGAAACCGTTGTTCTTGAATAAACTGAAAAAAGAAAGCCTTGTTCTCATAAACGGGAACAAGGCTTTCATCATTTTTTGCTTGTTATTTTATTTTCAATCGTCGAATTTAAAAGAGCCCGAAAGCAGCGTTACCGAATCTGCGCCTACGGTGAGAAGACCGCCGTCAGCCGTTGCGGTTTTTTTGCTGCCGTCCTCAAGCCATATTGTGCAGGGGCATTTTACAATTGAAGTAACAAAGGGGATGTGCCCTGCCATTACGGCAAGCTCGCCCTCTGTGCCTCTGACGTCAAGCTTGACGGCATCACCGCAGAATTTGTTGCCGTCAGGCGATGCAACAGTCAGTTTAAATGTATTCATTCAATCACGCCTTTTTAGCTTTTTCAACGGCTTCGTCAATTGTTCCTACAAAGAGGAATGCCGATTCGGGCAAATCGTCGTGCTTGCCCTCAATGATTTCTTTGAAGCCTCTGATTGTTTCTGCAATGGGAACGTACTTGCCCTTGAAGCCTGTGAATTTTTCCGAAACGTCGAAGGGCTGAGAGAGGAATCTCTGGATTTTTCTTGCACGCTGAACAAGAGTTTTATCCTCATCCGAAAGCTCATCCATACCCATAATGGCAATGATATCCATAAGCTCGTTGTATCTCTGGAGAATTCTCTGAACCTCCTTTGCAACTTCGTAATGCTCCTTGCCTACGATTTCGGGGGAGAGAATACGGCTGGTTGACTCAAGAGGGTCAACAGCGGGATAAATACCCTGTGAAGCAATGCTTCTTGCAAGAACCGTTGTTGCATCAAGGTGAGCAAAGGTTGTTGCAGGGGCAGGGTCGGTAAGGTCATCGGCAGGAACGTAAACCGCCTGAATAGATGTGATTGAGCCCTTCTTGGTTGACGTGATTCGCTCCTGCAGGGCGCCCATTTCTGTTGCGAGGGTGGGCTGATAGCCAACCGCTGGGGGCAGACTGCCGGGAGGTGCCGAAACCTCGGAGCCTGCCTAGGTGAAACGGAAAATGTTATCAATGAAGAGGAGTACGTCCTGACCTTCGGTGTCACGGAAATACTCCGCCATGGTAAGACCCGAAAGGCCTACTCTCATTCTTGCTCCGGGGGGCTCGTTCATCTGACCGTAAACCAGAGCGGTGTTACCGAGAACGCCCGACTGCTTCATTTCGTTATAAAGGTCATTGCCCTCTCTTGTGCGTTCACCTACACCTGTGAAAACGGAGATACCGCCGTGCTGCTTTGCAATGTTATTGATAAGCTCCATAATGAGAACTGTTTTGCCAACGCCAGCGCCGCCGAAAAGTCCGATTTTGCCGCCCTTTGAGTAGGGGCAGATAAGGTCGATAACCTTAATGCCTGTTTCAAAGATTTCTGCGCTTGTTGCAAGCTCGTCATAATCGGGTGCGTTGCGGTGAATATTCCAGCGTTCCTTAGTTTCAGGGGTGGGCTGATTATCAACCGCATCACCGAGAACGTTGAAGATTCTTCCGAGCGTTTCTCTGCCTACGGGCACGCTGATGGGCGCACCTGTATCGGTAACGTCAACACCTCGCTGAAGACCGTCCGTTGATGCCATTGCGATGCATCTTGCGGTGTTGTCACCGATATGCTGAGCAACCTCAACGGTGAGCACTCTTTCGCCCACGGGGATTGTGAGCGCATTATGAATCATAGGCAATTCGCCCTCGTTGAAGCGTACGTCAACAACGGGACCCATTACCTGAGTTACTTTACCTACATGTAAATTGTTCAAATTTACCACCTCGTATTAATTGCCGCTGCCTGCTACGATTTCCGTGATTTCCTGAGTGATTGCACCCTGCCTTGCACGGTTGTATTCAAGCTGTAAATCATTTATCATCTGCTGAGCGTTCTTGCTTGCGGAATCCATGGCCATTCTGCGTGCCGATACCTCGCTTGCGAAGCTTTCCCGGGCGCATACGGTGATTACGCCTGCAACATATTCACGGGCAACATTGTTGAGCACCGTAAGGCAATCGGGCTCAAAAATCATACCTGCCGCACCGTTTGTTTCACTCTTTTTAAAAGGAAGTATCCATTTTATATACGCTTCCTGGCTCATTACGGAATGATATCTTGTTGAGATTATCCCGAGAGTGTCAAACTTCTCTTCTGCAAAATCGGAGCACAGATTATCCGCAAGCCTTGCGGCATCATCAAACGAAAAAAGCTCCGATGAGATATAAGGCTTTTCATACCTTTCGCAGGCTCTTTTGCCTATGGGAATAATTTCCGCATCGGGATACTGAGCCGCAAGGCGGAAAACGTTTGCATTGTAGCCGCCTGCAAGCCCTCTGTCGCCTGCAATAACAATAAGCCTTGTTCTTGAAGTTTCACGTTCCTTCATATAAGGACTCTTGAGGCTTTCACGGTCTGCCGCAAGAACACCGACTGTGCATTCAAGCGCTGCCGCAAAATCTCTGCCCTTCATCATCGCTTCGTTTGCACGGCGGATTTTTGAAGAGGCAACAAGACCCATTGCATTTGTCAGCTGCATTGTTGAGTTGACGCTCTTTATGCGCACTCTGAGCGCTTTTGTATTTTGTGACATAGCAAATTACCTCTGCATCTCGGCAAGAACAGCTTTGAGATTTTCCTCATCCTGTTCATCAAAATAACCTGCTTCGATTCTGTCAAGCCACTTGCCGTTTTCATTTTCAAGCTTTGCAAACAGCTTTTTCTCATAGTCATGAACTTCGGCAACGGCAATATCATTAAGATAGCCCTTGGTTACCGCATAAACAATTGCAACCTGACAGCCTACACGCACGGGAGCATTCCTGCCCTGTTTGAGAACTTCAACAATCCTTTCGCCCAGAGCAAGCCTTGCCTTGGTGTCCGCATCAAGGTCGCTTCCGAACTGAGCAAAGGTCTTAAGCTCTCTGTACTGTGAATAAAGAAGTCTCAGTCTGCCCGAAACCTTCTTCATAGCCTTTATCTGAGCAGCTCCTCCCACTCGGCTGACCGAAACGCCGGGGTTTACCGCAGGCATGATGCCAAGGTGGAAAAGCTCAGTTTCA
>JAZSIQ010000182.1:0-4457 GCA_045533875.1 Acutalibacteraceae bacterium | reverse complement strand
TAAAGTGTCTGTGCTTTACAGGGCGATGTTTTTTCCGTCTGCAAAGGCGGTTATTTTTTGCGCCATGCGCAGGAAAGGGGGATTAAAATTGGCAAAAAATCTTGAAATCGCTGTTCTTATGGATTTTTACGGCGAAATGCTTACCGAGAAGCAGCGCAGCTTTCTTGAATACTATTACAATGACGATCTCTCTCTTTCCGAGATAGCGGAGAACGAGGGCATCACCCGCCAGGGTGTCAGAGACGCCATCAAGCGTGCCGAAACCCAGCTTTTCGATATGGAAAGCCGCCTTGGCATGGTAGCAAGATTTGAGGATGTGCGCAGAGGTTTGAACGAAATCATTGACTATTCCAATCAGATTTCCGAATACAACATCCGCCACAGCCTCTCAAGGGAAATAAACGATTTCAGCGTGCGCATCAAAGCCGCCGCTATGACCTTGCTTGAATAAAGTATACAGATTTTTCAAAAAGGGGTGATTTCTCTGGCATTTGAAGGACTTTCCGAAAGATTAGAATCTGCATTTAAAAATCTGCGCAGTAAGGGCAGCCTTAACGAAGCGGATGTACGCAGTGCGATGCGTGAGGTTCGCATGGCTCTCCTTGAAGCGGACGTTAACTACAAGGTTGCCAAGGATTTCACCAACACGGTAACAGAAAAAGCCATTGGCGAAAAGGTAATGGAAAGCCTTACCCCCTCGCAGATGGTTATCAAAATAGTTAATGAAGAGCTTATCGCTCTCATGGGCGGCACAAAAAGCCGCATTGCCTATGCCTCTCATCCGCCTACGGTTATCCTGATGTGCGGTCTGCAAGGCTCAGGTAAAACCACCCACAGCGCAAAGCTTGCCCTTATGCTCAAAAACGATAATCACCGTCCCCTGCTCGTAGCGTGTGACGTTTACAGACCCGCCGCTATAAAGCAGCTCCAGATTGTAGGCGAAAAGGCGGATGTTCCCGTTTTTGAAATGGGCAACGAAAACCCCGTAACCATAGCAAGAAACGCAGTCAGCCTCGCAAAGGACAAGCGCTATGACTACGTTATCCTTGATACAGCCGGACGACTTCACGTTGACGAAGAACTCATGAACGAGCTCAAAAGCATAAAAGCTGAGGTGAAGCCTCACGAAATCCTGCTTGTAGTTGACTCTATGACCGGTCAGGACGCAGTAAATGTTGCCACATCGTTCGATGAGGCTCTGGGCATTGACGGTCTTATTCTCACCAAACTTGACGGTGACACCCGCGGCGGTGCGGCACTTTCCGCAAGAGCCGTGACGGGCAAGCCCATCAAATTTGTAGGTACAGGTGAAAAGCTCGGCGATCTGGATATTTTCCATCCCGACCGTATGGCATCAAGAATCCTCGGCATGGGTGACGTTCTTTCGCTCATTGAAAAAGCCGAAATGGCTATTGACGAAAAGGCCGCCGCTGAACTTGAGGAAAAGCTGCTTAAGAATAAATTTGACCTTAACGACCTTCTTGAGCAATTCCGCCAGATAAGAAAAATGGGCTCCCTGCAGGATACCCTCGCTCTTATCCCCGGAATCGGCAAAAAGGCTAAGGATATAGATGTTGATGAGAAGAAGTTTGACCGTATGCAGGCAATCATCCTCTCAATGACTCCCAAAGAGCGCAAAAATCCTGACATCATCAACCCCTCAAGAAAAAAGAGAATTGCCGCAGGCTGCGGAATGCAGGTTGAGGATGTCAACCGTCTGCTCAATCAGTACCGCCAGATGAAGAAGCTTTTCAAGCAGATGAATCCCAACGGCGGCAGCAAGAAGCGCAGACGCCGTATGCCTCCCATGGGCGGCATGAACGGATTTGACCCGAGCCAGTTCGGAATGTAATACAACCGCCGCGTTGATACATTTATAAATTAATTTATTATATTTATTGGAGGAAACTAATCATGGCTGTAAAAATCAGACTGCGCCGCATGGGCGCAAAGAAGGCACCCTTCTATCGTATCGTTGTTGCGGATTCAAGATATCCCCGTGACGGCAGATTCATCGAAGAAATCGGCACCTACAATCCCGTAGCAAACCCTGCAGAAATCAAAGTTGACACCGAGAAGGCTGCTCAGTGGATTGCAAACGGCGCTCAGCCCACAGATACCGTTAAGGATATCCTCAAGAAGGCAGGCGTAGGCGCTAAGACTGCTCCCGCTGCTGTTGAAGCTCCCGCTGAAGAAGCTGCTGAATAAGAGGTTTCAAAATGGTAGAATTACTTGAAAGCATTGCAAAGGGTCTTGTTGAAGAGCCCGATGCAGTCAGTGTCAGTGTCGATGAACCCGCACAGGACGGTACCGTTGTGTATCACCTGCACGTAAGCGAAAACGATATGGGCAGAGTTATCGGCAAGCAGGGCAGAATAGCTAAGGCTATCCGTACCGTAATGCGTGCCGCCGCTACCCGTAATAAAGCAAGGATAGTAGTCGAAATTGATTAAGAATTTTCTTGAAATAGGTGAAATTGTCGGGACTCACGGTTTAAGAGGTGAGCTCAGAGTTAACCCCTGCTGTGACTCCCCCGATTTTTTCAAAAGGTTTAAAACCTTATACTATGACAGCAATGGAAGCTGTGCGGTCGGTGTTAAAGCCGTCAGACCGCACGGCAATATTGTTTTACTCAAACTTGACAACATTGACACTGTTGAAGCCGCTCAGGCATTGCGAGGCAAAATGCTCTATATGAAAAGAGCTGATGCCAAACTCCCCGAAGGTACCCATTTTATAGCTGAGCTTATCGGCTGCAAAGTTTACGATGCAGATTCTCCCGAAAAGCTCTACGGCATCCTTACGGATGTAAGCCCCACAGGTGCAAACGATGTGTGGCACATTACCTCCCCCGAGAATAAAGAATACCTTATCCCAGCCATACCCGATGTTGTTATAAACACGGATGTTGCGGACGAGGTAATTACTATAAGACCTTTGAGAGGCATTTTTGACGATGAGGATTGATATTTTAACTCTCTTCCCCGAAATGTGTGATTGCTTTCTGAGGGAGAGCATCATAGGCAGAGCCAGAGAAAGAGGCTGCGTTGAAATTTACTGCCGCGATATTCGTGACTACACGCTTGATAAACACAACCGCGTGGACGATGCCCCCTACGGCGGCGGCACGGGTATGATTATTCAGGTGCAGCCCGTTTTCAGCTGCTATGAGGCTCTGTGCGAGGATTTGGGCAAGAAGCCTCACCTCATCTATATGTCACCCCAGGGAAAAACTCTCACGCAAAAGCGGGTTGTGGAGCTTTCAAAGCTTGATAACATCGCCATACTCTGCGGCCACTATGAGGGTATTGACGAGAGGGTAATTGAAGAAATAGTTGACGAGGAAATCTCCCTTGGTGATTATGTTACCACAGGCGGCGAAATGCCCGCACTTATTCTGGCGGATGCAATTTCAAGAATGCTGCCCGGCGTGCTCGCCAACGAGGATGCTTTTCAGCTTGAAAGCCATTATTCATCCCTGCTTGAGCACCCTCAGTATACACGCCCCTATGAGTGGCACGGTAAAACCGTACCCGATGTTTTGCTTTCGGGTCACCACGCCAACATAGCAAAGTGGCAGCGTGAGCAAAGTCTTAAGCGCACCCTTGAGCGCAGACCCGACCTGCTTGAAAAAGCGGAGCTTACAAAAAAAGATAAAGACTACTTACAAAAAATAAAAGAAGCAGAGGAGTAATCCTCTGCTTCTTATTTTGCTTTAAATAATTACTGCTCTACTGCGTAAACGCTGACCTTCTTGCGGTCTTTGCCGTAACGCTCGAACTTTACTTTACCGTCGATAAGAGCGAAAAGAGTATCATCAGAGCCGATGCCGACGTTGTTGCCGGGATGGATGTGAGTACCTCTCTGTCTTACAAGAATGTTACCTGCAAGAACGAACTGACCGTCTGCTCTCTTAGCGCCGAGTCTCTTGGATTCGGAATCACGGCCGTTACGGGTTGAACCCATACCTTTCTTATGAGCGAAAAGCTGAACATTTATTTTAAGCATTCTTTACACCTCCGTATATTACTTTGATATTTTCGGGATATTCCTTGGCAAGCTCCCTTAAATGGAGCTCCAGCCCTCTGAGGACTGCTTCGCTTTTACTGCAGCTTGCGTTGAGCGTAAGCTTCATAACGCTGTCACCTGCCTGAGCGGAGGCATCTGCGCCGATAATATCGGTAACGGTGTTGGCAGCCATGTAAGCCGCCGAGGAAACCGCCGCACATACAATGTCCTTACCCTGACGGGCGAAGCCTGCGTGACCGCTGATTTCAAACCCCGAAAGTTCTTCACCCTTGATAAAGAATTTAACCTTTATCATAAACTGTTACGCATTGATAGCAGAAATTTCAACCTTAGTATAGGGCTGTCTGTGACCCATCTTGCGCTTTTCATTCTTCTTGGGCTTGTAAGTGAAAACAGTAACCTTCTTAGCCTTGCCGTTCTTGAGAACC
>JAZSIQ010000011.1:0-8219 GCA_045533875.1 Acutalibacteraceae bacterium | reverse complement strand
GCAAAGGAAGCGCTCAAAAAGCATATCTCAACCAAAAAATTCGTGCCTAAATCATTCCTTACCGATAACCGCCTTGAAGAAATCAAGGGCGTTTATGTACCTCATTGGCTTTTCACCTGCGATGCAATCGGCAACGCAAACTATAAAGCAAAAAAGGTAAAGACATGGTCGGACGAAAATTACGAATACACCGAAACCTCGTATTTTGACATTTACAGAAGCGGCAACATAGGCTTTGACAACATTCCCGTTGACGGCTCAACCAAAATGCCCGACGACCTTATGGAATCCGTTGAACCCTTTGATTTGTCGCAGGCTGTGGATTTCAATACCGCATATCTCGCAGGCTATCTTGCGGATAAATACGATGTCACGGCAGAAGAAAGTATGCCCAGAGCAAATGAAAGAATCAGACAGAGCATAATTGATTCGTTCAAAGAAACCGTAAAGGGATATGACGAGGTTGAAAATCAAGGCGCAAATATGAACGTTGCCAACGGCATTTATAAATACGCACTCTATCCCGTGTGGCTTCTCAACACAAAGTGGAACGGCGAGAATTTCACCTTTGCAATGAACGGACAGACGGGTAAATTCGTCGGCAATATTCCCACCGATAAAAAAGCCGTCACAAAGGCTTCGCTTTTACTCGGTGCAGGCATAGGCGCAGTAATTTACGGCCTTATGTGGCTGATTGAGTTGCTTTAAGGAGGTGCGGAATATATGACTAAAAAGATTTTTTCAATTCTGTTTGCTGTCTTAATCAGTATTACATTTGTTGTTTCCGCATCAGCCGAAACCTATATGCACGTTGCCGACTACGCAGATAAGCTTACGGGAACGGAGTTTGAGGAGCTTGAGTCCGTTGCCGAAAAATTAGAAAATACTTACGGCGTTTGCGTTATGGTCTGCATTGTCAACGAAACAACAGGTATGGGCGACGAGGCTTATGCCGAGTGGGTTTATACTGACAGCACGGATAACGAAAACGGCATAATTCTGCTTCATAATGACGGCGAAAACACTTATGCTGTATTCACATCGGGCAATGCCGATGAGATATTCGGCGATGAAGCCGTCAATGAAATGCGTGATGCTTACGACTCCAACGACAGTTATTACGGCGGCGTTTATGACTATTATTCGGTAGCCGAAAAACATCTTGAAGCAGGCTATTACAGTTCTGATGATTCCGAACAGGAGCCTGTAATTACAACGGGAGATACCGAAGAAAAAGACGGTGTTGGCATCATCTGGCTCCCCGTTTCACTCGGTATAGGCTTGCTTGTGGGCTTCCTTATCATCAATTCAATTGCGTCAAAGAATAAATCAGTACATATGCAGAAAAATGCAACGGTTTACACCAGACCCGGCAGTATGATTATTACGGGCAGTGCAGATAACTTCCTTTATAACAACGTTGAACGCAAAGAAAAACCGAAGCAGGAAAACAAAAATTAACAGGAGGTAATACCGATGGGATTTTTTGATTCACTTAAAAGGCAGGCGGAAACCACGATAAAAAGAGAGGTTTCTCAAGGTATAAACAAAGCGGTGAATAATGCCGCACAGTCCGTAGGTAAGGGCAGAAACCGCAGCGAAACATTTACCTTTGTTTCGCTTCCTGCAAACGTTGCCGAGATTCAGGCTTTACCCGAGGCAAGTCTTGATTCCGCATTCAAAACAACAGCGCTCACTCTTGCAGCTTTGTGCAACTATGAGCACAACCCCGATGCAACAATTGAAATGCTCAACTTCCTCAAGGGGCCGGGCGAAGTCAGCGGCTTTGAAAAACAGTTTATCAAAGAGCATCTCGGCTCGGAGGGCTATAAAGCACGCTCATATTTTGAAGGCGCAACTCCGCAGAACAGCTACAAACCCGATGTGCCCTATAAAATTACCGTTATCGAAAATCCGTATTCCTTCGATAATGCGGACTGGGCAACACTCTATGTTAAAAGCGGCGGAGCAGATAACCCGAGACCTATGAAGCTTCGCAGAAAGCCCTCAACGGGTCAGTGGTTCCTTGTTGAAATTCAATGCCTTGCGGATATCCGTGTGCCCGTAGAGGAAGACCCTTGGGCATAAAGCTTTAAAAGGAGATTTTGTTATGAAAAAATTACTTGCAGTTCTTCTCGCACTTGCAATGTTATTTTCCTTTGCCGCCTGTGGCGACGATACTCCCAATAAACCCAATAATACAAAACAGCCTTCGGGCAGCTCGGATTCGGGAATTGAAGCAACGTATTTTACCGTTGATTTCGGTGAAGAGTGGATAAATATTGAGGATGAATTTGAAGACGATGATGAAGGCAGTATAGCCGTGCTTCAGATTCTTGACCCTGAGGACGAGGAATATTATCTTATAGAAGCTGCAATCAGGGTTGATATTGAGGAGCCATACGATTTCCGTGAGGATCTGGTGGATTACGGCTTCAATCAGTATGAGTATAAGGTAAACAATGCTTATGAAACCGTAAAAATCGGCGGTGTTGACCTGATTAAATACGATGACGGTGACGACACTCTTGTTTATTTCAACCGTGTTGAAGAAGCTAACGCATCGGTTTACATTGACTTCGATGCAACCGATATTTCAGACAGCCGTATTCAGGCACTCCTTGACGGTATCACCTTTAAGCTTGAAGATATCGGCAATGTTGACGGTCCTTGGGAATGGGATGGCGAAGAATTCTTTGCCGACGATACAAGCGTTACCGCAGGCACATTTACTGTTTCAACGCAGTTTGTTCCCTTTGAATCACCCGTAACAACCTTTGAAACCTTTGAACAATCCGTTGCCGCAATCGGCGACAATATTTATGTTCTTATTGACGGAGAATTGAACGTCTGCCATTATAATGGCTCACAGCTTGTTTTTGTTGAGAAGATTGAGCTTCCCGAAGATGACTATGATAGAATTGAAGCAACTGCCGACGGTTCGCTCTGGGTAAGCGGCGGAATGAACGATGTTCTCCGTATCAAGGACGGCAAAGCAGTTGCAACATACGAAGACATTGACAACCTTGCAATTCATCCGTCAGGTATGTGGGGTGTCAGTTTCTTCACATCAAATGAATGCGAAATCGTTACCTTCAGCGGCAATACATACACATCTGTTCCCGTAACCTTCAAAGAAGCAGATACAATAATGCACCTTTGTGTTGACGAGAACAATATATATGTCTGTGCAAGTGCCGCCGATGACAGCGGACACAAGGTTTTCATCTATAATAAATCAGGTGTTCTTCAGAAAACTCTCTGTGATGCAGACGGCGAAGGTCTCGGAAGCGTAACCTTTGTTACTCAGACCGCAAACGGTTATATAGCCTTTGACGGCAATATGAGAGACGTTCTTCTTTGGGACAACAGCGGTGCATTTATCGAGGAAATTTCAGACAGCGACCTCTTTGCAACAAATTATCCGTGGTTCTGCGATTCAGCAGTTATGGATGACGGAAGCATTATTACCGTTATGACCGATGAACGTCAGGATAAATCCGCAACAGAGCTTGTTGCGTTCATCGTTAAAGGATTCTGATATTTATGATTAAGTTTAAAAGATTTACCGGCATATTGCTGACTCTTTGTTTCGTGATTGTGCTGACCTCTTGCGGAGAAAATACTCCGCAGGAGGTTACTCCGGAAGAAACAACTCTTACTGTCGGAAGCGAAGCCGAAAACGATATTGAGATTCTTCAGCTCAACAAGGAATATATCTCGCATTATGAATGGTATGAGGATTATCCGACTATGCTTGTCAGAAGCGAATATACCGATGTTACCCTTAATAAATCTTTGGAGAAAAAATATTCACTTCTTGCAAACGCTCTTTCAGAGACCTCCGTTATGCGAAAGAGAACAATGGAGGAAGAAAAGGATAATCTTCTCAGCCTTGCAACGGAAGAATTTATGAACGACGGCGAAGCGTTTTCAACCCGTGTGTCAACTCTCGATGTCAAGGTTCGCCGTGCAGACAGCGTAGCTGTAAGCCTTCTTGAAGATTACGCAACCGAAAGCTCACGGTCTTTCTCGGGCTATAACTATGATACCGAAAGCGGAAAGCTTCTTACTCTTTCCGATGTTGTGAAGGATACTTCAAAGCTTCCCGAAGCTGCCGAAAAAACGCTTATGACCCGTATAGGCGAAGAAGAGCCCTTTGGTGAAACGGCTGTAAGAGATTATTTCAAAAATGTTTCCGAAGAAGATATAAGCTGGACTCTTGATTATAACAGCATAACGTTCTACTTCGCTCCGGGAGCTGTTGCACCGACAAATTTCGGGAATCAGACAATAACCTTAACCTTTGCGGAATATCCCGGATTGTTCAAGGAAAAATACACTTCCGTGCCCGAGGCATATACCGTTAGCCTGCCTTTGTCCGTACCTTTCTTCACCGATATTACGGGTGATAAGAAAGCAGATGAAATTACCGTTTCGGGTGACTACGATTCCGACGGCAGATATTATATAACAATGGCAGTCAGTACCGATAAATCAGAGTATGAGGATGAATGGTTTTCATACGGTCTCGACCCGTATTATGTCAAAACAGCCGACGGAAACAGCTATCTCTATATTTTTAGTCTGAACAGCGAAGACGAAACACGGGAGTCAACCCTTTCTGTTTTTGAATTAAAGAACGGAGAAGCTGAACTTCTCGGAACTTCCGAAATCAGCTTAGCAAACAAAGGAAACAAAGTTTTTGCTTTGCTGACAGACCCTGAAAATATTTTGCTTGATACTTATAACGGCACAACTGATTCGGTTTTCTCGGTAGATGATAACGGTATCCCAATGAAAACAGTCAATGTAAGTTCAGCAGAAGAATTTCTGAACGCCGTATCGCTCAATACTGAAATAATTATCAAAAACGGTTATTACAATATGAATGATTATGTTGAATCGAAAAGTCAAAACTTCACTCATAAATTTGTCCGTTTTGATGATTGTTTTGACGGTAAAGAAATTTTTGTAGAGAATATTTCGTTTCTGAAAATTTCGGGCGGAACAGAAAAGTTTTCGGATACAGAACTTGTTGTTACACCAAGATATGCAGCTGTCCTTAATTTTGAAAACTGCAATAATGTTGAATTTTCAAATCTGACAGTCGGTCATGTTGAAGCAGGAGAATGCTCGGGCAATGTTCTGAATTTCTCGGTTTGCTCTGATATTACAATCAATAATTGCGATTTGTATGGCTGCGGTGTTTACGGTATAGGAGCAGACAACGGAACAGGTAATGTTTATGTTAATAACAGTACAATTCGTGATTGTTCACAAGGTCCGATGAATATTGTCGGTGCAAAAGGTGTATATGAATTCTCTGATTGTATATTAAAAGATTCCGACAGCTTCGGCTGTTTTGAAAAGACCGATGACTGCTCGCTCACTTTCCGCAACTGCACTTTCGGCTATTGGGAAACATCATACTTTATGTTCCTTGAAGATATAACAGCCGAAAATTGCACATGGAGCGAAGATTACATTTATCCTGAATACGGTTATTGATTTTATGGCATTTGTCTCAGCGAGCAATGGATTTGTCCCCTCAAATCCGCAATTAAGGGGATTTCACCCCTGACACCCCAGCTTAAAAGAAAAAGCAAGAAAGAAAAAATCAGGTGCAGCAGAAATTAAATTCCGTTGCACCTGATTGTGTTTTTTACGAGAATATTATTATGTAAAAATCAACTCGTGATTAATAATCTCTCTTGCCCTTGTTTCAATGTTATTCATACGAGTAACCCACTCCATTTGGTCTTGTTCTTTGAGTTGTTCCGCTATACCCTCATTGACCTTCATCTGTTCTACCAGCCGAGAGAACAAAGCGGATGCCTGTTCATCAATCTCTGCAAGATGAGTCCACAAGGTGCCTGTCATAAGCATGATATTGAACTGTACTCGTTTATGATTCATAAGATAATCTTTGCGTTTAAGTCCCCACACGCCAAGTGGTTTGCTTGCTTCGGCGGGTAATGTGATGTTGGGGATTTTGTAATCGCCAACCATTCTGTATGTGCCTCCGTTCTGTTCAAATGATGATTTATTCATAACTATATTCTCCTTTCAATCAGTAACAAAAGTATCATATATAAATTTAGCACCAAGTCTGAAACCTGATATAAAACTGTCAGAGTTGCTTAAACTCAAAAATTCATTGTATGTATTTGCATAGTTAAGAAACAGTTCCTTATCATCTGCGGTCAGTTTTGCTGTGAGCTGTTCTTCTTTTTTTGTAAGTGCATTCAATTTCTTGCTTAACTTACTGGACAGTTCGGAATTCAATTCCTGCGGTTCAATGTTTCCATAGTAAAAATCTTCAATAAAATTAGACATTATACAAGCCTCCGTTTGAATAATTGATATTCAAACTCTTTAAAGCATTATGGAAGGATGAGAGTATGTTTGTTACTGCCGAAAGTTATTGTTTTTTAGTAAATCCCTTATGAACATCCGCACCATGGTGAGTGTTCATAACACAAGTGAACACTCACTTTTCTTTTTTCATTTCCTCATGGTTATATTTAATATGATTTGTTATGTATCGAGCAGGTTTGTAGCCTGCTCTTTTTTGTTATACCGTGAGATATTCAACGGCTACGCCTTGTCTTGCTTCAAGGACTATATTTTCTTCTTTAACAGGATTTGCAATAACTCCAATATACATAGAGTTGACATTACTTTTGCAGTTCAAATTCATTCACCCGTCGGAGGTAAGAACAGAACCGACAAAACATTTCACTGATGCTTTTGCACAACAAGCGGTGAGAATTGTTATATAGCGAAAAACAGGCACCTACCATCCAGTAAGTGCCGTGAAATAAAATTTATTTTTACTTTTATTTGCGTTTCTCCGTGCAAAGTGAAATCAGATCTTCAACCCTTGCGGTAGCAAGACATTCAACTGTATCTGATGCACCGTAATAAATTTTCACCTCGCCATTATCCTCTAAAATCATACCGCCGGGAAAAATTACATGCTGACGGAATCCCGTCTGCGTTTCGTAATAAGTTTCAGGAGCAATAAGCGGTAATTTGCTCATACCGACAATTTTTGTGGGGTCTTTCAGGTCAAGAAGCATAATTCCTGCACAATATCTTTTCTTCCAGGTTCTTTCCCAGCCGTTTTTTCTTCGCTTGTCGTCTTTATCTACTGCGTGGAAAATTGTAAGCCAACCCTTATCAGTTTTAATCGGAGGTGCTGCAGGACCGATTTTATCATTTGCATAAGGAACATCTTCAACAGCAAGAACAAGCTCGGTTTCACCCCAAAAAACGAGATCAGGCGAAGTTGAAAGCCAAAGGTCAAATCTGTCCTTACCTCCTCTTGAATAAACGGGGAACGGTCTCTCAAGACGAACATACTTACCGTTTATTTTTTCAGGGAAGAGTACCATGTTGCGGTTATCGGGAGCAGAAGCGCTGATAATGTTTATTTTTTCAAAATCATCATCAATTTCAGCAATGCAGCCCCGAACGCCGTGAAGGGTATCCATAGCCATACAGAGGTAAGGTTTTCCGTCTATAACTGTAATCCTGGGGTCATAGAGTCTTTTTATTTCATCCTCAGGCAAAAGATTTTTGTTATCAAAAATAGTGTTTTCGCTTACTTTCCAGTTTATACCGTCATCACTTATCGCAAAACCGAGAGAAGTTTTAAAGCGCACCTTCGGATAAGTTTTTTCTGTAGGTCCGTAATCGTTACGGAATACCATAACATATTTGCCCTTATATTTAGCGACACCTGCATTAAAAATCAGTGAAGCTTCATAAGGTATATCATCCTTGGTCAGAACAGGTTTTTCTGTTTTTCTTATACAGTCTGCACTGCAAAGCTTTGGTTTTAAGGTTTTCATTATTCCATCTCATTTCAAATATATTTTTAGAATTCAGATTTGTTAAATTTTTTAACTTTTTTGATTTTTATCCTTTTTTTGCAGTTTTTTTGGAGAAATGCCGTAAACTTCTTTGAACTTTTTAGAAAAATAATTACTGTCCTCAAAGCCACAGATTTCTGCAACTTGAGTTATGCTTTGTCCTTCTGAACTTCTGAGAAGCTGTTCGGCATACTGCAATCTTAAAGAGTTGAGATATTTTGAAAAACCCAAGCCTGTTTCTTTTTTGAACAGCCTCGAAAAATGCTCGAGAAGGTGCGTCAACGGATTCGTCAGATCAGAAAGTGTCAGATCCAATGAAAAGTTTTCTCTTATATAGGC
>JAZSIQ010000081.1:0-10380 GCA_045533875.1 Acutalibacteraceae bacterium | reverse complement strand
CTCAGTTTCAGACACATCAACAGTGGTTGATTCCTCTGTTGAAGGTGCGGTGGTAGTGGTTGTGGAGCTTATTACGGGAAGAGTGGTAGTATTATCCTCACCTGAACGTTCAATAAGCGCCTTGATTCCGAAAGCAAGAAGAACAATAAGTGCCGCTCCGACTACTACAATAAGAGCCATAAAAGCAAGCTTTTTGGTTTTTGCACCTGATTCTTCCTTGTCTTCTTCCTCGGTCTCCTTGAGAGCCGCAATGGCTGCGTTTCTGTCAGCCTCCTTGCCGTAATTGCTCATGTATTCCTCAGAATAGTCAGCGTCCTTGTCGCCGACAACAGCCTGAGCGATAGGAGCAAAAACAGCCCCCTGCTCCGCTTTCATATAAGCAGAGATGACTGTGATATTATCTTTTCCTCCGTTGGCAAGAGCAGCCCTAACAAGCCTGCTGGAGGCCTCCTGGGAATTCTCGCACGCGGAGAGGATTGAAGTTATTTCAGAATCTGAAACAAGGTCGGTAAGACCGTCACTGCAAACAAGGATAACATCGCCTGTTTCAATATCATCCATAACGCAGACACTCGGAGAAAGAGGAGCTTCATCAGGGAAAATTCCGAGATGGCGGGTAAGCTTGGTTGCATTGGGAATATTCCTTGCCTTATCGGCGGAGGCTTCGCCTGCATCTACAACACTCTGACCGTGAGTATGGTCAACACTCATCTGCTCAAGAATGCCGTTTGAATATCTGTAAACCCTGCTGTCACCGACATTTACGCAGATAAGCTTGCCCTTGGCTATGTAAACACCTGCAAGAGTGGTACCGATTCTTGTTCCGTTCTTGGATATTTCATCGCAAATTTTCTGATTGGCATCTCTCAGGCATGCCGCAAGAGGAGCGCCGAAATCATCGCTGTTGTCAAGCACCTGCTTGGCATAGCTGACAAGCGAGTCACAGGCGATACCCGAAGCGAGTTCACCCATTGATTCACCGCCCATTCCGTCACAAACGCCGAAATAGAAAGGCTCATACATATTCTGAACATAGGCGCTGCCTTTTTTAAGTTCACCGGAGGATGTGCTTTTGCCGTTTAAAACGAAATTATCCTCATTGTCGGTGCGCACTCTTCCCGCATGGGTAACGGCACAAACACAGGCTTTGAGTTTTTTCATTTTCATTCTCCTTTCAGAAAATCCGCAAAATATCGCTACTAATCTACATTCTAAGCTAAATTATATAATATACTATAAAAAGCTTTTTGTCAATCAGCGACAGCTCAAATGTTACCGCCCTGAAGCAAAGTTGTTTCCTTTTCACGCTCTATGAGATTCCATGTAGCATCAATAAGGTGACTGTACTCGGGCAGAGCAAGCTGCTCACAAATAAAGCGCTGACGTGGTGAATTTATGTCCTCGCCCGAAATCTCGGTAAATCCGTACTGCTTGCAAAGCTGCATAACCCTTGCAAGCTGCTCCTTGGTATTCCTTGAGGGCATATATGTAACGGCATCAACACCCTGCTCTTTAAGCACCTCAAAAAGAAGCTCTATATAATCATCCTCAAATTTCTGCGCCGCCTTGTCACCCGTTACGCTTTCACCTACATCGCCAAGGTATGCATAGCAGAAAAGTGCGCCTGTTTTTTTGGCAAGTGCGGAAAGCTCGCTGATGTGAAGCAATTCTTCATCAGCCGGCACATAAAAGTCTTTTACAAGGCCGCCCTTGAGAATTCCGAGCAAATCGTAAAGATAAAAATCGCTTGAAGAATCCGCAAGCTGATTAATCTGCTTTTCGGAAAGCTTCATTGACAACCTGTCCTCAAGTAAAGTGCGTGCATTGTTGCCGTACGCCTCTTTGATTTTTATTGCAAGAGCATAAAGTATGTGCCTTTCGGTAATACTTCCGCCGTTTGCATACTGAGAAACAGGTACAACATCATTCTCAAAATCAAGCTCTACACCGTGCGTTGCGGTAAGAGCATTAATATTATCAACCATCTTTCGGTTACGGTTATTACGTTTTTCACGCAAAACCGTGAAGGTCTCGGTGAGGAAATCAATCTGTGTATGAGGCACACCGTGAAGCGCCATATAGGCAACACTTTTCTGGTCAGGATTATTTACAAGCCTGCCTTCAAGAGGAGTGCCCGCAACGCTTACTCTGCACTCAAGACCGATTGTAGTAGCAACGCCTGCAATTTTGCCTGCCTCAATAAATTCTCTTGCACCTGATATAGAATCATGGTCCATTATACCTGCAGTGGGCAGACCTGCCGCACGTGCAAACCAAACTGCCGCAGTAGGCGAATAGGGAGAAAATGAATAAATCGTGTGTATATGGTTGTTTGCAAACTGAGGAAGCACCTCGGGTTTTTCGGTTTCCTGCTCAAGCAAAAGCTTAAGATTATCAAGCCTCTGTGAGACATCGGGAGCATTAAGTTTATTTAAAATTTCATTATTCATAATCTCACCTCTTAAGCAAGCATTACCTGACCGCCTGTAACGGGTATTGCCTGCCCTGTTTCAAAGCACTGCTCAACGCAATACATAACCGCCTTTGCAACATCGGACGGGAAGCATCCCCTTGTGCTTATGGGCTGCTTTGAAAGATAGAATTTCTTAACATCATCAACCGTTTTTGCTCCGGGCACTTTACCTGCTTTAAGATACTGAACAAAAAGTCCTTTTTCAGGGTCAGACCAAAGAGGACCGTCATAGAAATTGCCGGGGCAAACCGCATTAACCTTAATCTGATAGGGAGCAAGCTCAAGCGCAAAGCTCTGTGTAAGACCGATACCTGCAAATTTGCTTGACGAATATGCAAAATTCGCTTTTGAACCGACTATTCCGGACTTTGAATTTATCTGAACAATATCGCTCCACTTATCGGGATTTGCCGCAAACTGAGCCTTCATTATTTCACTTGCATACTTTGCACAAAGGAAGAAGCCCTCATAATTGATTTTAGAAATAAGCTCAAATGTCTTGGCATCCATTGTTTCAAGGTCGCCCGCTCTGGCGATTCCTGCATTTGAAACAAACAAATCAAGCCCCCCGAAACGATCAACGCAAAAGCTGACCATAGCCTTTACATCATCCTCATCAGCAACATTGCAAGGGCAGAAAGCGGCATTTTCGCCAAGCTGCTCGGCAATAAGCTTTTCCGCAGTCTCTTTCTGAGAAGCGAGGTCTGCAATAAGAATACAAGCACCTTCGTCATAAAGCGATTTTGCGATACCTGCACCGAAACCCTGAGCTCCGCCCGTAACAACTGCGATGATACCAGAAAGTCTTCCACAGGTTTTAATTCTGATATTTACCTTTTCCCCTGCTATACGTTTTGCTTCTTCAAAAGTCACAACTGATTCCCCCTCATTTATTCTGAGAACTGCGGTAGGATTCAACCTCCCAGTTAACTATAAAATCCGTAAGCTCTTTGCTCATGTGTAAAGCGCCGCCGAAAGACTCCGTATAAACCGCAATTTTCACGGCATCTTCAAAAAGGAGCTTAGCCGTTGCCGCCTGCTTCGCATCGTCACCGACTGCAAAAATGCCTTTGCCCTCAATAATAACTATTCTTGGGCTTACGACATAAGACTTAACATATTCATCAAATTTTGCCCTGACATCTTCACATTCCTTTACAAAAAGAGGGAATGCCTTACAGTAAACAATATGGTCGGGAGTGAAGGGCTTGAGAAGAACCGCTGCGCTCTCTTCATCTGCGCTCAAACGCACACAGTCCGCATTTGCAATATGCTCAACCGCCGCAGCAAAATCAAGTTCAGATGCCAAAACACTCTCAACCGCCGAAATATCGGGCTTTCTAACAAGACGGTTTTCAAGTATCCCCATAACCCTTGAAAGCTTTCCGTCAAGACCTTCAACGGTATCATCGGCAATAAAAATCCCGTGATTCTGAAGAATTATAATATCAGCACAAATGCCCTTGCGCTCCTTATATTCCTTCATTTTATCGCAGCAGAGTTTAGCAAGAATATAACCCGGTCTGCAGGCATCCACCCAGATAAAAGTATCACCGAAAAGCTCATTGGCAAGCTTCTCTCCGCCCTTTGAGCAGGTAAGGCCGTTTACGAGCGCAGGATGAAGATGAAGCACAAAAGTCTGCTCAAAAAGCGCATGAAGCGTAGTTTCAACGCTCGGTCTTTTGCTCTCCTCCCCTTCCGCTCTGGATGCCATAAGGTCAGCAAGCACAAGCGCTTCGCGCTCGTCATCGGAATCGGGATAAGTTTTCTCAAAAATCTCATTGAGCTTTGAAAGGTCTATTTTTACAAACTGCTCGGCAGTTATTGTAGCAAGTGAAGTGCCCGAGCCCTTGACATACATAATACCGTCACTTTTGGCAGAGGTGTTTCCGCCACCGGCAAGAACAAGCTCGGGATTCTTGCCGTAATGATTTGAAAAACCTACAAGTTTATTTAACATAGCTGCATTTCCTCCGCAAAAGACCGCAGCTAAGCTGCGGCCGCAATTGTATTATAAAACTCCGTTTTCCTTTGCCCAACCGTACCATACTTTGATGGCATGAAGACGCTGACTGTTAAGGTTATGTGTACCTCTTGTGTACCAATTCATGGGAACTCCCTGAAGGCTCACAAGGTACTTGGCGCTTGCACAGAAGCCGTCACCGATAGCATCATCAAGAAGAATGATATGCTCATGAGTCTTTCTTGCTGCTTCAAAGTCGCCTCTTACAACCTCATCCCAAATCTTTACAAAGAGAGGTGCGCCGCAGGTGGTGGGAGTTGCAATAATTCCTCTTGCGCCTGCAACAAAAGATTCATAAAGGAAAGGCATATTTGCCTGAAGGACATTTGTATCACCCTGCACCTTGATTTTGGCGGTAATGCCCTCCATTGTAGAGGTGGTGTCCTTTATGCCAACAATTTTTCCTGTTTCAACAAGCCTTCCGTATGTTTCGCCATCCATAAGATGAGGCCTTGCTCCGGGGAATTCATAAAGAAGAACGGGAAGACTTGTTTTATCTGCAAGTTCACAAATATAGTTGAACATTCTGTCGGGATCGTTTCCGAAACCCTTGGTAATAAACACAAGGCCATTAACGCCTGTCTGCTCCATTTTCTTTACCTCTTCAACCTGAGCAAACCATGAAGGTTCAAGGTTGGCAGTAGCAAAAACGGGTACGGAATTTGAATTCTTTACAGCAAGGGTTGCAAGCTTAAGTCTTTCGTCAAGCTTGAGTTCAGCCATTTCAGAGGAACCGCAAACAGCAAAAAGATGCTGAGGGTTGAATGATGCCTGCCACTGAACATACTGCTCATACACCTTGTAATCTATGCTTCTGTCCTCATTAAAAGGAGTAAGGAGCAATGAATATAATCCTGCGTATTCGTTAAATTTTGTTGACATAATTACACCTTCCCAAAAATATTTTTCAAAAAAGCATTTTTAGCAAAATATTTTTTGCATCCTCGTTAATTCTCCGTTGTTCTTGGCGTAAAACTCAAAAAAAGCAAAAACAAAGGAGTGAATTCAAACATCCCGAAAAATCGTCAAAAATCAATCAATATGTTCAAATTATATCTATTATATAACTCTGTTGCATAAAAATCAACAACTATATTCAATAATAAAAATCTTTTTTACTATGGATTTTTAATTGTGCATGTGATATACTTCTTTGAAAACACATAGCTACTGAGGATTATTTTATGAAGAAACTTTCTAAAGACGGATTTATATTAAAAATGCTGAGCCTTGCCCTACCGATAGCTTTTCAGCAACTGCTTGTTTCGTGCGCCCAGGTGGTTGACACAGCTATGGTTACCTCTTTGGGCAATGTGGCTGTTTCAGCGGTAGGAATCGCAGGCAGATGGATGTTTTTATTCAATATTATTCTTTTCGGAATTGCCTCGGGCACCTCTGCGCTGATTGCGCAGTTCTGGGGTGCAAAGGATAAAAAAAGCATTTTGCAGTCTTACAGTCTTGCACTCTGCCTTGCGTTTGCAACAGGTATAATTTTCAACCTTCTGTGCGTATTTGCACCAAGGCTTCTGATGTCTGTTTTTTCCGAAGAAGAAGAGGTAATTGCTGCGGGTATAATCTACCTTAAAACAGCCGGTTTTATCGGAGCTTTTGCGGCATTCAACCAAATCACCTGCCTTGTTCTGCGCTCCACGGAAGATGTAACCACCCCGCTTATCACCTCCGCTGTTTCCGTTGTTGCCAACACATTACTGAACTATACTTTTATTTACGGAAAATTCGGTGCACCCACCCTCGGAGTTAAGGGTGCGGCACTTGCAACCGTACTTTCTGCTGCCATTCAGTCGCTTCTGCTTGCAATCATCTGCATTGCGGGCAAAAAAATAACCTGCGCAAAGCCTCGGATGTATACAGGTCACACATCCGAATTCATCGGCAGGTTTTTAAAAGTATGCATTCCCGTTATATTCAACGAAGCAATATGGGCTATAGGCACCAACGTTTATTCCATGGTTTACGCACGTTACGGTCACGAATACTATGCAGGCTATACCATTTTTAACTCGGTTGAACAAATCGGATTTGTTTTCTTTGTAGGAATATGCCATGCCTGTGCAATAATGGTTGGCAAAACCATAGGCGAAGGCAACAGCAACAAGGCTTATTCTATCGCAAAAAGATTTGTTATTCTTACGCCGCTTATCGGTATTGTTTGCGGTGTGATGTTTATAGCAATACGCCATCCTCTGCTTTCACTTCTCAACATTGAAACGCAAACAGCCTATGACACGGCAGCAAACATTCTTTTGCTTTATTCAATCTGGCTTCCTTTCAGGAACATTCCGTATACTGCTATTGTAGGCGTTTTCAGAGCAGGCGGAGATACAAGGGTCGGAATTCTGATGGATACAATTTCTATGTATACCATAGCAATCCCCCTTGTGCTTATACTCGGCTTTGCAGTAAAAGCTGACTTCATTTTCCTCATTGCCGCCATGTATCTTGGCGAAGATGTGCTGAAAATAGTGCTTTGCCTGCACCGATTCAGAACACGCAAATGGATTAAAAATCTTACTTACTCAAGCCTTGAAAAAACCGCCTGATTATTCCTCCCAGAAATCAACGCAGGTTCTCGCCTGACGCACGCTTTTAACATAGGCGCTAACCTTTTTATGCTCAGGATGATTTTTATATGTATCAAGCGCTTCAAAGCTTTTAAACTCCATTATAAGAGCCATATCGTAGCTCATTTCACTGTGCAGAGCATCCTTACCGATTTCAAAAGATTTGATTTCGGGAATTATGGGAAGGAGTGCTTTGAGTTTATCGGCAATTATATCCATATTCTCCTGAGCGGTGTGACCCTCAGCCTCAGGCAGTAACTTCCACATTACTATATGCTTTAACATTTTCATACCTCCGTTATAAATATTCCGCACTGAAAATCCCATTAAGAATCAACAGTGCGGATTGTTTATTTATTTTACATTATGTTATCACAACAGATTCGTTTATGTCAATATCTTGACAAATCGAAACCTTCAAATATAATATTATACTGTAAACATTAATTTTAAGAAAGGAATTGTTCATCATGGACAAAAAGAAAAAAATCATATTAGGTGTTGCCTGTCTTGTACTTGCAGGATTTATTGCTCTTTGCATTTACTTCGGCGCAAGCGAAACCGAAATAGGCATCAAAAACATTAAACTTACCGTAAAAAGCGGTACTTTTGAGGAAACACTCACAATTACAACCGAGGAAAAATATCTCGGTGCCGCTCTTAAGGCAAAAGGACTTATTGTTGGCGAAGAACAGTCACAGGGCTTCTTTGTAACATCAGTAAAAAGCATTCCTGCTGACCCCGAAAACGGCTTCTACTGGATGTTCTATCAGGACGGAGAACTTCTGCAGACAGGAGTTGACGAGCACCCCATTCACAACGGTGACTCATATTCCGCAATATGTGAACAGTATGCATTCTGATTAGAGTGACTGCATTCAAAGTAGTCACTCTAAGCCAAGCCGCATTACGTCAATCCCCGGGGCGTAATGCATTTTTTATTTTCAGCAAGGAGAAGTATTATGAAATCTATCACAGCATTTTTTTCGGCAATAGCTATCTTCTTTCTCAGCCTTTTTACTCCGGCTATGCCTGCTCCGAAATCGGATTATGAGCTTGACAGGATTTTGGGTATATGCGAAAAGCACGAGCTTGCAGACGAGCTGTATGTTATTGACGTTGCCCAATTAAAAGAGGACGGCGCTTTGCACATGGCAGTTGCTCTTCAAGGCATCGTTGCCAGAACAAAACCCGCAATCTTCATACGCAACAACACCTACTGCAATAACTACATTAAAAAAATTGCAGAAAACGGAACTGAAATCATTTACAACGATGAAAACGGGCAGCCGTGGACTCTGGCTGCTTTGCTGAAAAAATTCAAATCCTTGATCGGTGATTCGGGTTATGTGCTCTACCGTGAAAGCGAAAAAGCTGAGGGTCTCAATGCCGCAACCAACCTCGCTGCGCTCTACGGTTGGTTGCCCGTGCCCGAAAACCTCGAATATCTTGCAAAGGATGCAGGTCTTTCTCTTAAAGAGGATTTTTCTGACGATGCTTACAACCTCTTTTTCCAGTGGAGCTTTTTTGAAAAACACAAAAAAGAGTTCAACTATTCAGCTCTGGCAAGCCTTAAATATGCCGTAAGCGGAATTCGTGACCTCGCCATACAGCAGGGCTTCTACACTTTCTACATTGATGACGATGAAGACACCAATCTTCTGAGAAAAAGAGTTATGGAATATGCAGGTAACAATGTTCCCGTTCTCGGTTGGGTAAAATATGAAGTTTCATTTGTAACTCAGGCCTCAAAAAGCGGCAACATTGCTCTCCCCTCTGACCATTGCTACAACAACAGTTACCTTGCTTCCTTCATTTGTGAAATACCCGAGCAAAAGCATAGTGAAGCAAAGAAATATACTGACGAAACAAAGCACTATTGCGCCATTGTTTTCAGCGACGGCGACAATCTGCAATGGATTCAGAACGGTTACGGCGAATTCTATCAGAAGCTTGCGTTAAACGAACAATTCCCCGTAACATGGTCATTCCCGCCCTTGCTTCAGGATTTTTCGAGCGTAACTGTCAACAAAGTTTATTCTGATGCAACAGAAAACGACTATTTTATTGCAGGCGTATCGGGCGCAGGCTATATCCACCCCACTGAATATCCCTTATCTGCCCTTGGCGGATTTACTGACCTGACGGCATCGTCAATGAAGAAAAGCAACCTTAGCTATGTTTCGGTTCTTGAAGGCACTCCAAAAAGTGATTATGACGACAAAAAGCTTACCGATAGACTTGAGTATTACGCAAGATATGACAATATAAAAGGCGGAATTCTCAGCCTTGACCCCGACAGATACGAAGGCGGCAAAGGCAAGGTTTATTTTGTAAATGACAAACCTTTTGCCTCTTACCGTCTCTCCCTCTGGCATCCTGACGGAGAAAGTGCCCTGGTAACCGAAGAATGGCTCGATGCACAGGCAGCCAAAGTAAACGCCTACCCTGCCGACATTAAAACCGTAAACGGATACAGCGTTATAAATGTTCACCCTTGGAGCATAAGTGTTGAAAATCTTGCTTATTTTGTAAGCAGACTTGACAACGACGTGGTGCTTGTAACTCTTGACGAATTACTTACCATGATGGATGAAAACATCCCTCACCAAACCGCAGTTCCAATTTCATAAACAGCAATTCAAAAACACCTCCCCGGAAACACAGCTGAGGAGGTATATTTTTACATCACAAAACGGCAAATATTGACAATTAACTACATGGGTGTTAAAATCTAAAAGCTACAAAACACTATGGAGTGATTTTTTATGAAAAGGTTGATTGCCTTTTCGTTTTGCCTGATTGTCGCATTGAATTCATTTGTGCTCAGCATACATGCAGTTAAAATAGACGGAAAAGCTTCACCGAACGAAGGCTGGGCTGAAGCTTATTCCAGCTTGCTTGTTGATTCCGTTTCAGAAAGCTGTAATCAAATCAACTACGCCCGTGCTTTCGCAACGAGCGAGGGTGATTATTTATATTTAAAACTTGACGCCATAGACGGTGCCGCACCTGACGGAACATCACCGGAAGGCATTGAAATATCAACAGGCGGCGCCTTATTCACCTGCTTTTTCGACGAAAGCGTATCATCGGATTATGACAGAAATTTATACTCCTTTGAACATGTTATGGGCAGGTCAATTGACGGGTTCGATGCCGAAATGTGTATTGTTTACAAAGACGGTCTGCCTGACAATGTCAGCTTAACCTTTGTACTTACTGACAATACAGGCGAAAAATCCGCAAGATTACCGTTTAACTATACAGTACCCGAAAAAGAGGAAAGCGCTCTCACGGCC
>JAZSIQ010000037.1:0-6646 GCA_045533875.1 Acutalibacteraceae bacterium | reverse complement strand
GCTCAACGTCCTGCTTTACGCCCTTTGCTTCCTTCATCTTGTCGATGAGCTCTTCGAAATACTTCTTACCGACTTCCATAACGACGTCGGAGTACATCTGGATAAATCTTCTGTAGCAGTCCCAAGCCCATCTGGGGTTACCGGACTTTGCGGACATGGTAGCAACAACTTCCTCGTTAAGACCGAGGTTGAGGATGGTGTCCATCATACCGGGCATGGAAGCTCTTGCGCCGGAACGAACGGAAACAAGGAGAGGATTTTCCTTATCGCCGAACTTTTTGCCGGTGATGCCTTCCATCTTAACGATGTATTCCATAATCTGAGCCTGGATTTCATCGTTGATCTTTCTGCCGTCCTCATAATACTGTGTGCAAGCTTCGGTGGAAATGGTGAAGCCCTGGGGAACGGGGAGACGGATGTTGGTCATTTCAGCAAGGTTAGCGCCCTTACCGCCGAGGATTTCACGCATGTTAGCGTTGCCTTCGGAGAACAGATACACGTACTTGTAAGCCATTGATATACCTCCAAAAAAATTATAAACTTTAGTTGGGGGCGCAAAATACACTAAGTGCATTTTCGCACCGTATGATATTATAACAAACTGTTACAATAAATGCTATATGCTTTTATTAAAAATATGTAAGAAAATCGCCAAATCTTTTAGTGAGTTTTGCCATATAAGGTGATTTATTACATGAAAGAGCGGCTTTTTACAGAGAAACAGCGCCCTGACGGATGTGACCGGCAAGGCGCTGGATAGAAAGTTCTGACTTATCTGCCAATTTCTTCTGCAACAGCGGAATATTCAACGAATTCGATTTTTACGGTGCCGTCAGGAATTTCGAAGCGGCAGTCCATAGTGTCGCCTTCTTTGAGTTTGGCCTCCTTGACGGGGGCAAGCAGATAGCTGGTTTTGAGAACTTCGCCGTTTTCGGAATATGCACGGCAGCCTATTCTGATTTCATCCTCACCGAAAGCGAGACCGCTCATTTCAACCTTTGCATAGCCTATTACTTTTGTAAGACCGTAATCAACAAGTTCAATGTCAAGAATCTTTGCGTGAGATTTGTTGAACACATAATAATCGGCAATGATAAACTCATAGGAGCTTATAAAGCTGCTGTCTGCTGCCTGTGTTGAGGGCTGGGTTGCGGGCTCTTCTGTGTTTTCAGAAGCGGCTTCGGTAGTGCTTCCCTGAGCGGCTGAGGATTCAGCTTCGGCTGAAGCAATTTCATCAACCACGCTGTAAACAGCCTGGGTGGTGGTAGCAGGCTCATCGGGAATCTTGGAGCAGGAGCAGAAACCTGCAAGCAAAACAAGAGCGAGAACAAGGCAAATGGTTTTTTTCATAAAAATTTAAGTCCTTTCAGGAGTTTTATAAATCACATTATATCACGGATTCTTTGCTTTTTCAACTGCCGCAAGAATTTCTTTGAATTCATCGGCAATTTTTGCTGCGGTTTTTGGGCCGAGGGAGTTGGTTTCCTCGTAATGTCTGCGGTCAAGACGGTCCCTGGGAGTTTCCGCATAAGGGGATTTTTCGTCAAGCAGGAAATCGTTGGGAGGAAGAATGTAGCCTACCTCGTCGTTTGCAAGACCGATGAACATTATATCCTCACCCGCAAGCTCAGTAAGGGGAGTGGGGTTGATGCCTTCGGGGGCAAAGCCTGTTGCGCATTCGTCTGCGCTGAGGTATCCGCCGTAAGCAAGCTCCGGGAAAAGCTCGCCGGGAAGCATGAGCACCTTGTGAGTGTCAATTTCAAAATATGACATTTCGGATTTCATGCAGTGTGAAAGCGGAGCATCGGGATTATGATACTCGGTTGCCTTAAGTATTCCCGCTTTTGCGGCAATCATAAGAACGGTGTTGTCAACATCAAAATAGAATTCACGGCGAATGAAGCTGATTCTGGGGCGAAGCTCTGTTTCATCCTTGATGCTGATTGCGTAATCGGCAAGCTGATAGCCTATGCGCTTGGTGGATTCGGCAAAATCATTGGTGGTATCCCTGATTTCTCTTTCATCGGGGATTTCCATACTTATCATGCCGCCGATGCAACCCACGCAGTAGAGCACCTGAGCGCCTGCTTTTTCAGCAATGCGTTCACGCAAGTATGCAGGGAAATCGGCGCTCACACGCTCGTTGCAGCCCTGAAGGGATTCGGAATGGGATGCAAAGTTGAGAATCCATGTTTCCCTTGAACCGTTTTCAGGAACGAAGCGCAGACGGGTGAGTGTTTTTGAATACACTATGGGCAGGCGGATATCCTCCTGCATATCGTCAACCTCAACCGAGCCTTTATAAAGATGACCCTTCTGCCTTGATGCATAAGCACATTCAACGCATCTTACAACCGTGTCGGCAACAAGCTTCATATACTTGGGATTCTTACCCGAAATCGGGAGCGGACCCCAGATGCCCATGGTATCAATACCTGCATGGTTGTGAGTGCATACTATGTTGATACTGCGACAGCCTGTGAGCATAACAAAATCCTTGAGCCTGTCGCGTATGATGTTTACATCGTAATTGAGCATACCTACCGCATCAAGCGAAACAAGCACGATTCCGCCGTGACCCGAGCCGTCATCAAGCCATACGGCGTGAGCGCAGGGCTCATCAAGAACACCTTTTGCGGGCTTGTTGCTCTGATAGCCGGCGATGTAATACGTCTTTTTAAGAACGTCGGGGGGCAGAATACTTGCCGAAGAGTAGCCGAGGGTGAAAAGGTCGGATTTCGGAGTGGCTACATAATCGAAAATTTTGTGTTCAATGGGGGTTGCGGGATTCTTCTTTGAGGATTTGCCGCCTGCTTTCAATGCGAAACGCAAGCCATTGAGTGCCGATGAGAGAACGTCCATTGTGATATCACTCCTGCCAATCAAATTTTGTGAGTTTGCCCTTTGTGAGCATTTCGGGGAAGCCCCATTGCCTTAACACCTCGTATGCACCTATTGCTGCGGAATTGGAGAGGTTAAGGCTTCTTGCATCTGAATTGTTTATCATGGGAAGGCGTACGCATGAATCGGGATTATCATACAGCAGCTGCTCGGGAAGACCTGCCGTTTCTTTGCCGAAAACAAGATAACAGTTATCGGGATAACTGATGTCTGAATAAATATGCTGCGCCTTGGTGCTGAAATAAAACATTTTGCCCTCTTTGTTTTTGTCAAAAAAATCTTCGAGGGAGTCATAATATGTAATATCAAGCAGATGCCAGTAATCGAGCCCTGCACGCTTGAGCTTTGCATCGTCTACACGAAAGCCCATAGGCTCAACGAGGTGAAGCCTTGCGCCTGTGGCGGCGCAGGTGCGTGCGATATTACCGGTATTTTGCGGAATCTGAGGTTCAACAAGAACTATGTTTAGGGTTGGCATAAAACTACTTCCTGATTTTTTCAAAATTTAACAGCTATTTTTCGGCTGCCGTGCGGAAAGATAATAATGCAACACGAAAAGGGGGAAAGAAAATGAAAACAAATGAAATGCTTAAAGGTCTCGGCGTAGGTGTAGCGCTCGGCACTGCGGCGGCGCTTGCCTGCTCTGCTATGAGCGACAAAAGCACAATGAAATGCTATAAAAAGAAAGCCGCAAAGTGTGCCAAGAATTTAAGCTGTATGCTTGACAGCGTACAGTCAATGCTTTAAAACTCAGCCGTTAAAGCCGCTCATTGCCCTGTCGACATCGCCGCTTACCATGATTTCGAGGGCATCGGCGGCTTTTTCGCAGGCTTCTTTAAGAGCAGGGAGTTCGTTTTTTGTAAATTTTGAAAGTACCCAGTCTGCAAGCTCCCATTCGGGATTAGGCTTTGCACCTATGCCGATTTTAATACGGGGAAACGCATCTGACTGAAGGTGGAAAATTATGCTTTTGATACCGTTATGACCGCCGTCGCTTCCCTTGCGTCTGATTCTCAGCTTGCCGCAGGGAAGGGAGATATCGTCAAATACGACAATGATTTTTTCGGTTGGGATTTTATAAAACGATGCCGCTTCTCTTACAGCCTGACCGCTGTTGTTCATAAAGGTCTGAGGCTTGAGAAAAAGGCAACGGTGACCGTTTATCTCAATACAGGCGGTGAGAGCCTTGAACTGAAGGCGATTGATTTTTGCTCCGTTTTTTTCTGCAAGCAAATCGGCAAATATAAATCCTGCATTGTGGCGGGTGATTTCGTATTCTTTACCCGGATTGCCGAGACAAACCACCATGAATTCGGGAGGTCCGCCGGGATTAAGGGTGCGTCTTTTAAAAAGAGTCATGTGAATGTATCCTTTGGTTATTTTTCGATTTTTACAAGTGATGTGCTTTCAACCGCCGTACCGTCATCCTTTGTTTCGGAGTAAGCGAAGGAAATGTCAGCTTTCATGAAGAGGCTCTTGGCTTCGTCAAAGGTCATGTCGTTATTATTGATAAGAACGACAATTGATGTGCTTGATTTCATGCCGGCAGGTATGCTCAGTTCGCCCATATTGCCCGTGAAAATATACATATTGTTCTGACCGTTATCTTCATAAACGGCATTTTTGAAGGAAAGGGGGATATCGCTTGTGTTTTTGATTGAAACATAAGCGGTGAAAGCGAGCCAATCGGCAGGGCTGTCCATGAAGCGCAGGGCTGTACCTTCGTCCATTTCGTAATTTTTTATGAGATAATCGGAAGTGAAGGTAGGAGAAGCAATGTAATCGTCAATGATTCTGTCAGTCATAACAAAATCGTCAAGCGTGAGGGTGGGGATTGCGTTTTCTTCTTCAATCTCCTTACGCTCAACCTGACTGCCCGTAAAATAACCCGCAACCATACCGATTGCAAAAATTGCAACAAAAATTATAATCATAACAGCTTTATTGTTCTTTTTCATAAAATTCTCCTTAGAATATTAATGTTGTTTCTATTATGGCAGAATTTAACTTAAAAAACAAGGGCAGATTTAAATTTAATACATTGTTTAAAAAATATCTTAAAATAATTAAAAATGCCGCAGAATCCCTTTTGACGGGGAATCTGCGGCGTGTTGTTTATTGCTCTGCTTCGGTGAAAGCATAACCCGACTGCGTGTGGGAGCATTTATAGCTTTTCTGAGTGCTGATTTTGCCTTCAAGCAGCATTTCCGAAAGGCGGTCCTCAATATCCGTCTGGATTGCTCTGCGCAGGGGACGCGCACCGTAAACGGGGTCAAATCCTGCTTTTGCGGCGGCCTTTGCGGAGCTGTCGTCAAAGGTGATGTCGATATTCATAGCCGAAAGCCTTTTGGAAAGCCCTGCAAGCATGCGGCGGGCGATTTCTTCAATGTTTTCTTCGCTAAGACGACTGAAAACAATGATATCGTCAACTCTGTTAAGGAATTCGGGTCGGAAGGCGTTGCGAAGCTCCTTCATAACAGCATCCTTGATTTTGGACTGGCTGAGTGTGCCTGAGGCATCGCCCGAAAATCCGAGGTTGCTTACCGTGTTGGAAATCTGTTTTGCTCCGATGTTGGAGGTCATGATTATTATGCAGTTTTTGAAATCGACCTTTCTGCCCTGGGAATCGGTAAGCACACCGTCATCAAGAATCTGAAGCAGCATATTGAAAACATCGGGATTGGCTTTTTCAATTTCGTCAAACAGTACTACGCTGTAAGGTCTGCGGCGCACCTTTTCGGTAAGCTGACCGCCCTCCTCATAGCCCACATAACCGGGAGGAGAGCCCACAAGCTTTGACACCGTGTGTTTCTCCATGAATTCGCTCATATCAAGGCGTATCATGGCATTTTCATCCCCGAAAAGGGTTGCGGCAAGGGTTTTACAAAGCTCGGTTTTGCCTACACCCGTAGGACCGAGGAAGATGAAGGAGCCCGTGGGTCTGTTGGGGTCTTTGAGCCCTGCACGGCCTCTGCGAATGGCTCTGGCAACGGCGTTTACCGCTTCATTCTGACCCACTATTCTTTCGTGAAGCACCTCTTCCATGCGAAGAAGCCTTTCGCTTTCTTCACGGGTAAGCTCCGCTACCGGGATGCCCGTCCATGAGGAAACGATTTGCGCAATTTCCTGAGCACCTACCGTGCCTGCTTCACGAGAGCTTTTTTCTTTCCATTGCCTTTTTTCACTATCCAGCTTCTGGGAAAGCTCCTTTTCCTCATCCCTGATTTTTGCCGCAAGCTCAAAATCCTGAGCTCCTATTGCGGATGCCTTTTCAGCGGCAAAGGATTTGATTTTTTCTTCAAGCTCCTTGAGCTCGGGAGGGAGTGTAAAGGCTTGAAGCCTTACGCGTGATGCTGCTTCATCAACAAGGTCGATCGCCTTGTCGGGCAGGTAACGGTCACCGATATAGCGAGAGGACATTTTTACGGCGCTTTCTATTGCTTCGTCGGTGATTTTTACCTTGTGATGGGCTTCGTATTTATCTCTTAATCCTCTTAGAATTTCAATTGCTTCCTCCACGGAAGGCTCGCCCACGGTGATAGGCTGGAAGCGTCTTTCAAGAGCCGAATCCTTTTCAATATGCTTACGGTATTCGTCAAGCGTGGTGGCTCCGATCACCTGCATTTCGCCCCTTGCCAGAGAGGGCTTGAGGATGTTTGCGGCATCTACCGCACCCTCCGCCGATCCTGCACCGATAAGGGAGTGGAGCTCGTCAATAAAAAGGTTTATATTTCCGTTTTTCTGC
>JAZSIQ010000117.1:0-7649 GCA_045533875.1 Acutalibacteraceae bacterium | reverse complement strand
GCAAGAGCTTTCCTTTCCGATGCCCCGATGCTGATTCTTGATGAGGCAACCTCAAATGTAGATTCCAGAACTGAAATTCAGATTCAGGGTGCCATGAGTGACCTGATGAAAGGCAGAACCTGTTTTGTAATTGCTCACCGCCTTTCCACAATACAGAATGCAGACACCATCCTTGTTGTCAGGGACGGAGAAATCACCGAACAGGGAAATCATGATGAGCTTATAAACCTCGGCGGCTTCTACAACACGCTCTATAACTCACAGTTTTCATAAAAAAACATAAACAACAAAAGTCTACCGCCAACCTGAAAGCTGACGGTAGATTTTTTTGTTTACGCTTTCAAATAATCAATCGCATCAAGAATTTTATCAATTTCGATTTTATTTTCAGAATCGCAGTAGGCATATACAGCAGTGTTACCAACATATACAGCGGCATTGTATTTGCCCAAAGAATCAAGAAGATATATTGAGTAATTGGCGATTTGAGTATCAATTTCTATGAAGATATGGTGAAATTCTATAATGAAGTTTACAGTCAGGGTTATAATATTTATCTGCTGACCAATTTCTCAAAAGACGGATATGAATACATCAGCAATAAATTTGATTTCTTCAAAAAAGCAAAGGGTGCTGTTGTTTCGTCGCATCTGAAAATCGCAAAACCCGATATGAGAATTTATAAATATCTCTTGGAAACATATAATCTCAATCCTGACGAATGCGTTTTTATTGATGATTCGGTTGCGAATATCAAAGCCGTAAATGAACTCGGCATACACGGAATTGTTTATACGGACATTGAGGATTTGAGAAAAGAGTTCGATAAATATATGAAATGATTGATAGAAGGAAGTGAGAAAATGCCTGCTGATTACATAAAGCAAAAAGGATTTAACGGACAGATAAAAGAAATACTCAATAATGCATTAAAAATGATAAATTCAGATATCACCGAAAACAAAGTAAATGCAATTCAACGGCATTGATGGAGAAATCTTTCTGAAGCTTAAAAAAGTCGAATCGGATAATATAATAAAATCTACAAATATTTCCTCTGAAATTTGCTTATCTTTGATAATTGCGTAATTGACAATAATGTGGATAGTGGTATAATTTTGTTTTAAGGGCAAATTCAGTTTGGAATTTGGAGGAAATAATAAATGAAGAAAACAGCCAAAAGAGCAATATCACTGATTATGGTTATTGTGATTTGCTCAACATCATTTTTTTGCTTCGGCGCAAACGCAACCGGCAATGATTACGAGTATAACGATTATCCGTTGATTGTTGTCCGTGGGTTTGACATTGTAAGCTTTGCTTATGCAAACGGAGAGGAAATTTTGGATCTTAACATACCGGAAATTATATCGGTTGCATTAACATTCCTTTTTCAGGAGTTTTTCTTTCTAAAGGATGCTGCAACGGATACCCTGTTGTCATATGCAAATAAGCTTTTCGGCCCTATTGCCAGTGACAATAAGGGCGAGCCGATATTCAAGGATGTGCATATCCCGCAGTTTAATACCTCAACGGCAGAATTTGATATATCCTTGTTCGGTAAAAAGCACGCTCAAGGACTTATTCACGAGTCTGTTGATCAATTGGGTGCGGAAAATGTATATGTTTTCACCTTTGACTGGAGAAAAACTCCCGATGTTTATGCACGGGAGCTTGATGAATTAATTGAAATTGCAAAAAAAGAAACCGGCAAGGATAAGGTTAACATAGCCGCAACAAGCATGGGATCCGTTGCTCTGACAGCGTATTTCCATTATATAGGCTATGATAAAATCGACAGCGCGGTTATTCTTTCGGGCGTTCATAACGGTTCGGATTTCGCAGGAAAATTATTCACGGGTAAGCTTGATGTCAAAAAGGAAACGGTCGGCAATCTTTTTGACAGCCTTGCCGTTAATCAGAGTCCGTTTATAAAAATACTGCTGAAAATTGCAGAATCAATCGGTCTTTATGATTTTCTTGCAATTATTGTCTCTGATGTTTTGATCGAACACCGTAAGGAACTGTATGACGGCTTCCTGCGTGACACATTCGCAACGGCACCGGGTACATGGGCGTTATGCCCCGATGAGTATTTCGACGAAGGTCTGGAATATGTTTTTGACGGTGTTGAAGACGAATATGCTGTGGTAATCGAAAAAATCAAGGGCTTAAGAGATTTCGTTTTCTCAACAGAGAAAATCTTAAGCCATGCTCACGAAGAGGATATCAAACTTTCTTATGTTTCAAACTACGGTCTGGGTCTTGTTCCTATTTATGAGGGTTCTGATGCTCAGGGAGATTTGATTGTTTCAACATATATAACCTCTAATTATGCAAAAGTTGCGCCTTACGGCGAACCGCTCAGCGAAGAGGAACTTGCAGGTGTTGCTCCGGAGTTTATTTCACCGGACAAATCCGTGGATACTTCTGCCTGCCTTTATCCCGAATATACATGGTTTGTAAAAAATGCAATTCATGTCGGATGCAGCCACGGAAGCGAATTCGCACGTTTTGCCATTATGCTTGCCACAGGCAAGAGTCAGCCTACCGTTTATGATAACGAATTATATCCTCGGTTTTTAGAAGTTGATAAGAATCAGAATTTTATCAGATGAAGATCAACCCCTTAACCGATAACGGAAAAAGAAAAATAATCCAAGAATCAATAAACTTATAAAATGGTTTTTTCATATATTATCAATTGCCTGCATAAAAGCACATCACAAAGATGTTGATTTCAGTATTGAAAGTATTTGCAATGCTGTCGGATATTCCCGCCGTCAGCTTGACGGATTGTTTCGCAAAAAGATTTTCCGTAACTCCCGATGAGTACAGAAAAAGCAAAATCGCCATTCCGATAACAAAATAAGCGAAATAAAAAGAGCTAACTGACAAAAATCAGTTAGCTCTTAACTTTTAGATAATTCAAATGTTGCCAAAACGTTGCCACGGAGCGTTTTTGAGACCTCAAAACTGAGGCATATCAACGCTTGAGCCGTTTGGTTGTATTATTCCCACTCTATCGTGCCTGTGGGCTTGGGGGTGACGTCGATAAGCACACGGTTTACGCCGTCTACTTCATGGGTAATACGGTTTGTGATTTTGCCTATAAGTGCCCAGTCGAGTTCTTCGACAGTTGCGGTCATGGCATCAACGGTATTGGCGGCACGGATGATTACGGGCCAGTCAAATGAGCGCTTATTGTTCTTAACGCCTGTTGACTTAACATCGGGCACTACGGTGAAATACTGCCACACCTTGCCCTCAAGACCTGCGTTCTTGAATTCTTCTCGCAGGATTGCGTCGGATTCACGAACAGCTTCAAGACGTTCACGGGTAATAGCACCTATGCAGCGTACGCCGAGACCGGGGCCGGGGAAGGGCTGACGGTAAACCATTGAATCGGGCAGACCGAGAGCCGAGCCTACCGCACGGACTTCATCCTTAAAGAGCATATAAAGAGGCTCAACAAGCTCAAAGTTAAGGTCATCGGGCAGACCGCCTGCGTTGTGGTGGCTCTTTATTGTTTCAACTGTTTTGGTGCCGCTTTCGATGATGTCGGGGTAAATTGTTCCCTGTGCAAGATAATCAATTCCGTCAAGCTTTCTTGCTTCTTCCTCAAATACACGGATAAATTCCTCGCCGATGATAAAGCGCTTCTGCTCGGGATCGGCAACACCTTCAAGCTTATTAAGGAATCTGTCAATAGCATCAACATAAATAAGGTTTGCCTTGAATTCGTCACGGAAAACGGAAACAACCTCCTCAGGCTCGCCCTTGCGAAGAAGACCGTGGTTTACATGAACGCAGGTAAGACGGTCACCGATTGCCTTTATAAGCAATGCCGCAACAACGGAGGAGTCAACACCGCCCGAAAGAGCGAGAAGAACCTTGCCGTCACCAACCTGCTTGCGGATGCGTTCTACCTGATCGTCAATGAAATTCTGGGTATTCCAGGTTTTTGCGCTTGAGCATTTATCAAAAACAAAGGAGGAAAGGACAGCTTCACGCTCAGCATCGTCAACAGGCCATACGCTGATGCATTCGCCGCTTTTTGCGTTATGGTCAACAGCAAGAACGGGAACACCTGCATTGTAAAGGTCATCCGAAGCGTCAATTTCAACACCGTTTACAACACGGTTTTTGCCGCCGTTGAGGATGATGCCTCGAATATTGGGAATCTGAGAAAGCTCTTTTGCTGTTATGTCGTGAGGGTGGATTTCGCTGTAAACGCCGAGCGCACGAATTTCACGGGCGATTTTAGGGTTTTCCTCACTGCCGAGATCAATAACAAGAATAACATCCTGCTGCATAAAATTACCTCCTTAAGCATTAAAAATCGTAAGATTTAAAAATTGATTAATTATAACACGCATAAAATAAAAAATCAATAAATTTACAACAAAAATTAATGAAATCAAGATTACAAATCGGCTTGACATTGCAATCCGATTATTTTATTATATACTAGAACGTTTATGTTGATAAAAATTTGAGAAGGGTGTGTTTTTAATGAATCAACAGTACGAAGCGTTGTTTACCCCCTGGAAAATCGGCAATGTTGAAATCAAGAACAGAATAGTTATGTGCCCTATGGGCGGTACATCGCTTTTCGGTTGGTTTGAACTCGGCGGCTGCCACTTCGACAAGGAAGCAGCAAAGCTTTTCCTTGAAAGAGCAAATAACAACGTAGGTCTTATCATCCCCGGTATTGCACCTTTGCGTGACACTTTCTGGGGCAAATGCCTCTGGCAGAACCCCAAGATGTTTGAAGAACTTGATGAGTTTATGGATGAAATCCATAAAACAGGCGCAAAGCTGTTCGTTCAGCTTACTGCAGGTATGGGCCGTTCATGGGCTATTACCGAGCTTGTTGCTCCCCTCCACAAAAATAAATTCACACGTGCTCTTGTAAAGCCCATTCTGGACACTTCACATGAGCTCGCTTCCCCCAGCCCCCAGCCCTCACGCTGGGCTCACGATATCATCTGCCCCGAAATGACAGTTGAGCAGATTCACGAAATCATTGAAGCTTTTGCAAAAACCGCAAAGCTCTGCCGTGATGCAGGCGTTGACGGCGTTGAGGTTCACGCTGTTCACGAAGGCTATCTTCTTGACCAGTTTGCTATTGAATTCTTCAACAAGCGTACTGACGAATACGGCGGAAGCTTTGAGAACAGATACCGCTTTGCGGCTGAAGTTGTAAAGGCTATCAAGGCATCCTGCGGTGACGATTATCCCGTTTCACTCCGTTATTCAGTTGAGTCAAAAATGAAGGGCTTCTGCGAAGGCGCAATGCCCGGCGAAGATTACACAGAAGTAGGCCGTGCAATGCCCGAATCCGAAAAGGCTGCAAAGTATCTTCAGGATATGGGCTACGATATGCTCAACGCCGATAACGGTACATACGACTCCTGGTATTGGGCTCATCCCCCCATGTATATGCCTCAGAACTGCAACCTTGAAGATGTTGCTCACATCAAAAAGTTTGTTGATATTCCCGTTGTTTGCGCAGGCCGTATGGAACCCGACGTAGGTGCAAAGGCTGTTGCAGAAGGCAAAATTGACGGCGTTGGCGTTGCACGCCAGTTCCTTACCGACCCCGAGTGGATTACCAAGCTTATTGAAGACAGAATTGAGGATATCAAGCCCTGCATCTGCTGCCACAGCGGCTGCTTCAACTTCTCCTCCTCCAAGGGTCATGCAAACACTCAGGACCTTCTTGACACAATGGGTCTTGCACGTTGCGCACTTAACCCCGAAACCATGCAGTCCAAGAAGTACAGCATCAAGCCCGCTAAGAAATCAAAGAAGATCGCTGTTATCGGCGGCGGCATCGGCGGCATGGAAGCAGCAATCGTATGCGCTAAGCCCGGCCACAAGGTAACTCTTTACGAGAAGAGTGACAAGCTCGGCGGCGTATTCATCGCAGCAGCAGCTCCCTCCTTCAAGGAAAAGGACCGTGACCTTATCGCATGGTACATCCGTGAAGTTGCAAAGTATCCCATCGAAGTTAAGATGAACACAGAGGTTAAGGATATAGCTTCCCTCGGTGCTGACGAAGTTATCGTTGCAACCGGCTCAAAGGCAAAGAGAATCCCCGTTAAGGGCGCAGACACTGCAATCGAAGCAGTTGATTTCCTCCTCGGCAAGGCAGAGGTTGGCGAAAACGTAACTGTTATCGGCGGCGGTCTTACAGGCTGCGAAATCGCTTACGAGCTTTACCTCAACGGCAAAAAGCCCTCAATCGTTGAAATGCAGGATGACCTTGTTACAACTCCCGGTGTTGCTCTTGCAAACACCAGCTATCTCAGAGATTTCTTCAAGACCAACAAGGTTCCCGTTTATCTTGAAACTGCACTTTGCGAAATCGGCAACGGCAGCGTAACCGTTAAGGGCAAGGACGGCAAGACCTTTGACATCCCTGCTGATTCGGTTATCATGTCCGTAGGCTACACTCCCACTCCCCTCGCTCCCAAGAGCAAGCACGTTCACGTTATCGGTGACGCAGCTAAGGTCGGCAATCTCCGTACCGTTATCTGGGGCGCATGGGACGTTGCAATGAAGCTGTAATTTATTAAAATAACCGGCTCACTAAGCAAAAGAAACAAATATAAATGATAATTGGCTTGTACGGGAACTCCCGCACAAGCCAATTTTATTATTGTGTAAAGCTTCAGCTTTTTAATTTATATTTCTTTTTAACCGGTTCTTCGGAGTATGATTATCCTTCTTTAAAGCTATCCGCATATCCGATAACGTTGAGCTGACGGCGCTCTGCAAGCTCCTCATACATCCACTCACGCTTCTGACGGGAGATGGGCCAGAGGAACTTGGGCACTATGCGCAGTATGCCCGTAAGGGTTGGCACAATAGTGCACAGCGCAAACTCCCAAAACTTTGTTCTGTCGTTCTGAGTGCCGATTTCAAGACCCTGAACGTATCCGATTTTTTTCATTATGAGGCTTGTAACGGAGCCGAGCACGGCGCTCTGCATCTTAAGTATAAGACCCTTTGCAACGCCCGTTGTGGCCTCCATTCTGTAGCCGTTTTTCCATTCGCAGTAATCCATGGCTTCATTCCACAAATCCGCCGTGATAACCTTTGAAATACCCCATGACCATTTTGCAAACCATTCCTTCATGCCGAACGCAATGCACATAGGCACGGTCTGATAAAACATGGTTTTCTTTTTTGTCATGCCGAAAAGGAAAACTGCCGTTGACAGAACGCTGTTGTAAATATCATTGAATATCCACAGCGATTTGGATGAAAAGCGCTTCCTTAAAGGCTCAACAAGGCCGTAGCTTATGCTGCCGTTGAGGCTTGAGGGGATATTCAGTATCGTTATAAGCGAATAACTGCCCAGAACGTCGATGAAATAATTCGTTTCGCTCTTGCTTATTGAGAAATTGCCCAGGAATTCCGACAGGCACATAAGCAGCACGGGATAGTTTGTGACAATAGCCCTCATGCCCTCTTTTACCTTTGGCTTTTCGAGCGACTGCGGAACTCTTTCCTTTGACTGAATGAAGAACCAGAAGGTACACAGCGACGAAATAAGCGCCGTGCCTCCTCCCATTATCATAAATACGGAACTGAGCTTCCAGCTTACAACCTTGTTGTTTACAAGGTCAATAAGCACA
>JAZSIQ010000207.1:0-16196 GCA_045533875.1 Acutalibacteraceae bacterium | reverse complement strand
TAAGATTCTTAACAGCTTCCTGAAGTGCTGCCATTTCATCCTTGCTGAGAGTTACACCCTTGCCCATTTTTTCGTGGTCGGGAGCCCACTCAAGGATATCATACTTAGGCTCACGCCCGGTCCTGCTGATGGATTAGAGCTCTTTTGTCCAACCCATTCGGTTATGCCGGGAAAGTAACTTGGATTCAACTTGTTCGTATGTAAATTCCGGCATAGCTTTAATCTCCTTTCCTATTATTCTTCTATACCTCTATTGTATTATAATATATTAATTTTTAAAAGTAAATATTAAAATAAAAATTTTTTTACTTTTTTATACAACTGAGCAGCATGTTTCCCCATGCGGAGTGTGAAAATTCGTCTGTCATTAATTCAAACAGCGTTTCCTTGACGGTTTGGTTTTTGTTGCTCAGGTAAATGTTACGGTAGTCCCTGAAGCTTTCAAGCTCCTGAGATATTGCATATTTCAGCCCGGATTCAAATGAAGTGTATACGGAGCGGGCAACACTCATCTGCTTTGGCTTACATCTGAAAAGAAGGGTAAAAAGCTCGGTGAGCAGAATGTAGTGACGTATTTCGTCATCCCTGAGCATTTCGGTTACAGCTCTTGCCTGCGCATCGGGTGAGTCCTCGCTCAGTTGCTGATAAAGTTGCGCAGCTGCCTGTTCTTCGTTAATCAGCTCACAAAGCAGTGCAGGGGTAAGAATATATTTACATTTTTCCATTAAGGATAACACCTCCGCTTCATTATATGCACCTATGTGATTTGATGTCATAATCGGGACATGGTGTGAATATAAATGTGTTGAAGATTTTTGCAAGGAGAGGAAACTATGAATTTTGAAACCAAAAACGACAGGCTGGGATTTTGCGAAACGGTACTCGATTGCATTGCTGAACAGAGCGTGGATGCCGATATTTCTTTGCCTGATTATTGCAGCGATATCAAAAGAATACTCAGGTGCAGTACAGTTGCATCGGCAAATTCCGTGAACGTTGCCCAGGGCAGGGTAACCTGCGATGCATCCGCCACGGTAAAAATAATCTATGTTGACAGCGAGAATAAAATCAACGCCTACGAGCAGGAATGTCCGTTTCAGAAATATATTGAGAATTCATCGGTGGATGAAACCTGTGCCGTGAGTGTAAATATAAAAACGGATTATGTAAACAGCAGGGCAATAAGCCCCCGGAGAATAAATATCCATGCTTCTCTTGCCTGCTCATTCAGAGCGGATAAACGCCGCACCGAAAACATACTGAGCTTTGCACAGGGTGAGGGGATGCAGTGTAAATGCAAAAAGAGTAAAACTGTTGATATAGTGGGCAAAGCAGTAAGGGGCTTCCCCATGAGCGAGGTGGTTGAGCTTCCTGCCGAAAAGCCCTGCGTTTCCAAAATCCTTAATACCCATGCGGTTGCAAGGGGCGACGATATAAGGGTGATAACCAATAAAATGCTTGTTAAAGGCACTCTGGATGTTCATATTTATTACCTGAGCGAGAATTCTACCGTTGAACGTTATGAACACAATATGCCCATAAGCCAGATTCTTGAAATGGAAGGGCTTTCCGAGGATTGCATAAGCAGACTGGACCTGACTGTTGCAGGAGTTGAGGCTTTGCCGAAGGTTGATTCGTCGGGCGAAATGAAACTGCTTGATATAATGGTTAATGTTCAGGCAAAGCTTTCTTCATGTAAAAAAGCGGAAATCACGCTTGTGGATGACGCATATTCAACCTGCCGTGAGCTGAAATGCGAAACAAAAAGCATTGAGCTTTGCGAGCCTGTTGACTCTTACAGCGAAACTTTTCTGAGTAAATCAATTGTGGATTCTCCGTCATCACAGCCTGATGCTATTCTTGCTGTCTGGTGCTCACACCCTGTCTGCACGGCAAACCTCAAAGAGGGATTTTGTGTTAGCTCGGGCAGCTATGAGTGCTGTGCTATTTACAGGGATATGCAGGGGGAATACGGTTTTGTAAGCAAACAGATTGATTTTGAGCACAGGCATCCTGTGTCCGGCTCGGTAATGCGTATAAGAACAAATACCTGTGTTAAAATCATAAATTGCTCTTGTGCCGTTACTGCCGATTCCCGACTTGAGATAAAAACCGAAATGCTTATTGATGCGGATGTTTATTCGCTTAACATTGAAAAGTATGTTTCTTCTGTTGAAATCGGCGAAGTTTCACAGAATAAAAGAGCAGCGGCGCTTACAGTTTATTTCAGCGATGCAGAGGAAAATATATGGAACATCGCCAAGCGCTATAACACAACCGTGAAGGCAGTTATGGAGGAAAATTCGCTTGACAGCGAGACTGTCCCGTGTTCAAAAATGCTGCTTATTCCTGTTGTTGATGCCTGAAAATCTTAGTTAAAATATTCAAAATCAAGTGTCTGTTTTTGTTGATATTGTAATTGCTTTTTATTTCTTAAGAGTTCCTTAATTATTTGATTATTTTGTTGAAAAACCGTACCCCTTGTGATATCATTGCAACGCAAAAAATATGAAGAGGTATAAAGAAGTATGAAAAAAAGGAAGAACAAGAACGGCTTTGTGAACGATGTTCCTGATTTAAAAACCCTCAAAGAAATCATTATCTACGGCACCAAAAAGGGTGGCGATAACAGACAGTTCGTTTTCCTTGATGCAAACAAAAAGGAAGATACCCGTACCTTTAATCAGACCTGGGACGAACTGACTTCCCTCGGTACTTATTATTACACCAAGGGCATTGACGGTCAAAAGAAGATTGCAATCATTGCCGAGAACTCCTATGAGTGGATTGTTGCTTACTATGCAACGCTTATCGGCGGTAACATCTCAGTTCCTATGGATATCAAGCTTTCTGTTGAAGACCTCGTAAGTCAGCTTATAAGAGGCGAGTGTGATGCGCTTGTTTATTCTGACAAATGCGCAGCAGTTGCCGAGGCTGTTAGGGTTGCTGAGGGTAACACCGTTAAAGAGTTCTTCTGCGTTTCAGATTTCCCCGAATATAAAAAACTCGGTAAGCAGGCTCTTGAAGCAGGCAACACCGCTTGTGTTGATGCAGTTGTAAACCCCGGCGATCTCGCTTGCATCGTTTACACTTCAGGCACAACAGGAGTCAGCAAGGGCGTTATGCTTTCCCATAACAACGTTGCATCGGATGCCGTTGCATCCTGCCGTGTAATGGAAGGCGGTCACGCTATCGGTTTCCTTCCTCTTAACCATACCTTCTGCTGGGTTGGTGCTCTTTTCTCAGGCTACATCCTTGCAGAGTGGGGCTATATTTGTGACGGTCTTAAGAATATCCAGGGCGATATGCAGAAGTACCATCCTCAGAATTTCTCCGCCGTTCCTCTTGTTGTTGAAACAATTTACGACCGTATCTGGAAAACCGCAAGAAGAACAGGCAGAGAAGAAGTTCTTATCAAGGGTCTTAAAATCAGCAAAACCCTTATGAAGTTCGGTATTGACGTAAGGCGCAAGCTCTTCAAGACTATTATTGACAATCTCGGCGGCGAGCTTGAAATGATTATCTGCGGCGGCGCAAATCTTGACCCCAAGCATGAAATCGGTATGTACGATTTCGGCATTCAGGTTATCAACGGCTACGGTACCACCGAGTGCTCTCCCGCTGTTACCTGCAACAGACTTAACGATTATAAATTCGGCAGCGTAGGCAAGCCCCTTCCCTGTAACGAAATCAAGGTTGTTGATCCTGATGAGTTCGGCGTAGGTGAAATCTATGTAAGAGGCACCAACGTAATGCAGGGCTACTATAAAGAGCCCGAAGCAACCGCTGAGTGCTTTGACGGCGATTGGTTCAAGACCGGTGACTACGGCAGAATTGACGAAGACGGTTTCCTCTTCTTTGTAGGCAGAAAGAAGAATCTTATTGTTCTTTCCAACGGTAAGAACATTTCCCCCGAAGAGCTTGAAGATAAGCTTTACCGTATTGATTATGTCAAGGAAGTCCTTGTTTATCAGGAGAATGACCGTATTGTTGCGGAGTTCTTCCTTAACGAAGAGGATTATCCCGAGGCAAGAAGCAAGCTTAAGGATGATGTTCGCAAGTTCAATGCTTCCATGCCTTCATTCAAGCAGGTTCAGGTTACCAAAATCAGAGATGATGAGTTCCCCAAGACTACAACTCTTAAAATTGTAAGAAGTGCTCATTCAAACTAAAAAATATCTAAAAAATTCACCGTCATTCCTTGATATTAGGGGATGACGGTGTTATACTATTACCTGTAAATTTTTTCTTTCGGAGGATATTATTATTATGGCAAAGTGTATTGTTGATTGGAAAACAATTGCATCTTTTGTTACAGATGCTTTTGTTGGCGTAGGCGTTCCCGAGGAGGATGCAAAAATCTGTACTGATGTTCTTCTTGAATCAGACAGAAGAGGCATTGAATCTCACGGCGTAAACCGCTTTAAGCCCATTTATATTGACAGAATCAACATCGGTATCCAGAACCCCGTAACCAATTTTGAAATTATAAAAGAGACTCCCACCACCGCTGTTGTTGACGGCCATGACGGTATGGGTCAGGTTATCGGCTATAAGGCTATGAACATGGCAATAGAAAAGGCGAAGAAGTACGGCATGGGTATGGTTGCTGTTCGCAATTCCTGCCACTACGGCATTGCAGGCTATTATTCAACCAGATGCACTCAGCAGGTACTTATCGGCATTACCGGCACCAACGCCCGTCCTTCAATCGCTCCCACCTTCGGTGTAGAGAATATGCTCGGCACCAACCCTCTTACCATCGGCCTTCCCACCGATGAGGAGTTCCCCTTCGTTATCGACTGCGCTACCTCTATCACTCAGAGAGGCAAGCTTGAGTATTATTCAAGAATCGGTAAGGAAACTCCCGCAGGCATGGTAATCGGCAGAGACGGTAAGGCAAAGACCAATACCGATGAAATCCTTGTTGAACTCAACACAGGCGAAGCTGCTCTTGCTCCTTTGGGTGGAATCGGTGAGGAGCTTGCAGGCTATAAGGGTTACAGTTACGCAACGGTAGTTGAGATTCTTTCCGCTGCTCTCGCTCAGGGTAATTACCTTAAGATGCTCACCGGCATTCAGGACGGTAAGAAGGTTCCCTACCACCTTGGTCATTTCTTTATTGCTATTGACACCAATGCTTTCATGGGTGAGGATGAATTCAGAAAGACAGCAGGCGACATTTGCCGTGCTCTCAGAGCTTCCCAGAAGGCTCCCGATGCTGAAAGAATCTACACCGCAGGCGAAAAAGAGTGGCTTGTATGGCAGGAAAGAAAGGATTCAGGCGTTCCCATCAATGAAGCTGTTCAGCAGGAAATCATCGAAGTTCGTGACAGCCTCGGTCTTACTCAGTACGTTTTCCCCTGGGAGAAATAATTTTAATTCATACCCCCGACTTTCTGTCGGGGGTAGTGTGATTTATGAGAGAAAACGCATAAGATTATAAGTTGCATAATCATAATATGATATAAAAACAGCAGCATCCGTAAAAAGATGCTGCTTGTTTTGTTTAAACTATAAGATTGTCGAGTACGGCAATTGCCTGTGAAAATTCTTTTTCCGTTCTGTAATTACCTACACGGCGCAGAAGATTTTCATAAAAGCCGCCCGATTCTTCCGCAGGATTGAGCTCTGATTCCCTGTCAATGTAAAGCTTCTTAAGAGAAAGCAGGAAATCTCTCTTGTTGTATACCTTAAGCTTATCAAGCCCCAATTCATAAGCAAGATTTTCGAGTTGAGAGCAAGTATCAGCGCCGTATTCGTGAACAAGGCTTGTGAATTCATCGCCTTCGAAATAATAAACCCTGCCGCTCAGATATCCGAAAGCCTTACGGGTGTCGTAGTATCCGAGAAGAATGCGCTTTTCGTTAAGGTCATTGTCAAAGTCAAAAGCGGCACCGAGCTCATCAATGTTATGGGGGCGGATGTAAACAATTTCGGAGCAGGAGAAATCCTTGGTGTGTCCGATTCCTTTCATTGAGGAAATGTCAACTATAATTAGACGGTTGTAGCCGTTTTTTCTGAGCATTTCACTCGGCGCATTGTCATAAACACCGCCGTCAATGTAGCCGTCGGTACCGGGACCCGTTTTGTTTACTCCGGGAATTTTTGCGGAAGCGAGCAGATGATCCACAAGCTGACCTTCAGGGATATCATCAATAAAAATCTCAACAGGGTTCATACCGGCAAGCTGTACGGTAACCATTCCGAATCGTGTTTTTCCGTTTCTGACTTTTTGCTCATCAATGTATCTTACCAGAAAATCCTTTGTGGGCGAAGCGTCTATTCCTCCGTTTTTGATAAATTCCTTAAAAAGTCCGGGCAGGTTTTTTGCGCTGAAAAGATTGTCGGGGTCAGGCAGAGCAACGTTGATTTTAATACCCTTATCGAGTGAAATTTCATTCCAGAAATTAAGAGCGCCTTCATAATCGTCAGCGGCGATAAAAGCGCTGTTTATGGCTCCGATTGAAGTGCCGACAGCGCAGGAAAAGCTGACACCGATTTCCTTCATGGCTTTCCATGCGCCGAGCTCATACGCGCCCTTTGCGCCGCCGCCTGCAAGCACAAGACCGTAAGGCTTCATTAAAAATCAACTCCTTTAAATAACTGTGGGGAAATTATTGAGTTCGGTACCTGCAACCAATATATGAATAATTTCGTTGATTTGCTTAAGGATTTTATTATCCTTTACTAAAATTGACGGGGTGCGGATAACACCTGTAACGGCTTTGTAGTAATCACTGTCAGGCGAATGGCGGTAACGTGCACCGTCAAATACGCTTAAAAGCACCTCATGTATAAAATCAATAATCTTTTTATTGCCAAGTGATTTTATTGCGTTTTTGTCAACAGCTTTGCCGAGGGTTATAAAATTAACAAGCCTGCAAGCGGTTTTTGCTTTACCGTTAAGCAGGAATTTTGCAACAAGCTTTATCGGCAGGCGGAATTTGACAAGCTTTTCGCCCTTGAGCTGCATGGCGTTAAATCTTTCAATAAAAGCCTGCCTGTCGCCGTATGCAGCACCTTCAAGGATTCTGTCAACCATTGTGTGAAGATGCTCTTTTAGGTACTGTTGAGCATCAATAAGCTGATTGTTATATGTGAAAGCTTCAAGGTGATCCACATCAACCGTGAGAGTATCATCTGAGTTTACGGTAACATTTACTATCGGAGCAGGGTAACCGCAAAGGGAGCCTACATTAACCTCGGTGAGTGTGTTGCCCGCAGGTGTTGTGATTTTTGCGGTATCAAGCATGTGGGAGTGTCCCACAAAGCTGTATTTAAGCCCCGCATCAGCCAGGCGGTTAGCAACCTCTTCATTGTCCTGAACGCTTGTTCCGCCGCCTGTGATAAGCTTGTGAATGTGGGCAATCAGCAGGTGATGCTGCATGGAAATTACAAGCTTGCCTGCAGCCTTTGCATCGGCAAGAATTTTTTCAATCCATTGAAAATGTTCTTCGGTAAAACCTGAGCCTCCTCTGCCGTTCTGGTCATCGTTGAGACCGAGCAGAATAACGTGCTCATTAAGATTGACTGCATAAGACGTTGTGCCCAGATGGGTTGTGAATTCGTCAAAAGCTCTGTCGGGGCCGAAATCACGGTAAAAATTACGCAGATTTTCATGCGATACGGTTTCAACATCGTTCGATACCTTGTCGCCGTCAAATCTTCTGGGGTTTCCGTCACAGCACCAGTCATGGGTGGCGTAGATAACATAAACGGGCTTTACTTTCTGAAGCTCATATAGCTTATCTCTGAATTCGGTGTGGCACACAAGCTCGCCGTCATTGGATAAATCGCCTGCTATAAGTACTGCATCTGTATCGCTGTTTGCGATTTTTTCAAAAGCGGCATCAATTATTGCGCCTGTTTCTGCAAGGCACTTCTGGTCTGAGCCGCTTCTGAGTTCATAGGCTTTACCCGTAATTCCCAGGGATTGTGAATAGTGGTGCGGGTCTGCCAAAAAAGTAAGTTTAAGGTTATTGTTCATATCAAACCTCGCCGATATTTTCAAGCTCTTCTTTGAGCGAGTTTTCCTTGAGTGCTCTTCTTTGAGCGATTTCGCTCATCATCTTATCGTGATCTTTTCTTGAAATGTTGTAGAAGAAAATCGGCACAAGCATGAGCAAACAACCTACCATGGGTACAAGTGACTCAAGTGAAAGCAGAGCAAATTTTGCGTTCATGCTCTGTGCGGTAGCAACGGCATCTTCGTGGGTTACATAGCCTGCAATGCCGAGTATGGCAAGGGCAATAGTGGAGGAAACAGAATTTGTAAGCTTGCCTGTAAAGGACATAAGTGAAAGCATAATGCCTTCAACTCTTTCTCCTGTTTTCCATTCAACATAGTCAACAGTTTCGGCTTCCATTTCCTTGCAGAGAAGGTTTTTGAATTCAATAGGAATAGTTGAAGCAAAGATGAAGAACATGCAGAGAATAAGTACGAAAACGGAAGGGGTTTCGCCTGCTTCGAGCTCCATAAGGGACTTGCCGCAGGTGACAAAGAGCAAACCGTGCATGATCGCCGCGGTAAGGCAGCAACCGATGAAAAGTTTTTTGAAGTCAGCCTTTGAGCCGAGCTTCTGAACAAGCCAGGGCACACCAATACCTGCAATGAACGGAGCAGGTGCGCCCGCAACGCCGAGTATGGCGTAGAATTTTGCACTGCCTACAAGGTCAATTGCGAAATACATGTATGCGGATGTTCTCGCTGTAACAAGCAGGAAAGCCATATTTGAAAGGAAAAGCATGAAAAGGGGTCTGTTCTTAAGTAAAAGACTGAAGCATTGCTTTATTGTCGGTTCGTTTTCGCTGTGCTGAGCTCTTTCTTTGGTGCAGTAATATGTCGGTCTTGAAAAAAGAATGATGCCTGCAAACGCAATGACTGCCGCCGTGATATAAGCACCCTTTGTGTGAGTTTCAAAATAAGGGAACATGAGAGCAACGGGGATGATTGCTCCGGGGAGAGCACCTGCAACGGCACGCACGATAGAGCTTATACCGAAAAGCTTTGTTCTTTCAACACCGCTTGAGGTGATTGAAAAAGCAAGAGCGCCCATGGGAATATCAAATGCCGTATAAGTCATATCCCAGCCGACAAGGGCAACTATTGCGAATGTCAGCCTCAGAATATACGGAAAGCCCGAACTGTTAAAGAAAGTAAGAGCGGTAAACAGAGCGCAGAGGTAGGGTGCATATTTTATGTAGGGGCGCATCTTGCCGTCCCTTGTGTGGGTTTTATCAACCATAACACCCATAATCGGGTCATTGAATGCATCCCACAGACCGCTCCATAAACGCACATTTGCGATTGTGCCGGGCTTTATGCCGAGAAGGTTAGTCAGAAAGTAGTTTACCGTGCTTGCTGACATGGTGGAGGTGCTCATTCCCTGAGCGCCTCTTCCCAAAGCGTAGGAAATCGTTTCCTTCCATGTTAATACGGTTTCTTCTCCGACATCGTCTTTGATGATTTTTGAGTCAAGAAACTGCTTTATTTTGCTCATTAAATCAATTCCTTTCAATGGTTATACAATAATTTTAATATATATAAAATTGATTGTCAAGAATTATAAGATTGTTTAAATCCGGTGTTTGTATTGACAACACAATGTTGAATACTGTATATTATTTACGGAAATTTTGAAAAAAGAAGTGTTTGAGTTGGTAAAAGATTTAACTCGCGGCAGCCCTACAAAAATGATTTTAAGCTTCTGTATGCCGCTTATGATAGGGCAGATATTTCAGCAGCTTTACAATATGGTGGACAGCATAATTGTTGGCAGGTTTGCAGGTACTCAGGAACTGTCGGCTGTTGGCTCAACGGGCTCGCTGAGCTTTATGGTAATCGGTTTTGTGCTCGGTATGTGCTCGGGATTTTCAATTCCTGTTTCGCAGAGCTTCGGTGAGGGTGATTATAAAAAACTGCGCAAGTATTTTGTTAACGGAATTTATCTTACTGTTGTAATTTCCGTTGTGCTTACCGTTGTTACTGTTTCGCTTACGGGTACGGTGCTGAAAATTATGAATACGCCTGATGATATTTTTGAAATGGCATACACCTATATTTCAACAGTATTTGCGGGTTTGGTTGCAACCTTCTTTTATAATTACTTTGCAGGAATTATGCGTGCTCTTGGTGACAGCCGTACTCCGCTTTACCTGCTGATTTTTTCGTCTTTAGTCAATATCGTTCTTGATCTTGTGTTTGTTATTGCCTTTAAAATGTCAGTATTCGGTGTAGCTGTTGCCACGGTAATTGCTCAGGCTGTTTCGGCAATACTTGCATTTATAATAATTCTTAAGAAATTTTCCATTCTTCACGCAGAGAAAGATGAAAAAGCTCTTAGCATAAAGCTTTGCGGCAGATTGCTTTACATAGGCTTACCCATGGCTTTGCAGTTTTCCGTAACAGCAGTAGGCTCAATTATGCTCCAAAGTGCGGTAAACGGTCTTGGCTCAAATGCCATTGCCGCCGTAACGGTTGCAGGTAAAATTCAGCTTATGCTTGTTCTGCCCTGTGAAACGGTAGGGCTTACAATGGCAACATATTGCGGCCAGAATCTGGGCGCTCAGAAGCTGGACAGAATTAAAACAGGCATGGTTAAAAGCATAATAATTGCTCTCATCTATTGTGTGCTTGCTTCGTTTCTTGCGTATTTTGCTGGTGAAAGCCTTTCGCTTCTTTTCCTTGATTCAAGCCAGACTGAGGTTATTTCCCTTGCAGGCAGATTCCTTAAAACCTGTGCATATTTTTATCCGATTCTTTCAGTTCTTTATATTTACCGCAATGCTTTGCAGGGGCTCGGTTACAGCATCCCTGCAATGCTTGCAGGTGTGTTTGAACTGTGTGCAAGAGGTTCTATGGGACTTTTCGTTATTCCTGCATTCGGATACAGTGCGGTATGCTTTGCCCATCCGAGCGCATGGATTGCGGCGGATGTTTTCCTTATCCCTGCTTATTATGTTGCATTTCACATTGTCAGCAAAAGAATTTCACAAAAACATACCGAAAGCGTGGTTAAAAAATAATTCAGTCGGGCAGGGGAAACCTTGCCCGATTTTGTAATAATTTACGGATGTTTGCTCATAATGTTTAACAGCGCAGATTAAAACAATATGCATTTAAATATTTTTACAAATAATACTTGACTTTTACAGAAAAATGTGTATAATAGAAAAGCACACAAGAGATATCGCGGAGTAGAGCAGTTCGGTAGCTCGTCGGGCTCATAACCCGGAGGTCGCAGGTTCAAATCCTGCCTCCGCAACCAAAGAACAAGCCTTGGAATTCTTGATAAATAAGGATTTCAAGGCTATTTCTTTAGTCTTTTATATCTTTTTGTTATACTCGCTACCCTAAGGAGAGGTGTTTGTGAAAAAGTTGCTTTATATTGATGCGTGTATCAGGGATACCGAATCAAGAACAAAAAGAATTGCTGAGCCGATTGTTGAAGCTCTTAAAGAAAAGTATGAAGTGAGTACTCTTAACCTCAATGAGCTTGAGCTTTCCATAGTCAAAAAAGATTTGATTAAGCAAAGAAATAACGGGATTGTTGACGAAGAGGTTATGAGCTGGGCAGAGAGCGTAAGGGATGCGGACAGAATAGTGATAGCCGCGCCTTTCTGGGATATGTCTTTCCCGGCAGCGCTTAAGAATTTTTTTGAACTTTGCTCAATTTTTGATGTCACTTTTAAATCAAACGACAAAACATGCTACGGTAACTGCAAGGCGGAAAAACTGCTTTACATAACTACAAGAGGTATGGATATATCGACGGGCGATGACCTTGAGCAGGCAACGCCGTACCTTAAGGCTCTGTCATGGCTGTGGGGAGTTGGTCCGCTTGAGGTGATTTGTGCACAGAATATGGATTACATCAGCGAAGCGGAAATTGAAGTAAAAATTAAAGAAGCAATCAAAAACGGACTTGAAGCGGTTGGGTCTTTTTGATTAAGCACGGAGGATAATATGAAAACACAAAATTTTAAACGCACCAAGCTTGCCTGTTATACGGCATATTTTACAATGTCATCAATTTTCAGTCTGCCTCCGCTTCTTTTTGCAACTCTCCAGGATTTATACGGCATTTCTTACACCCTTCTCGGTACTCTGGTGCTTACAAACTTCTGCACTCAGCTTACAATTGATTTAATTTTTACCTTTTTCACAAAGTATTTCAATGTAAAAAAAGTTGTAAGGGTAATGCCTTTGATTACAACCCTCGGTCTGCTCATATATGCGATTGTTCCTCAGCTTTTACCGCAGCATGCGTACCTCGGCTTGTTGGTCGGAACAGTGCTTTTCTCTGTTTCTGCAGGTCTTTCCGAGGTGCTTTTAAGCCCCGTTATTGCCGCAATTCCTTCAGATAATCCTCAGAAGGATATGAGCATGCTTCATTCGCTTTATGCCTTCGGTGTGTTTACTGTTGTTGTGGTAAGCACCTTGTTCCTCAGAGTTTTCTCGGCAGATAAATGGATGTATCTTACTCTTTTCTGGGCAGCACTTCCCGTGATTGCATCTGTAATGTTTATGCTTTCACCCATGCCTGAAATGGATGTTACAAGTGAAAGCGGCGGTGCCAAATCAACAGGAAAAAGGGCGCTTGGTCTTGCGCTGTGCGTGGGCTGTATTTTCTTCGGAAGCTGTGCGGAAAACTCAATGTCAAGCTGGATTTCAAGCTTTATGGAGAATGCGCTCCACGTTGATAAAACTTTCGGTGATATTCTCGGTATGGCGATGTTTGCAATCCTGTTGGGTCTTGCAAGAATTACTTATGCAAAATATGGTAAAAACATAATAAGAGTTCTGATGTTTGGTATGGTCGGCGCAGTTGTATGTTATCTTGTTGCAGGTCTTTCTTCAAATGTTGTTTTCGCTTTTGCTGCCTGCGCATTAACGGGTCTTTTTACAGCGATGCTCTGGCCCGGCTCCCTTATTATGATGGAAGATAACATTCCCGGTCTCGGTGTTGCCGCTTATGCGCTTATGGCGGCAGGCGGCGACCTAGGAGCATCTGTGGCACCTCAGCTTCTCGGAGCGGGAGTTGATAAAGTAGCTCAGAGCTCGTTTGCACAGGAGCTGAGTGTCAGCATGAATCTTGCAACCGAACAGATTGGTCTTAAAGCGGGTATGCTTGTTACTTCGGTTTTCCCGCTTCTCGGTGTTGCGGTGTTGATAATCGCTTGCGTTTATTTCAAAAAACAAAAGAAATCATAAAAACGTAAAACGCAGAAGATACTCGTTTGTATCCTCTGCGTTTTTGTTTTTTTAGGTGTAAAATTTTATTTGCACAAATCGTTTTTCTTAATAAAATCAATCGTTTCATCAACGGTTGTAAAAGCAAGAGCAACCGTTGTGTCGGCGGCACCGTAGTAGATTGCTATTCTTCCCGTTTGAGCGTCTGCAAGAGCAGCACAGGGGAATACAACATTGCGAACATCGCCCACACACTCGTAAATTTCATGCGGAGCAAGCAGGAAACAGTCTGCTCTGTGAAGCACCTTCCAGGGCTCATCTTTGTCAAGAATTGCCGCACCCATTGCGTAAGTGAAACCGTTGCAGCTTGTAAGAACTCCGTGGTAGAACATCAGCCAGCCTTCGTCGGTTTCAATAGGTGTGGGACCTGCGCCAACCTTGGTCATTTCCCAGTTCTTTTCAGGTTTCATAACAAATCTGTGCTTGCCCCAGTAGGTCAAATCCTTGCTGTGGCTGAGGAAGATGTCGCCGTAGGGGGTATGACCTCTGTCGCACGGTCTTATAAAAAGGAGATATTCATCATTGACTTTACGAGGGAAAAGTACACCGTTTCTTGCAACGGGATAGCGGGCATCCTCAAGCTGAACCCATTCTTTGAAATCGGTAGTGTATGCAATTCCTATGGTAGTGCCGTGGGGAGTGAGGTTGACCCAGGAGAGATAATATTTGCCGTCAATAAGGCAAAGCCTGGGATCATAGCCTCTGAATATAACTTTTTCTTCAAGCTCCCAGTTTATGGCGTCCTTGCTGTAACCTACAACAAGTGTGTGGTCACGGCTCATTACGTCAACTCTGAATACACCGGCAAAGCCGTCACCGTAAGGTACAACAGCAGAGTTGAATATGCTGTTTGCCATGTAGAGGTTATCTCTTGTGATAATGGGATTGTTGCTGTATCTCCATACGGGATATTTATATCCTTCGGGTTTGTCCTGCCAGGGGATATTGGGGATTGCCTCGCCGATAATCTTTGCCATGCAGATATTCTCCAATCATTAATGTTTTTGTGATTCGGATTTAAAGGATACCGTTTAACCGTGTATTGTTACGGATTAATCCCCGAGAAGACCGTGGTATCTGCCCATCCAATAAGGAAGAAGGTAGATGTAGGGCATCATGCCTCTCATGCCGTTTGCGCCTGAGGTGCCGGGGAGAGTAGCGGTGCGGTTTACGGTTTTACTGTTAATGTTTACGAATTCCTCTGCGCCTGAATCGCAAACGAAGGGGTTACCGTCATAGTGGGTAAGAACTCTTGCAGAATACTCTACGGGGTACTTAAGCTGAGCGGGAACGCCTGTGCCTTCCTGTTCGGTATCCCAGACAATATCCTTACGGTAGCTGTTGTATGCAGGCCATCTGATAAGGTCAAGGTTCATTTCGGACAGCGATTTTGCCGCATTTTCAATGTCACAGCTGTTGTCGGTAAGAGCACCGTAAACGATGTTGAACATGGGGGAGCGCTCAACTCTCTCATATTCCCAATGGTGGGTAAGACCCATTTTGAAAATTTCCTTCTGAGCTTCGTTTTCGGTATAAGTGAGCAGGGGGTATATGTTGGTGAAATCAAGCTGGTCATCAATGTGGGCAACGTGACCGTCCTCGCACTTATACTGAATGCAATTCATTGCGTAGTGATGCTTCTTGATGAGCATTTCAAATACGTCATTGTATTTTTTCTCGCCTGTAACGTGATAGGTTGTTTTAAGGAAAGAGAGCATTTCGAGGGAGTTTGTGCCTCTTTCGTAATACCATCTGTCATCGTTGTTAAGAAGTTCAGGTTCCCAGTTTGCCCAGGTGGTGGGTACTCCGTCCACATCGCAAAGGTGGAAGTTGTTTTCAAGAATGTGGTCGGTGATTGTTTTAACAACCTCTGCAATCCTTTTCTTTTCTTTCTTGTCAGCTACAAGGTCATAGTAAATGCCGTATGCAAAATAGTGCCCCGTCATTTCATCGCTTGAGGTTTCTCCGAGCCATTCACACTCGGGATTATCCTCACAGATGTGCCATTCTTCCCTGTTGCCTGTACCGAAATCCTCCTCGTGGGAGTATCTTGTTGCTCTTGCTGTAAAGCCTGCCTTTCCTGTAACCTCAGTAAGCTTAATCATAGCTTCGACAGCTCTTTTTGCATTAGCCTTTGCTTTCTCATCGCCTGTTACCTTATAGCGGAAGCACTGGCTTGCGCAGTAAAGACCGGTGAAAAGTCCGTCATTGTCGGAGTTGGGGAGTCTGCCTGAGTCAAGAACGCCGTATTTACTCAGCCTACGGGTAACGTGATAACCCTCGTTCCTTACAAAATACTTATCATTGAGTTCGTCATAGTGGTTTGCTTTCTGCTCAAGAGTCATGTACTGTGATGTGATAATGCTGATTCCTCTGGGAGTTACGGCGGCTATTGTTCCGTTATCGGAAACAGTAATTTTGGTAACTGTGGGGTGCATAAGCCATGCGCCGTAGGAGAAATAGGAGATTTTGCCCTCAATCAGTGTTATGATACCTGTATCGGTAGCAAAGTATTTTTTGCCGTCAGCGGCAAAGAACATATCATTAAATGAGCCATCTGGAACTGAATAAAATTCATTTCCGTTGAACCAATAGTTTTTGCCGTCGTAGATGTTAAGACCTTCATCTGAGCCAACCCATAAATGACCGAGGGCATCAATCTGAATACAGTTGATTTTCTGGCTTGAAACACCTGTAACATTGGGGAGAAGCTCTGCCCAGTGGCGACGCTTACCCTTCATAGACATAAGCCCCTCAACAAGTGAACCAACGTAAACCGTTTCACCATATTTGGACTTGTTGTTGAGTGCCGCAAGGCAAACCGTTTCCTCAGGCAAATCAACAATTTCTTTAAATTCACCGTTTTCCATAAGGAAAAGTTCATTTTCTGTTATAAGCCAGAAAGAACCGTCAAGAGCAACAGAAATATCAACAACGGGGG
>JAZSIQ010000159.1:0-10609 GCA_045533875.1 Acutalibacteraceae bacterium | reverse complement strand
GGACGGCGGATAAGCAGCGAGAGTGCACGCTATGCAACTGCGTCCTTGCTCAGATCATCATAAATGATAAGAACATCCTTACCCTGCTCACGGAAATATTCTGCCATTGCACAGCCGCTGTAAGGCGCAATATACTGCAAGGGAGCGCTTTCGGCAGCACTTGCGGATACAATTATCGTATATTCCATGGCACCGTTCTGAAGAAGCTCGTTTGCAAGCTGGGCAACCGAGGTGCTCTTCTGACCGATTGCAACGTAGATGCAGATAACATCCGAGTTTTTCTGGTTGATAATGGTATCAATTGCAATTTCGGTTTTACCTGTCTGTCTGTCACCGATAATAAGCTCACGCTGACCTCTGCCGATGGGAATCATACTGTCAATAGCCTTGATGCCTGTCTGAAGAGGCACGCTTACGCTTTCTCTCTCAATGATGCCGGGTGCTTCGGATTCAATAGGTCTTGTGCCGCTGTATTCAACGGGGCCTTTACCGTCAATGGGTTCACCGAGAGCGTTTACAACTCTTCCGAGAAGCTTTTCACCAACGGGAACAGAAAGTACCTTACCCGTTCTGTGAACGCTTGTGCCTTCACGGATATTATCCTTATCCGAAAGAACGGCAACCGAAACGGTTTCCTCCTCCAGATTCTGCGCAACGCCGAAGCTGCCGTCGTCAAACTCAAGCAGCTCGTTTGCCATGCAGTTGCGGAGTCCGTAAACACGGGCAATACCGTCACCAACAAGGATAACCTTGCCTGTTTCGGTCATGTCAATTTTCGCTTTATAATTTTTAATCTGATTTTTGATTATATTGCTGATTTCTTCGGGTCTGTTCATGAGTTCATCACATCCTTAATCTCGCCCAGGCGGTGCTTGATGCTTGAGTCAAAGGTTTTTCCGTCAACCTCAACCTTAATACCGCCTATCAGTGATTCATCAATAATATAAATGGGGTCAATGCTCTTTTCTGTAAGCTTTTCAAGCTTTTTGCAAATTGAGCTTTTCTGCTCATCGCTTAACTTAACGGCAGAATAAACCGTGGCAACTGCTCTGTTTGAAAACTCCCTTGCAAGCTTTATGAATTCGTCAATGCAGCCCGTAGCGGTGCGCATCTTGCCGTTTTCACAAAGCACCTTAAGGAACGAAACAACGTATTCGGGCATACTGCCCTCAAATGCTTCGTCAATTGATGCAAGTCTTTCGCTCAGAGCGATTGCAGGGGAGTTGAGAAACTCGGCATAATCGGGGTTTTCCTCAAAAAGCTGCCTGAGCATACCGAGCGAGTCAAGATATTGCTCTGTTGCATTTTCCTCTGCCGCAAGAGTAAACAAGGCTTCTGCGTATTCACGTTCAGTCTGAATCATTTTCATCACCTATGCTTTCAATAAATGAATCAATGAAACGCTGATGGTCCTCGGCGGAAATCTCCCTTTCGAGCACCTTTTCGGTAAGCAAAGAAGAAACCTCAACAATTTCTTTCTTAACTGCATCCTCAGCCTTCTTGCGCTCAAGAACCGCCTCGTTTTCAGCCTGACGCACAATACCGTCCGCCTTGACTCTGGCTTCGGCGATTATTTCCTTTTCACGCTCGTTTGCTGTATTCACGGCAGATTTTATCACTTCATCCGCCTCAGCCTTTGCGCCCTGCAGCTTCTCTTCATATTTTACTTTGTCCGAATAAGCCTGTTCCTTTGCTTGAGCCGCCGCATCGTAATCACTCTGAATTGTGTTCTGACGCTGCTCAAGCATCTTTTTTACAGGCTTGTATAAAAACTTTTTTACCATCAAAAACAGCAGAACAAGATTCGCAAGGGAAGCAAACATCTGCCATATATTGACGGAAATAACATCTAATGTTTGCATTAGTTTCACTCCGATGTTAAGAAATTATAATGCCTGCAATGTTTCAACAAGAATGTCAACAAGAATGTTGGGCGCAACAAAGATGAGCAGGATTGCGATAACAAGAGCATAAAGGCCTGTTGTTTCCGCAATAGCACAACCCATGAGCATTGTTGTTGTTACAGAGCCCTTGCTTTCGGGCTGACGGGCGATAGCTTCACAGGCGCTTGCAACTGCGTTACCTTCACCGATACCGGGGCCGATACCTGCAATCATAGCCATACCTGCGCCGAGAGCGCAGCAACCCAAGATAATACCTAATGCGAGTTCCATTTTGTTTTCCTCCGTTATTAAAAATTTTTATGATTTATTTTTTGCACTTTTGCGTGCTTTTTTCTTTTCATAGGTTTCCAAATCGAATGCGCCTGCAACGTACATCATTGTAAGCATTGCAAAAATGAATGCCTGCAGACAGCCGCTGAAAACATCGAAATAGATTGAAAGAACGGCGGGGATGCCTACCTGAAACAGCGGAATATCCGAAAGGAATCCGGGCAGCCGGCCGAGCAGCTTTGATGAAAGACCGCCGAGGGCGGAGCCTAAAAGCACGGATATAACCGTTCCCGAAAGGACGTTGCCGTAGTGACGGAATGCCATTGAAACGGGAGTTGCAACTTCGCTGATAAGGTTAATCGGCGTAAGAAGCGCAACGGGCTGAGTAAAGCTCTTCAGATAATTTATCGGACCGCACTTCATTTTGTAGTAGGTTATAAGTACAAATACCAGCACAGCCCAGCCGCCGACGATGTTGATATCCGAAGTGGGCGGATAAAGGCCGAAAAGAGTCAGCAGACTCGAAAAAGCGGAAAGAGCAAGAATTGCAATAATAAATGGCGAGAAGCCCTTGAAAAAGTTACCCATGTTTTCGCCTACGAGTGAATCCACCTTTTCAACAATCATTTCCGCAAAGTGTTGGCGCTTTAAGTCGATTTTTTCCGTCATACCGTGAGTGATGAACAAACAGAAAAACAGAATTATAATCAGCACCAGAGCGGAATTGACCTGCGATTCGGTAACGGGAAGGTCCTGAATCGGCATAGGGATTGTAAAATAAACCCTTGCACCCGTTATGGATATCCCTTCTGCTGCAGGTGTGGTAAGCACCTTGAGAGCAATGCCGCACACAATCGGTATAATCATCATTGCTATGCAGAAAATATCCGCAATCTTAAATCTGAGGCTTGTTTTCTTCAACTCATATCACCTCACCCCTGTTTTTTTATTGAAATCGTACGCAAGGCAACCGCAATGCGTGGAAATACATACGGAATAACTACCGTAAGCAGGCTGAATACGGGGGCAACATGACCGATAACCGCAATAATGAACATAAGCAGAGTGCGCAGCATCTGCGAAAGCTTCATGCGGCTTTTAGCCTCCTTAGCTTCAAGCCCGAGTGCGGACTGCACCGTAAGACCCATAAAAAAGAAATTGCACACGGCGGCGATACCTCCGAGGAGATTGCCCAGCAGTACGGTGTAGTTCCATTTATTCAGCACAAGAAAAACGGATTGCATAAGCACGCTGAGGATAAGGGTCACCAAGGCAACGTATGCGGTTTCTTTTAATACAGTTGAATCAACCTTTTTCAAATCAACCAGACCTTTAAATGAAAATTTCATTTATTATAACACATTTATAATAAGGTTTCAATCGTTGTGTGAAAGAAAAATGATTTTGTTGTGCCTTGCATACCGGGAAAATCGAAAAGTATTCCCGCTTAAAACCGCTTAAAACATTGACTTTGTTTTGTTTTTGGAATATTATTGTTTCGTAAAAAATTTAAAAGTGAGGCGCAGAGTATGAAAAAGTCAAAAAGCATTTTAAGTCTTATTCTGGCAATTGTAATGGTTATGAGTATTGCGGTTGCTCCCGCAGGTGCCGTTGATTCGGGTTGGGGAATTCTCTGGAGCGATACTCAGGAAGCAACACGAGGCATTATCATGCAGCCCGGTGTTGACGAGACCGAAAGAAATTTTTCATGGTATATGCCTGCGGATGTAACCTCATGCAGCGTTGAAGTGAGCAAGAATCCGCTTATGCTTAACGCTCAGAGCATTAAAGGTGACGTTGAGGATACCTATCAGGGCGATAAGGTTGCAAAGGTTACCGTAACCGACCTTGAGCTTGGCGAAACATATTATTATGTATGCGTTTCGGGCGAGGATAAGAGCAGCACGTATTCCTTTAAAACCGTAGAGGAAGACAGCTTCTCCGCAATGTATATTTCGGATATTCATATCACGGGTGAGAAAGATTCCGAATCCGTAAAAGAAACCGCTTTTGCATTTGCAGACCTTCTTGCAGAGGCAGGCACAAGAGCGGATTTGAATATGATTCTTTCAGCAGGTGACCAGGCTACCGACGGACTTCGCAGCGAGTACGAGGGTCTTACGTTTTCGCCTCTTTCACGCTCACTTTCCTTTGCTACCGCTCTGGGTAACCACGATTACAAGGGCGTTGATTACAAGTATTTCACCAATCTTCCCAATGAGGATTACGGCAAGGTCAGCTCCTATCAGTGCGGCGATTATTATTTTGTAAAGGGCGAGGTGCTTTTCCTTTGCCTTGATTCAAATAATGCAAGCGCAACGGACCACCGTAATTTTGTAAAGAAAGCGGTTAATGCAAATCCCGACCTCAAGTGGCGTGTTGTCATGATGCATCACGACCTTTACGGCGGCACAATAGAAAGCAGAGAGAGCGAGAATGAACTGCTCAGACTGCTCTATTCTCCCATTTTTGATGAGTTCAATATCGACCTTGTGCTTCTCGGTCATTCTCATCATTATTCAATTACGGACGTTGTTTATAACGGCAAGAGCGTTGAGGCAATAGAAAACGGCAAAACCGTTGAGAATGCTCAGGGCACGGTTTATATGGTTTCCGCTTCAGTAGGCAGACCCAGAGAGAGTGCGGATATCCCTTACAGCGACCTTATTGCAATAGGTATGGATGAATACTCCGAAAGACTTTACAATATTATTGATTTCTCCGAGGATGCAATTACCGTAACAACCTATGAAAAGGGTGTTGCCGAGGCTCACGCAAGCTTTACCCTTGCCAAAACGGATGATTACGATGCCCCCGAAATCAGCTTTTTCAGAAAGAGCTTCGGCAGGTTTGCCGCAGCTATCGGCACGGTCTATGCGTTTTTCAATAATTTTACAAAGTATTTCGATTTAGCGGATAACGGATACGAGCTTGATTTGTTTGAGGTTATCTTTTAAAGAAAGCTTTTTACGCTGTACTGCCAAGTGCGTTGAGGATTAAATAAGGTTATTTCTAAATGTCTGCCCGTGGATTTTATCCGCGGCAGGCATTTTTTATGCAAGGATAATTAAACTATTCTTGAATCCTGCGGCTAAAGTGTTATAATGGAAATATAACGAAATTACTGACAGGGGGCATAGATATGGTAAAAGCGGAAAAACTCTCGTGCAAAAGGCTTTATGAATTTTACCGTGAGCTTGAAAACAGGGGCATTGAGAACCATTCCCTGCTTATAATGCAGCACGGGGAGACCGTGTTTGAAGAATATGCCGCACCATATTCGGCGGATATGCCGCACACGCTGTTTTCGGTAACAAAATCGGTTGTTGCAACTGCGGCAGGCTTTGCGATTGAAGAAGGACTTTTTTCGCTCGATTCAAAGATTCTTTCTATTTTCCCCGAGTATGAGCATTGCGAAAGCGAGCAATGGGAGGAAACCACCGTGCGCTCCGTGCTTACAATGCAGAGCAATAAGGATTTCAGCTTTTTGCAGGATATGACGGGCGATTATGTTGAAATCTTTATGAAAGCGCCTTTCAGGAAGAATAAAGGCTTCCTTTACAGCAACAACGATGCGCACATGGTGGCGGCGCTTGTTCAGAAGCTTTCGGGTGAAAATCTTGTTGATTATCTTATGCCAAGGCTTTTTGAGCCGCTGGGGATTGACAGACCGTTCTGGGAAACCAACGAAAAAGGCGAATGCATAGGCGGCACGGGCGCTTACCTTAAGCTGCGTGACCTTGCAAAAATCTGCCAATGCTATGCCGACTCAGGCAAATACAACGGCAGGCAGGTAATTCCCGAATGGTGGGCAAAAGAGGCAACACGCCTTCAGGTGGATTTTGACGGCAACGGCAAAAACGGCTACGGATATCTTTTCTGGCTTGAAGGCGGGTGCGTCTGTATGTCGGGAATGTTCGGACAGTTTATAGGATATTTTCCGAAACACGATGCGGTTATTGCAAGCCTTAACTGTGTGGTTGATGACGGTAAGAATACATCTCTTATAGAAAATGAGCTTGTAAAGGCTTTCGGAGAAAAATGTGATGATGAGTGGGAGAAAAAGCTTTCAGATTATCTTGAAGCAAGAGGAGAAAAGCCTGTTGCGTGCAAACCGTTGCCCGATATACCGACAGGCAGAGTTTTCCGTTTAACCGCTTTTTCGGATGTTATTGCAAAGTTAATGTTTCCTGCAAGCATTATTCCCCGTTCGCTTACCTCAAGCTTTGCCCGCAGACCCAAGAAGAATCTTGACAGAGTATCCTTTGAGCTTACTGATGATGTGTTTGCAATAAAGTGGTACGAGGAAGAGGACGAGGTAATTATAAAGTGCGGCCTTGACGGAGTGCCCCGTACTTCGCATTGTTCAATAAAAGGCTATCCTTACATAATCCGTGCTTATGCCTTTATGCAGGGCGGAAAACTGCATGCGGTAATAAAACCCGTAAACACTCTTGCCACGCAGTACGCAACCTTTGATTTTGCAAGCGAATCCGTTAAAATTCAGCTTAAGGGTACTCCGTCCTTCCCTGAATTTATAAGCCGCAACGCAGACCATAGCGATATCATCCGCAATCATCCCAAGCTCAGACCCATTATGATGAAAGGGTTGAATTTCGTCCTTTCCACTACCGAAATACCTATGAAATTTAAGGCAGTAAAATAAAAAAACGGTACATTACCGAAGGAATCAATCCTTTGTAATGTACCGTATTTTTATGCTTTATCAGTCAAATTCAAAGCTTACAGTAGTGCTTTCGCCTGCGCTGAGGGTTACGGTTTCGGTTTTGTCGGAAAGTCCGCAGGAAACGGTTACCGTCTGGTCAATGTCAGAGGTAAAGGTAACGCTTGCCGTGCCTTCTTCCAAATCCCATTCGATTTCATCAACAAGAGCGTTTGTTCTTGCTCTGAGACCCTCAATGCTTCCTGCATCAAAGCCCGTTGAGGGGATGGCGGGGAGAATTTCGATTTTGCCTGTATCGGAGAAAAGCAGGCTTTCGTTTACTATTCCGAGGTAGCCTATGCCGTAGTCCGTGCAGTAGCAGCTGCTGCGGTCATAATCGTGGTTTGTCATAAGTGAATCGTAATAAATCCAATGGTTCATGAGCTTTGTAAGCGCATCTGTGACGCTTGTTCTGTCCTTGAGTCTTGCGCTGATGAGTGCTCTGTGAATAAGGGCGTGGCTTGCTTCGTTTTCGCTTGCTCTGTTATCAATCGCCTTGATGCAGGCGGCGGCAAGCTCGGCATTCTCCTGAGTTTCAAAGAGAGGCCATGCGCAGTAGAGATGGCTGAGATGGCGGTGAAGGTTGTTTTCTTCAAAATCAACCGTTGCCCACTCCTTGAGTGCTCCCGATTCATCATAGAGATATTTGGGGAGATTTGCCATAAGCTCTTCCCAGTGGGATGTGTCTGCTTCAGGGTCAACGCTCTTCATAATGTTGATAAGCATTTCAAGGTTACTCTTGCAAGCCGCAATGTCAATAGCGGTGTTTGCCGTGGAGGGGCTGGGATAGTTTTCGGGATTATTCTCGGGTGAATATCCGGGGAGGAGGGTGTAGGTTTCGCCGTTATTAAGGCTTGTTTTGCCCTGCTGATAATGCATCCTGCCCTCGGCATCTGTGTAATATTCAGGGCTTACCATCTGATCCCAGTAATTTGCCGATTTTGTGAGGAGGGGAAGAAGAATCTGTGTTCTTAAATCAAGATATCCCTGAGCCTCAAGCCCTGCAATTTCTTCATCGGTAAGGTCCTCGTCTTTTACGGAAAGAACGGATTTGAGCTCGTTGAGGTCATATTCGCCGTTAATGGGGATTTGAACATCGCCGTAGCACTGAAGGGTTTCGTAAAGGGGAAGAAGCAGCCAGCTTGCGCCGGCATTCCAGTAACGGAAGGGATAAGCATAGCAGGTTTCAAGCACGGTTGCGTTGTCACCGTCCGAGTGGCCGGGTGCCTGAATGGCTTCGGTAAAGCCGTGGGTTGCGTAGGCATTTTCCTCCCAATCGGCTACCTGACGGAGAATGAGTGAAGCATAGCCGATGTAAGTGCTTGCCATATTGCTTGTATTCATGGATGAGGTTTGCAGGTTTACATTGGCATCCATGGTATATTTTGCGCCCCAGCCGGGTTCCCATTCGCCTGTCCACATACCGTAGAGGCGGGGAACAGAGCTGCCCGAAGCGCAAAGATAGGAATATCTGCCTGAGTAGTAGGTGCGCTGAGCGAGCTGGGAGTTGATTTTGCTTTTGAGATGCTGAGAGAGCACGAGCTGCTCGTTGGGCTTGGTTGAAGCCTCGCCGAGGTCGAGGGTTACGGAGTTGTATTCGGGGGTGAAAACTGCGGTGTGGGAAGCAAGGGCGGCATCATAATCAAAACCCGTACCGTCAGCGTATTTATCCGCAACAGCCTTTGTTTTTGCAACAAGGGAATCAACAAGAGCATAGCTTGTTGCACTTTCAAATTCCGAATATTTGCCCATATCGAAAGTCCTGTCGGATGCGGCAATAAGACAAACGGAATCGGCATCGGTAATTTTAATTTGAGGGTTGGAGCTGCCGCAATATTGCTCATCGGAAACGGACTTGCCGTTTACAAGCTCTTTGCTGCCGCCGTCACAAACTATGTAAATCACTGTGGAGTAGCCGCCGTTTTTCAGTTCGCTCTTTTCATAATCGGGGTAGTGGGCAACGAAGGCAAGGTAGTCACAATTGGTACCTGCGAGTTTTTTGTAAGCGAAATCAACCTCTTCGGTGTTGCCGTAATTTGCAAAAGCCGAGATATTGTCAATCGAAAGGGTGAGGTTTACTTTGCTTCCTGAAGAAGAACTGCCGATTTCGGTTATTGTAACATCATCGGTTCTTGAGGTGAATGTGGTTCGCTCCCATGTGCCGTTAAAATCGGTGTATCTTACGCCTACCTGAGCGGTTTCGTAATCGGTGTAACGGGCATAGCCTATATTGAGGCTTTTATTCTGCTTTATGCGGAGCGCTGCACCGGGATGAAAGGCATAAAGCGCAGTGTATTCAAATGGGTCAACGATATCTTTGCCCGCAACTATGTTCTGCTTCACGCTTTCAAGCTCCTGAGAAGAAACGGGAGCGGAGCGGTCATTTGCGTTGGGGGTAATGAAGTGCATATTCTGATAAATCAGGCTGTCGTTGTAGGGTGCACCGCTTGTGATGACACCCTGCATACCGTTGCCTGAAATCATTCCCTGGCGCCAGGTTTCGGTATTATTGCTTCTTTCGTTCAGCTCATAGTAAAGCTCAGAGTAAGCGGCTTTGGCGTTGTCAGAGAACTTCTCCTCAATCTCCGAATAAACATCAACGGGGGAGAAAAAAGAGAAAACCGTGGAAAAAATGATAACTATGGTGCAAAGGATTCGGATAACCACATTCATAACAGATATACTCCTTGTATATTTTTAGTGTATGTATTATATACCTTTTGATTTTAATTGTAAATAGTTCGGAGAATATACATATTGAAAAAACTCAGGTGCGGATGTATACTTTAAATAAAGGAGGCGGCAGTATGGCAGAGGAACCCATTTTACAGGTTTATTTTGTAAGGCACGGCGAATCCTACGGCAATGTTTCGTATGAGTGCCCGGTTGAATACGGCAGGGATGACCCGCCGCTTACCCCTGAGGGCAAAAGGCAGGCGCAGGCACTCGGCGAGTATTATTCCGCCATTGAGTTTGATGCGATTTTTGCAAGCCCGCTTACCCGTGCGGTTGAAACGGCGTATGCCGTTGCGGTAAGGCAGAAAAACGGTGTAAAAGTTCAGCTTGTGCGTGACCTCATTGAAACGGGCACGGAGGGTGAGGGCTGCCCCGATGAGGTGCTGAAAAAAGAGTACCCTTTGGCGGTGCCGTGCATCGATAAGAGCATTTTTGAAAACGAAACCCACGAAGCCGCCCATGAAAGAGGACAGAGGGTTGTTGATTTCATAATGAAGAATTACAGAAACGGCGAAAAGGTAATGCTTGTGTCCCACGGCGGATTTTTCGGGTACATAGTACGCAATTTTGTGGGGCTGGGTTTGCAGGATGATTTTCGCTGGAAGGTGAGCAATACTGCCGTTACAAAAATCAGCTTTTATCCCACCGAAAAGCCGAAACTGTGCTTTGCCAATAATCTTGCACATTTACCGGGTAAAGATTTGATGGAATAATATACATTTTTATCAGTTGACAATCAAGGCATGTAAAGGTATAATACAAAAGGTAACTTTAGAAATTATTAGGAGGAATTACTATGCCACTCGTAACCACTAAAAAAATGTTTGAGCATGCATACAACGGCGGCTACGCTGTAGGTGCATTCAACGTCAACAACATGGAAATCATCCAGGGTATCGTTCAGGCAGCAGAGAAGCTTGAATCCCCCCTTATTCTTCAGGTTTCCAAGGGTGCAAGAAATTACGCTAACCACACT
>JAZSIQ010000181.1:0-14516 GCA_045533875.1 Acutalibacteraceae bacterium | reverse complement strand
CAATGTTAAAGATTATACTCATGGTTTGAAAGACAAGAACACCGATAATCCTTATACAAACGCTTACGGAAGTTCAACAACAGACCTTGAAGAAAGTCTCGCTTCACTCGGAATGACCTTTAGCAGTGAGCAATGTGAATTTTCATATACCAACTGCGTTATTTCATGTGTAATTGACGATAACACCGGTAAAATAATTTACGGTGACTGGGACTTTGATTGCACATTCAATGCCAAAGATTTAACTATGAAAATATTCGATACTGAATTAATTTTTGAAGAATTCAGTTATAAAATGGGATACGATATTGATATTTAAACCAAAATCCCTATATCACAATTTTTTAATTAAGTGTCAAACCGGCTCCGTTTTTCTGACGGAACCGGTTTTATCATAAATAAAAACACGAGAAATGAATCAAAACTTCAATTTCTCGTGTTCTGTTTTTTCGCTCCGTTAAATAGATGTAATAACAATATTATTCAAATATGGCGGTTAATTATTTTTCGCTGAGAAGCTTTGCAAGCTCATCCATAAAGGTGTTGATATCCTTAAACTGCCTGTAAACGGATGCAAAGCGCACATACGCAACCTCATCAATCTCTTTAAGTTTATCCATAGCAAGCTCACCGATATGAACGGAGGTTACCTCACGGTCAAGCGAATTCTGAAGCACAGCTTCAATATCCGAAACCGCTTTTTCTATTGTTTCAATAGATACGGGGCGTTTTTCGCACGCTCTGAGCATTCCGTTAAAAAGCTTTGCTCTGTCAAAAACTTCCCTTGATTTATCCTTTTTTACAACAATTACAGGCACACTTTCGATAATTTCATAAGTGGTAAATCTCTTGCCACAGCTTATGCACTCCCTGCGGCGGCGTATGCGCTCGCCTTCATCGGTGGGGCGGGAATCAATAACCTTGCTTTCTTCGTAGTTGCAAAACGGACACTTCATCAGGAGCACTCCTTTAATTGATTTTATCAACACTTTGCGTTTGTATATTTTTATTATACCATATTTATTGCCATTTGCAAGAATAATTTTTTTACAGCACTCGCAGGTAACATTTGTTCATTGAGATATTACTGTAACGGTGTTAGAATTAATAGGCAATAAATTTATTAACGGAGAGATTATTTTGAAAAACATACACGGTAAAATTACAAAAAGAATCGCCATTGCGGGTTTAAGCACCGTTATTACTATGCTTTTAAGCGCAGTTATGCTGCACATCGGCGCAGGTGTCTGCTTTGATTTTTTTACCGCCAACAGCATTTCTGCTGATTTGATTGAAGCGGTAAGACCTTTTTCGGTAATATGTGCGGCAGGCTGCCTGTCTATTGAATATACTCACAGAAAATACACATAAAAATCTCGACAATTCATGCTCGGTATGATATCATTATTTCAGTACATTTCCCATTTTAATACAGGGAGGAGATTATTTGTCTAAGAAAAAAATCGGCACAGCCTCAGCCGATGCTCATTTCACACGCAATAAATGGATTTACAGCATCGGCGGCATCGGCAGAGATATGTCCTACGCTCTTTTTACCCAATTTTTGCTCACATATATTCTTTTTACCCGCACGGTGACAGAGGCGCAGTTTGCCGTAATCAGCACGGTGCTCATCGTTTGCCGTATATGGGACGGCCTTAATGACCCTATTATGGGCGGTGTTGTTGAAAACACACGTACTCGCTTCGGCAAATTCAAGCCGTGGATTATGATTGGCTGTATCACAAACGGCGCCGCCGTGGTTGCGATGTTTTCTAACCGTCTTGAGGGTTGGAATTTTGTTTACCTCTTCATTGCCCTGTATCTCATCTGGGATATCACATACACTATGAATGATATCGGCTACTGGTCAATGATGCCTTCGCTTACAAGCAAAGCCGACAAACGTGATAAAATCGTAGCCCTTGCCACCCTTTTCAGCGGACTCGGATCTCTCGCTGCTACAGGGCTTGTACCTGTACTTACGGCAGGTAAATTCGCCATCGGCGGCAACTCCATTACCGCTTACTCTGCTGTTTCCGTTATAGCTGTTTCCGCTTTTATTTTCTGCCAGACTTTGTGTTGTGCAGGTGTTAAGGAAAACAGGGATTTTAATACCGAAAAAGAAGAACGAATAGGATTGAAAAGGATGTTTAAAGTCATCTTTTCAAACGATCAGCTTCTGTGGTCAACGCTCGTAACCCTTCTTTCAAATCTCAGCGGCGCAATGCTTACAGCCTTTGCAGCAAACTATATTTACCTCGAATTCGGCTACAACGGCACAAACGTTACCCTTTTCACCGCTTTCTACGCAGGCTCATCGGGAATTCTCCTTATGCTTTTCCCGAAGCTTTCGTCAATTTTTAAACGCAAAAAAGCGCTTGGCATATCAGTGTGTGTTGCGGTTATAGGTTATCTTTGCTTCATAATCGGAGGGCTTTTTATCCCGCTGTCAATCCGACTTTGGTTCCTTTGCGGTGCTGCGCTTATAGTCGGCTTCGGTCAGAACTGGTTCGGTATGATTATAATGGTTATATTCACCAACACAATAGAATACAACGAGTACAAAACAGGCTCACGTGATGAAGCACTGATATTCTCACTGCGTCCCCTTATGGCAAAAATGTCCAGTGCTCTTCAGCAGGTAATTGTAACTCTTGTTTACCTTGCAATCGGTATGACTGTTATAACCAATCAGATTTCCGATTATGAACAGCAGGCAAACCTCAAGCTTATAACAGAGGATACAAAGCTTTCGGGCATTGAAGCAGTTCTCAGCGGCGCTGATGAATATATGTCATTAAAGCTCGCATTATGCATGGCGGCAGTTCCCATCATTCTGCTTATTGCAGGTTATTTTATAATCCGCAAAAAGAACAGAATTGATGAGGATGAATATAACAGAATGATTGCGGAAATCGCTCAGAGAAATTCAAAAACGGAGGAAGTATAAATGAAAATAAACAACCATCTTCACAACTATGATATTTATCCCAAGGTATTCCCTGAAAACAAAGAGATCGAAATCTGCATAAAGCCCCTCGGAAAACACGTTGAATTCTCCAAGGATGCCGATTACAGAATAGTTGTATGTCCGTTTTTCACGGGAGTTCCCCACAACTATCCTGAGCTTGAAAATTTTGTTGAAATCACTCCGTGTATCGGTGATGACGGTATACTCCGCTTCTCTCACGCTTTTAAAGATGAGCAAGAGCATTATATCCGCCTTTACGATGACAATGAAGATGACCCCAAAAAGATTTTCCAGCTTTCCGTTTACTCTCTCAAAGAGGACCTTGTAGGAAGATATCCCTTCAAAGGCGACCTTCACATGCATACCTGCCGCTCTGACGGCAATCAGTCTCCTGCTATTGTAAGCTCCTATTACAGAAAATACGGATATGACTTTTTCGCAATAACAGACCACCGCAGATACTATCCTGCGCTTGAAGCTATGGACGCTTTCAAGGACGTGCCGATTGAGTTTAAGATCCTTCCCGGCGAAGAAGTACACCTCCCCCGTGTAGGCTGCTTCAACAACGATGTTCATATTGTCAATTTCGGCGGTAAATATTCCGTTAATGCACTTATTTCCGACTCCGCGCATAATGTGGAGGTAGGAACATCTGAAGAGTTCAGAAGCTTTGAAGGCAAAAAGTGCCCCGATGTAATTACTCCAGAACAGTATAAAGACGAAGTGCTTGCACTTGCTGAAACTCTTGATATTCCTGACGGTGTTCCGAAGTTCTCCTACGCATCCTGCGTATGGATTTTTAACCACATCAAAAAGGCTGAGGGACTCGGAATTTTTGCTCATCCATACTGGATTTCAAATGTTATTCAAGTGCCCGAAGTGCTTACGGATTATCTGCTTGAAACTCAACCGTTTGATGCATTTGAGGTGCTTGGCGGCGAACTCAATTATGAGCAAAACGGCTTCCAGACTCAGAAGTATTATGAGGATAAAGCAAAGGGAAGAAATTATCCTATCGTAGGAAGCACTGACAGCCACTCCTGCTTCAATAACGATAAAGCTCTTTGTGCCTCAACCATCATTTTCTCCCCCGAAAATGAGAGGGAAGCTCTTATTGATTCCGTTAAAAAGTTCTATTCCGTTGCAATCGACTCCATAAGTACGGAATTCAGGATTGTTGGCGACTTCCGTCTTTCAAAATATGCCTGCTTCCTTATGCAGAATTATTTTCCGCTTCATGATGACCTTTGCTATGAAGAAGGCAGACTTATGAAGGATTATGCCTGCGGAGATTCAGATGCAGGCGAAACGCTTAAATTCATCAGCGGAAGAATGGCAAAACAGCGCCGTAAATACTTTGCATTTTGACGGTAAGTTGTACAAAATCTGCGTTATTTAACCAATAAATATAGTAAAATTCAAGAATCTTGCAAGATTTCAAAAAAAGACTTGCAAGATTCTTATTTATATTGTAATATTAATAACAATTCGCAACGATTTTGGAGGAAGACTTAAACAATTATGCAAAATTCAGCTGAAAGAAATCTCAAATCACGACTCTCGGAATTAAAAAGCAAGTACGAAAGCTACAAAGCAATGAATCTCAGCCTTGATATGTCCAGAGGCAAACCTGATTCAGAGCAGCTTGCACTTTCCGAGGATATTTTTGAATATAAATATATAGGCTCTTTTCAGAGCAAAAGCGGTATTGATTGCCGTAACTACGGTCTGCTTGACGGTATTGACGAGTGCAAATCCATCTTTTCCGAAATTCTTGAGGTTGAAAAGAAGAACCTTATAATTTTCGGCAACTCAAGCCTCAGCGTTATGTACGATTATATTTCCCAGTGCATGATTTTCGGCGCAGGCTCTACTCCCTGGTCAAAGCTTGACAAGGTTAAGTTCATCTGCCCCGTGCCCGGTTATGACCGTCACTTCGGCATCTGCCAGCACTTCGGCATTGAAATGATTAACGTACCCATGCTTGAGAACGGACCTGATATGGACATGATTGAAGAACTCGTCAAGGACGAAAGCGTTAAGGGTGTTTTCTGTGTACCCAAGTATTCCAACCCTGACGGTGTAACCTTCTCTGACGAAACAGTACGCCGTTTTGCCGCTCTCAGACCTGCCGCAAGCGATTTCAGAGTAATCTGGGACAACGCTTACTGCGTGCATCACCTTTATGAGGACAGACAGGATAAACTCCTCAACATCTTTGAAGCCTGCGATGAATTCGGAACACACGACCATTTCATAGAGGTTATTTCAACCTCAAAAATCACCTTCCCCGGTTCAGGTGTTGCCGCTCTTGCAGCATCCGATTCAAACATTGATACAATCAAAAAACGTATGACCGTTCAGACTATCGGTCATGATAAAATCAACATGCTCCGCCATGCACTTTATTTCAAGGATGCTGAGGGTATCCGCAAGCACATGAAGCTCCATGCTGATATCTTAAGACCTAAGTTCAGGGCTGTTCTTGATGCTTTCGAGAAAAACCTTGCCGGTAAAGGCATCGCAAGCTGGACCAATCCCAACGGCGGTTATTTTATCAGCCTTGATGTAAGCGAAGGCTGCGCAAAGAAAATTGTTAAGCTCTGCTCTGACGCAGGCGTAACTCTTACAGGCGCAGGCGCAACATTCCCCTACGGAATTGACCCGCTTGACAGAAATATAAGAATCGCACCCACTTATCCTCCCATCAAGGAACTTGAGCTTGCTGTTGAGATTCTCTGCGTATGCATTGAAATGGCATGCATTGAAAAAGTGCTTCTTGCAAAAGCAGCTTAAATTATATACCGACTCTGTCAAAGAAAATTGCGGTACTAACCGCACCTGACCTTTTAAATCTGCCGATTTCGAGCAACCGCCCGAAGTCGGCATTATTTATTATGTTGAGCTTTTCTTCATTTGTGAAAGCTATTGAAATGCCTGCTTTACGGACAGCTTCTACAGTTTCAGCCGAATACAGACCGAAAGGATATGCAAGCGCAACAGGGCTTGTGCCTGTGTTAACTGCTATTCTGTTGAGAGAAACAGTCACATCGTCATAGACTGCTTTTTCATACTCCCCTGTACTCTCGCCTTCATTCATGAGCATCGCTTTTCTTCGGTAGTTTATACTGTTCATATCATGGGTTGCACTTTCAATACTGAATATACCGCTTTCAGCAAGCTCCCTCAGCATCTCCCAATCCATGTATTCTCCGTTATCCTGTGCAGAATCCGCAACAGATGTTACAACAAATAAACTTGCTTTCATTGCGTACTTTTCAAGCAAAGGACGTGCAATTTTTAAAACTCCTATATAATTACCTTCAAAAGCAAGCATTACCGGCTTTGAGGGAAGCTCTCCCTCACCTGAAGCAAAACGTGCTATATCGGCTGGCAGCACTGCCTCGTAACCCATATCAGTAAGGTAATCCAGATCATTTTCAAAATCCTTTTCCGTAACACGATCATCATTAGACAAACCGCTTTCAATAATTCTGTCGTATACAATTACAGGCAGAGTTATTTCTTTTTTTACCGTGCTTATTACAGCTATGGAATCTGTGCATATACCAACAACAAGACCGACAGCTAGAACTGCAAGAATCAGAACGGTTATGTGGAATCTGCAAAACTTTATAATCATCGTACCACCTCAGAAACAGTTGTTAAATTATATTCGCAAAGCGCGCTATAAATAACCGTAAGATTGCAAATGATAATGCCGAGGTGAAAACAATGAGAAAAAAAGCTGTATTTGTTTGCAGCATAATGTTTACATTTTTTGTGGCTGTGGCTGTGCGGATAGTCAGCCTTAATTACGGTAATCATACGTCTGTTTCTCTTGCAAATTCATATAAAACCATTGAAGTTTCAAAAATCAGAGGAACGGTTTTTGACTGTAACCTTAAGCCTTTCACCAACTGCACTCCCGTATACACCGCAGCAGTCAAGCCCTCCGCAAACGCTCTGCAACAGTTAAAAACCTTGCTTGACTCCCACACTTACAACACCGTTTATGAACAAATGCAAAAAGGAAACCCTGTTACTGTTGATATACCGTGTATGATTGATGAATCGGATGCCCTAAGGGTAATTGAGCATTATTCGCCGAGGAGCGAAGATTTGTTGGCTCAGCACGTTATAGGATATACAGACTACGCAGGCAACGGTGTAAGCGGAATTGAAAAAGCTTTCAACACTTTGCTTGAAAGCTCATGCAAAAGCATAGGCGTGCGTTTTAATGTTGATGCAACGGGTAAAATAATGCTCGGCAGGGAAACGCAGGTATATAACAATAAATTCACCCAAAAAAGCGGAATAGTTCTTACTCTTGATAAGGATATACAAAAAATTGCCGAAAACGCCGCAGATGAGCTTTTAATAGATAAAGGGGCAGTAGTTATACTTGAAGTTGAAAACTCCGCAGTAAGGGCTTGTGTAAGCCGTCCGCTGTATGACCCCGACCGACTTGAAAACAGCATCAATTCATCCGATTCTCCTTTTATCAACAGAGCTTTCATGTCTTACAGCGTAGGCTCTGCTTTCAAGCCGGTTATTGCCTCAGCAGCACTTGAACAGGGGCAGGGTTTAACCGCCAAATATAACTGCACCGGAGAAGCAACTATAAACGGCGTAGCCTTTCATTGCCACGAAGAAAAGGGACACGGTTATATAAATCTTACCGAAGCTATCACCTACTCATGTAACACATATTTTATAGACCTTGCGCTAAGATGCGAAAAAAGCAAGCTTATTGAAACCGCCGGAAAATTCAGTTTCGGCCACTCCATAGAATTCGCCCCGGGACTTTTTGCATCAAGCGGTAATCTGCCATCAGCAGACGAACTTGATTCCAAAGCCGCTGTTGCCAATCTCTCCTTCGGTCAGGGCGCACTCCTTGCAACTCCCGTACAATTGGCGGCAGTTATGGCGTGCTTTGCAAACGGCGGAATTTATAATGAACCTTATCTGATTGAAGGCACAATGAATACCGAAATAGGTTTTACACCTTATGCAAAGGAAGTCAGTCCCAAAAAAATTATAAGCAAAAAAACAGCAGACGCAATATGCGCCTGCCTTGAAAATGTTGTTATTAACGGAACGGGTAAAAGAGCAAGAAGCGACCTTGTTACCTGTGCAGGAAAAACAGCAACCGCCCAAACCGGCAAATACGATTCGGACGGTGAAATCTATAACTCATGGTTTGTGGGATATTTCCCTGCAGACAATCCTCAATATGCCGTAGCTGTACTGAAAGAAGACGGCGGCGAGGGTGCGGTAAGCTGTGCACCTGTTTTTAAACAAATCTGCGAAGCAATGTATAACAACGGTCTTATTAAATAATTAAAAATCGGTCAGCGTTTAACGGCGCAGACCTGATACATACTGTCATCGGAAACAGAAAAGACAACATCAAAAAACTCCGCCATAATGCCTTCAAGCTCAGCAATCTCAGGCAGGTCAAGAGAAACTGAGTTTGCACGATCCTTATGTAAATCTATAAGCATCTCACGGCTCATAGAATGTGCAACAGTTATTCTGCCGCCCGTTTTCAGGTATTTTGAGAGTGATTCAAACAAAGCACGAGAGTCAGTAAAATGCGGAAAGGCATCGTAAATAACTATAACATCAAATTCTTTGCCAAAGTCATATCCCTGAGCATTGCCGCAGATTACTTGTATATCTTCATATTTACCGCTTGCAATATCCGCCATTGCGGGCGAAATGTCAATACCCGTAACACTGCCTGCTTTTCTCTTAATATAATCTCCGAAAAGTACACCCGTACCGCAGGCAACATCAAGAACATCATCGCCGTCTGAAACGCAGGCGTTATCAAGGATTTTTTCAATAATGTCTTCTTTTCTTACGGTTTGCTCATCCCAGCTCTCGGCACACGAATCAAAGAAAGCTTTAACATCTTCAACTTTAAACATAATTATTCAACACCGTTATAGAATTCAAGTAATGTTGGATTAAGAAGGGTTTCAGTCTGGTCAAAGCACGATCCGTGACCGCCGCCTATAACCATAAGCTCCTGAGCACCTTCAATAGAAGCAGTAATACGTCTGGAGTGCGAACGCTTTATCATATCATCCTCACCATATATATTAAGAACAGGAACTTTAATCTGAGCAATATCGTCAAAGGTAAGAGTAGGCTGACGCACCATCATACCCTGAATGTCACGCCTGAGCTCATCGGCAGGGTCTTTTGTTATTGCTGCTTTAATCCAGAAGCCGAGATAGCGCCATACAATAGAAATCTGATTGAAAGTTTTTGTACCCATAGTGTTTATATTGGAACCCATAACAGCAAGAGATTTAACTCTTTCAGGATGCTCAACGGTAAAAACAAAACCGAGGTTTCCTCCGTCACTGAAGCCGAAAATATTGACCTTTTCCACCTCTAAATAATCAAGCACATAAACGAGATCATCACTCATAACCTCAAAAGTAAGCCTGCCCTCGCCTCTGTCTGATTTGCCGCATCCTCGGGGGGAAACCGCAATTACTTTAAAATGCTTTGACATTTCAGGCAGAATGTTACCGTCAAAAGAGTGCATATCTCCGCCGTTAGGAGGCAGAAGCAGCAAAGGCTCACCCTGCATATCGCCGTAAATACCGTACTCAATTTTTACACCGTTGCAATCAACAAAACCGTATTCCTTTACCTCGGGCATTTGAGCCGCAGTCGATGAAACACAGAAAGCTCCGGCAAGCACAAAACACAGCGCAAAAATGAGACTTAACATTCTTTTCATATAAGCATCTCCAAAAATTTGATACTTGTATTATATAACATTAAAAGACCATTTTCAATAAACAGCTTAAATTTTCCGCACAGGATTCTTTACAAAACTCAATAAATTTGCTATTATATGTAAATATTAATCTTAATTATTCAGGAGGCACTCATGAGAAACTTTACCATTGCGCTTCTTTGTATCTCTCTTCTTTTAACATGCTGTATCCCTGCCTTTGCGGCGTTTAAAGCCCCCAGACTCTCCCGTGAGGAATGGAATGCGCTTTACGAATCGTTTTTTGGTAACAACACTCTTGCTACCCTTAATGTAGGAGCTGACGAAACACAGGTAAGCCTTTGCTGGCACGCTGATTCGGAAAAAGCAAAAGCTGAGGTACTTGTTTCTAAAAACCCTGATATGTCCGACGCAACAACATTCAACGGCAAAACAACCCCTGCCGAAACAGACAAGCAGGTTGTTTGCCGCGTTACAATCACAGACCTTGAGGAAAACACAACGTATTATTATCAGTGGAATACCGGCAACGGACTCAGCGAAATATGCGAATATCAAACCAAAGGATTTACAGACCACAAGGTGCTCGTTGTGGGCGATATTCAGATTCCCGAGGTGTGGAGAACTGACGCAAACACACAGTCTGACATCGGATTCAACTGGAACAATGTCCTTGCAGAAGCACTTGAAAAAAATCCCGACGTAAGCTATCTTCTTTCCCCCGGCGATAACACATCAGTCGGTACTACCGCTGAAGAATGGCAGACTCTTCTGACTCCCTCTGCCCTCAGAAGTCTCCCGATTGCTCTTGCAATCGGCAACCACGATAAGAAGGGCATGAGCTATAATTATTACACCAATATGCCCAACGAATACTACGGCAAATACTTCACGGGACTTGACAGAGATTTCTGGTTCCGCTACGGCGATGTTCTTTACCTCTTCTACGATTCAACCTCAGGCAATGCTCCCGACCACATGGCTATGACCAAGGAAGCTGTTAAGCTCAATAAGGATGCAAAGTGGAGAATCGGCGTTGTTCACCACGGAATTTACGGCGCAGGCGATTCCATCGGCGACCTTGAAACCGAAATTCTCCTGCTCAACATATTTGCCCCCATATTTGAAAGCTATGACCTTGACCTTGTTATTACAGGTCATACCCACTCACAGGGTCGTTCACATTTTATGAACAATCACAAAATTGCAGGCCTTGCTGAAAGCGGCAAAACCTACACAAACCCCGAAGGTATTGTTTACCTCAATTCAAATTCCGTTTGTGAAAAAGTTATAATGGATTTTGAAGCTGAACATCTTGCTTACGGATTTATCGAAAACGACGTTACTACCTACACCACTCTCGTTTTTGAGGGTGACAAGCTGATACTTGAAACACGAAGAGGCGACAACAGCGAGCTTCTTGACAGCCTCACAATTATCAGAACAGAGGAACACGATGAGAATTCCGCCGCAAACACTTTAAAGAGAATAACTTACCTTCCCATTAAATTCCTTGGATTTGTTTACACAATGATTGATAACCTTGTAAAGTTATTTGCATAACAAAAATACCGCTCAGCAGTTCAAGTTCTGCTGAGCGGTATTATTTTATCAGAACATAAGCTTAATGAAGAGTCCGCCCTGTACCGTACGGTGCTGGAAACCTCTCATGTGAGAAGTGTCACAGTAATACCAGTCAGTCATGGGCACTCTGGTTCTCATAGTATTGTAAGCCATCCAGAGGGAATCAACAAGGCAGTTGAAATCCTCTTTGCTTTCACTAAGGCAAGCAGCCCATACAAGCCAGTCGGATTTAGTATACTTCTCGCGCGAATCGAGAGGAACACCGTAGGGAAGCAATTCTTTCTTATACCTTGCAAGCTCACCCTCATAGAACTCTTTGGGGAAAAGTTCGGTTTTCCAGATTTTATCCCATACGGAATTATACTTAAGGCTGAATGTGCCGGGCTTATCATAAGCAAGACGGTAGCTGCCGTCACCATTGGCCGCATTCTTTACAAGCGATGCAGCATACTCCTTTGCAATGCCCATAAGCTTTTCAGCCTTTTCGGCATTACCGAGCCTTGAAAGGATTCTGCTGAAGCCTGCAATACCCATAATAGCCTTAATTGAAAGGTTAACATTGTGGGCAAGGTGACCTGCAAAGTCATCGGTACAAATCTGATGCTCAGGGTCAAGACCGTAACGGATAAGATACTCGCTCCATTTGTCGAGAGTGTCAATATATTCACCTGCAAAAGATGCGTCATTCTCAACGTCACTGATAGCCGAGAAAAGAACTATCATATTGCCGCATTCCTCGACGGGCATCTGCCATTTAAGGAGATTGTTGCCGTAAACCTGACCGTTCACAAGAGGATACTGGCCTACATCGTGGGGAGCAAAGTCAAACTTCCACTCATCGCTGAGTGCATACTTCATAACCGGGCGAAGCATTCCCTTAAGAAGCTCAGGATTATAAAGCAGATAAAGCGGTGCTGACGGGTAAGTTACGTCAACCGTTGCCGCACAGCCGTTTGAGAAGCATTCCTTTGAAATGTAAAGATTATTACCATCGTTATCAACCACAAGCTTATGAGCTGCCATTACCTGCCTGTAAGCAAGAATAAGAAGCTCGGCATATTTTTCTGAGCCCTTTGCTTCGGCATCCGCCTTAAGCTTTGCGGAGAAAGCTTCACATTTTGACACAATATCGTAATAATCACCGACAGCCTCGGAAATTGCTTCTTCTATGGTTTTACCGTCCTTCTTCCAATAAGCCTTGAGCTTATCTCCGAAGTAAACCATACTGTCAATATCATCATACGCAAAGAAAAAGAGCGCTTCTTTATCAAGCTCTTTTTCGCAGAAAACACCGTACATTCCCGAAAAAGCAGTATTATCAACCACAGCTTCGCCCACTGCACCAAGATAGAAAAATCCCCAATCGATGCGTACATCGTCGCCGCTTCTCCAGAGAACATTCTGCTCACCGTTACCCATTTTAACAGCGGTAACACCTTCAATATCAACATTGCGGCTGTATGCCCTGCCCTCGCCCTTTTTATTGAGAACAAGCTCCTCACTGCAGGTAAACTTAACCTTAACGCTATGATTCACACCGTCAAGCGAAGCATAAGCAACCTTGCAGTAAGCAACGGGACGGGATACATAGTAAAGGTCTGTAATAAGAGTGGGAGAAGTGAATTTTACGGTAAGCTTTATTTTATCGTTAGTGTAGGTAATGAGGGTTGAAAAAGCATCAATATCAATGTTATCAACTGTCATTTCGGGTATCTTTGAGCCCTTCACATCGCCACCGAGGAAACTGAACTCCTCTCCGTCTACAAAAACTCGGCCAAGAATTGTATTGGGGCTTCCCGTCCAATGTACGGTAGTGTCAAGCACAGACTCCTGAGCCCAGATTGAAAAATAAGGGTCAATATTGATTATCGGCAAGGCCGGAACGCGCATTTTCATATAACTTCTCCTTATAAGAAATTTTTAGTTTGTAAAAACATTATACAATAAAATTTAAAATAGTAAATACAGCAAAGGATTAAATTAATATTTTTCCTTTATTTTTGCGTATGCGCTCTGAACAGCATAATAAGACGGCTTGGGATTACCCTCATAATCAATCAGCCCCCACTTTGTTTCAACAGGACATTCAGCCTGGTCACAGATGTAACAAGCATCACTGTCCTGCCAGCAATAGATGAAGGAACCCACAACAAAATCAAGCCTTGAAACCTTTGCAAGCAAATCCTCATAAAATTTCGCCTGACCCTCAGGAGTATGCTCATACCCGTAAAGTCCGTAGCCTTCGGGAAGCTCGCAGTAAATATGATTTCTGTATTCCCCGTTAAAGAGAAGCTGCGCCTTGAAATCAATCGACTCACCTTTATACTGCTCGAACTCTGCAGGAATCGAACCGGGAAGCTTTGCAATAAAATTATCAATATCGGTAATCGCTTCTTCTTCGCTTGAATACCCGTACTTTCCAAGAACAGCAATTCTTTCTTTATCCGTTTTAGGCTCGCCCAGACCGATATATCCGAATTCACACATAATTACGGGTTTACCCGTCACTCTGCGCACATATTTTAAAGCGACAATATTCTGGTCAATACTTTTTGTAAAGCCTTCAAAGCATCCGAGATACAAATCAAGACCTACATAATCGCAATACTGATGCCACGGCTTCATAAGTCCGGGTAATTCGAGCAAGCCCTGCGCCGTAAGATTATATCCCGTAATTATATCACCTTTTACGCTCTGCATTGCCTCAAGCTGAATACCGATAAATCTTGCCGCCTGCTCCATTGTAAGAGGATATGTGAAACGGTCAACACCCATTTCATTTGTTATCTGAAAAGCGCCGACTACGTCTTTGAGATCATTTACGTAAAACTGAGCTATTTCTTTAATCTTAGCCTCATTCTCGGAAATTCTCGGGTCAAGACCGATTTCAATATATTCATCGGGATACGGAGTAATCGCCATTATTCTGATTCCGTTTTGCGCAAACTGCGAAGCATCACGTTTCCAGTTTTCGTAATAGACGTTGGGTGTTCCGTCTGCATTTACAGGAAGCGGAAGATCTTCCCTTATCCATTCGATATTAGCATCTTTGATAAGCTCAAAATTATCATCCGGGTGGCATACACCTCTGATATAACCGCATGTTTTATTTTCAACAATCCGAATTTCATCATCAAACATCACCGCAGGATCCGTTAAAGTCGGAGGCCAAGCGGTCTTAGGAAAGACAAAGTGGCC
>JAZSIQ010000077.1:0-3502 GCA_045533875.1 Acutalibacteraceae bacterium | reverse complement strand
TTCTCATTGAGGATTGCGAAAACATGAGCCGTGCGCTTGACGTACCGCTTGATGAGGCTGACCCCATTGAGCAGAGATAATGCCTTGAGGTATCTTCCCCCGGAATTGAGCGTGAGCTTACAAGGGATGAGCATTTCAATGCCATGCTCGGTGAAAAAATCAAGGTCCGCTTCATCCGCCCCAGGGACGGTAAAAGAGATTTTGGCGGCGTGCTTGAGGCCTTTGACGGCAAGCAGATTACCCTCAGGCTTGAAGGCGGCGAGGGGCTGTGTTTTGAAAAGAAAGAAGCAAGCTACATAAAGCTTGATGATTTTGATATTTAAATTATCTGAAAGGATTTGTTCGGAAAATGAATAACAAAGAGTTTTTTGAAGCGCTCAGACTTCTTGCAAAGGAGAAGAAGCTTTCCCTTGATTTGCTTTGCGAGGGAATTCAGAGAGCAATCGTTACCGCAGTAAAGAGAGATTACAACAATAAGGATATTGTTTTCTGTGACATTAACCCTGATGACGATTCCATGAGAGTTTATGTGCGCAAGAATGTTGTAACCGAAATTGACGACCCTGACACAGACCTTACCGTTGACCAGGCGAAGAGATACAAGGCTACCGCACTTGCAGGCGATATCATTGAGATTGAGCTTGACACCAAGGAAGTAAGCCGAATTGCCGCTGAAAAGGGCAAGCACGTTCTGCGTCAGGGCATCAGAGAGGCTGAGCATGGCCAGCTCAAGGAAGAATTCCAGAGCAGAAATCAGGAAATCGTTACCGCCAAGGTTTCAAAAATCGATCCGGCAACAGGCGATGCGTTTGTTGAAATCGGCAAGCTTGAGGAAAGACTTCCCAAGTCAGAGCAGCTTCCCAACGATGATTTTGCAGAGGGCGACCTTATCAAGGTGTTTGTTGTTGATATCAAAGACGGTACAAGGAATATGCCCAGAGCAACAATCTCAAGAACTCACCCCGGCCTTGTAAGGCGTATGCTTGAGGCAGAGGTTCCCGAGATTTACGACGGCACGGTTGAAATCAAGTTTGTTTCAAGAGAAGCAGGCTCCAGAAGTAAGATTGCCGTTTACAGCGCAGATGAAAACGTTGACCCCGTAGGCGCATGCATCGGCCCCAGAGGCACAAGAGTAGGCAAAATCGTAGATATGCTCTGCGGTGAAAAGCTTGATATCGTGCGTTACAGTGAGGACCCCGCAGAATTTGTAGCTGCGGCGCTTGCTCCCGCCGAGGTTATCAGCGTTACCGTTGAAGAGGAAGTTGAAAGAGTTTGCAGAGTAGTTGTTCCCAACAGCCAGCTTTCGCTTGCTATCGGCAACAAGGGTCAGAATGCCCGCCTTGCCGCAAAGCTTACCGGCTGGAAAATTGACATTAACCCCGAAACACAGACTGACGAGGTCATTGATTACGGCATCTGAGGTCACGCTTCGGTAAACATCCACATAAATTGATTTCTGAAGGAGTAGAGTATGCCGGCAAATCGCAAAATACCGCTTAGAAAATGTACGGGCTGCAATGAAATGAAGCCCAAAAAAGAGCTTGTGAGGGTAGTCAGAAGTCCCGAGGGAGAAATTTCGCTGGACTTAACGGGCAAAGCCCCCGGCAGGGGCGCCTATGTCTGCCGCAATGCAGAGTGCCTTAAAATCGCCCGCAAGGCAAGGCGGTTTGAAAAAGCGTTTTCCTGCGCTATTCCCGATGAGGTTTTTGACCGCATGGAGGGAGAGCTTGCAGATGAAGGATAATCCGAAGCTGCTCTCGCTTCTCGGGATGTGCCGCAAGGCGAGGAAGCTTTCCTGCGGGCACGATGCGGCGGTGGATGCCGTAAGGCGTAAGGAGGCTTGCTTGTGCTTTTTGAGCAGCGATGCTTCCGAAAGGCTTAAAAGCGAGATGCAAAGAGAAATCGCAATGAACTCGGCTTGCATTGATTTGATTGAGCTGAATTCAGACATGACGGAAATAGGAAAGGCTGTAGGGCTTAAGTCCGCAGTGCTTACGGTAAATGACAGCGGCTTTGCTCAGTCAATGCGCAAGCTCAGTGATAAGGAGGTAACCGAATGATAAGTAAATACAGAGTACATGAGGTAGCAAAAGATTTTGATATAAAAAGTAACCTTGTTGTTGATTTGCTTACCCAGCATTTTGATGACCAGTTCAAGCACATGACCGCTCTTGAAGAGGACGCACTCGATATAATTTTTGAGAAGTTCACAAGAGAGTATGAAACACAGGAGCTTTCCGCTTATTTCGAGCTTAAGTCCTCAGCGGCAAAGGGCAAGGAAGAGCCTGCAGAGGAGAAAGAAACTCCCGCAGAGGAAAAGCCTGCCGAGGAGAAAAAGCCCGTTGAGGCGAAGAAGCCCGAAAAGCAGGAAAAATCCAAGCCCGCTAAGGAAAATAAAGCGGATAATCAGCCCAAAGCTGAACACCCTAAGGAGGCAGAGGGTGCAAAGAAGCCCGAAGCGAAGCCTGAGGCTAAGCCCGAAAAGAAGAAGGAGGACAGACCCGGTTCCTTCCGTATGCCCGAGCCCAAGGCTCCTGAGAAGAAAAAGGAGCAGAAGCCCGCTCAGGCAAGAACAAAGGGCGAGGCAAGAACGATTGATACAAGGGCAAGCAATGTTGACCTTGAAAAATACAACGAGCGCTATGAGCAGATTGCTCCCGGCACTTCCCGCCAGAACGAGAATGTGCTCAACAGGCAGAAGCTCAAGCAGAAGTCACAGCAGTACCGCAAGCAGGGCGGCATGCGCTCCTCACGCAGAGAGACCGAGACCGAAAGGCTCAACAGAATCGCTGCCGAAAGAGCAAAGAAGCCCCAGCTTCAGATTAAGATTCCCGATGAAATCACCGTCGGTGAGCTTGCCGCAATGCTCAAGAGAACAGCCGCAGAGGTTATCAAAAAGCTGTTTGCTCTGGGCATGATGGCAACCGTAAACGAAGTGCTTGATTTCGATACAGCCGCAATCGTAGCCGAAGAGCTCGGCGCAAAGGTTGAAAAGCAGGTTGTTGTTACCATTGAGGACAGAATCATTGACGACAGTGAGGACGATGCGGCAGACCTTCTTCCCAGAGACCCTGTTGTAGTTGTTATGGGTCACGTTGACCACGGCAAGACCTCAATCCTTGATGCGGTGCGCAATACTGCCGTTACCGCAACCGAGGCAGGCGGTATCACTCAGCACATCGGTGCTTACCGTGTTGCCCTTACCAGTCACAACATAACTCTCCTTGACACTCCCGGTCACGCCGCTTTCACATCTATGCGTGCAAGAGGCGCCAAGGCTACCGATATAGCTATCCTCGTAGTTGCCGCTGACGACGGCATTATGCCCCAGACGGTAGAGGCAATCAACCATGCAAAGGCTGCTGAGGTTCCGATTGTTGTTGCTATCAACAAGATGGATAAACCCACCGCCATGCCCGAACGTATCCTTCAGCAGCTTACCGAGTATTCAATTGTTCCCGAGGAGTGGGGCGGCGATACCATCTGCGTTCCCGTTTCCGCA
>JAZSIQ010000048.1:0-14834 GCA_045533875.1 Acutalibacteraceae bacterium | reverse complement strand
ATGCTCAAACCTCGGCGATGCTCAGGCAAGAAGACTTAAAATCAGGGTCAACGGCAAGGACGGCAAGTATTTCGCACATACCCTCAACAACACTGTTGTTGCTCCCCCCAGAATGCTTATTGCCTTCCTTGAGAATAACCTCAACGCTGACGGCAGCGTAAACATTCCCGAAGCACTCAGACCTTACATGGGCGGCAAAGAAAAGCTCGTTCCCGTTAAATAAGAACCCCTCACGCGTTGCGTTCGTGAACCTTGTTGCTTCGCTATAAGAACCCCTCACGCGTTGCGTTCGTGAACCTTGTTGCTTCGTAATAAGAACCCCTCACGCGTTGCGTTCGTGAACCTTGTTGCTTCGCAATAAAAACCGCAGGGCTGATTCGTTGCTGAATCAGCCCTGTTTTGTTATAAATCATCCGCATCCTGCACAGGGTGTTCGCCCTCAACGGGCACTCCTGTATAACTGCCCAGCACATCGCTTACTATAATCTGTTCCTGTGCATCATAGCTGTTTCTAACCTTGTTTTCGGGGAAGCTTCCGCCTTTTGGTCTCGCTGTTATGCTCTTTTTTCTTTTTTTATCCATTTTTAGCCCTCCATTTTTATATAACTGCAAATATATTTTGATTCTTTTCCCTTCTTTAATACAGTTTTATTGATTTTTTTATTTTTCGGTGATACAATAATTTTCACAAAAATAAAACAAAAAGGATTTGCTATGAAAAAAATCGGACTTCACAGAATAACAGCTCTTATTTTTTCGGTTTGTTGCGTGCTGCTCCTGCTCAGCGCCTGCAACTCAGGCTCACAGGGCGGCGAAGATATAACCCCCTCTCCCGAAAACACTGCCCCTCTCACCGTGACAGTAACCTTCACCGAGGGCAGTAATGCCGTGCAGTTTGCCATGAAGCTTGAAGAAAACGGAGTATGCTCCGCAAACGATTTTCTTGCCTGCGTAAACAATGCCGAATATCTTTCACTGCTTCCCGTAAGCATCACAAACGCCGAAGAACGTGCATTTCTGCTTGAGGGTTATCTTTTCCCCGATACCTACGAATTTTATTACAACACCTCTGCCGACACGGTTTTAAGAAAGATTCTTGATAATACAACTTTAAAGATTAACGAAAGCTATAAAGCAAGAGCTGCCGAGCTCGGCTACACCATGGATGAAATTATAAGCCTCGCTTCCATAATTCAGGAGGAGGCAGGCAACCCCGATGAAATGCCCTATGTTTCCTCCGTTATCCACAACAGACTGGACAGCCCCTCTTACCCCTACATCGAATGTGATGTGGCAATAAAATATCTTGAGAACTTTGTCAAGCCCTATTTTACCGAAGAGGAATATGACGAAATCTGCTGGAATTACAATATAGTAAGAAAACGCAAGGGTTTGCCCTCAGGTGCCATCACCAATCCCGGTGCTGCGGCAATCGAAGCAGCGCTCTACCCCGCCGATACAGATTATTTTTTCTTTGTCACCGATGCCGAGGGCAATTACTATTACGCACACACCTATTCCAAGCACCGTGAAAACTGCAGGCTTGCGGGAATTCAGGGTAATTATTAATCACAGCTTTCAGACACACCGTTTTTCGGTGTGTCTTTTTTTCTTTCAGGCGGCATAAATATTTAATAAAAATTCTTAGTGGAGAGTTTTATGCAGAATATTCTCAATGCCGTCAGTTCTTTTGTATGGGGGCCCGCAATGCTCGCTCTTTTTCTTTTTACAGGGCTTTTTCTTTCGGTACGCACCCGTTTTTTCAGCGTACTGCATGCCAATGTATGGTTCAAAAAAACAATCTTTGCCGCAGTTACTGACAAAAGCGTAAGAAAAAGCCGTGACAGCGCCTCCATTTCACGCTTTCAAGCGCTCACCTCCGCACTTGCGGCTTGCCTCGGCACGGGCAATGTTATAGGCGTTGCAACCGCTATTTCCTTAGGCGGCGCAGGGAGTGTTTTCTGGATGTGGTTAAGCGCTGTTTTAGGCATGGCAACCGCTTGCTGCGAAAACATACTGGGCATTAAATACAGAGTGCGTGACAAAAGCGGCAACTGGCTTGCAGGAGCCATGATGTACATAGAAAGAGGGTTGAAAATGCCGAAGCTTTCCATCATTTTCTGCCTTTTGCTCACGGGTGCCGCATTCGGCATGGGCTGCATGACTCAAGCAAATTCAGCCGCACAAGCCCTTGAGGGCTATAAAATTCCGCCTGCCGTGACCGGCGCATTGCTTTTCGTCATCACTTTTATCATTATAAAAGGCGGCATCAAAAGAATCGCCTCTTTCACAGAAAAACTCATTCCCGTCTTATCCCTTTCCTTCATGCTCGGCGCTTTTATAATCATCGGTAAGAATTTCCGTGCCCTGCCTCAGGTTTTTACTGACATAATAAAAGAAGCCTTCACCCTGAAGTCAGCATCGGGCTTCGGGATTTCCAAAGCTATGCGCTACGGAGTGGCAAGAGGTGTTTTTTCAAATGAGGCAGGGCTCGGAAGCAGCCCCATTATCCACGGTGCGGCAGATACGGATTCTCCAGCCGAGCAGGGTCTTTGGGGTATGGCAGAGGTTTTTATTGACACGGTTTTTATGTGCTGCGTCACAGGGGCAGCAATCCTTTCCTCCGGTGTTGCAAATAGCAGCCGTAACAGCGGCGAACTCTGCTCGCTTGCGTTCGAAAGCGTTTTTGGACCCGTAGGCAAAGCTTTTATATGCCTGTGCCTCTGCCTTTTCGCTTTTTCAACGCTCGTTGCCTGGTCGCACTACGGCAAAACAGGACTCAATTACATTAAACAGATGAAAAACGAAAGCGTATTCAGCTTTATCTACTGCCTCTGCGCTTTTATAGGAGCGGTTTCAAGGCTTGAAACAATATGGAGCGTAGCGGATATTTTCAATGCGTTGATGGCAATACCGAATATCTTCGCCTTGCTCTGCCTGTCCAAAGAAGCCGTAAATGAACTGCGCAATTACAAAACGAACCTTAACATATAATAAATTAAAATATTTTTCTTTAATTTAAATATATATCAAAGTTTTTGCTTGACTAATTTACATTAAGGTTGTAAACTTATATATTGAACAAAACCGCAAATTAAAAAAGGTTGGAGGAAATTGAAATGAAAGTATTTATGATTGGCGGCACCGGTCTTCTCGGATGTGAAGCAGCAAGAATCTTCATCGAAAGAGGTCATCAGGTAAAGAGCGTTGCTCTCCCCCCTCTCCCCGAAGGAGCTCCCATCCCCGAAGAGATGGAAATCGAATTCTGCAACATTTACGAAAAATCCGATGACGAAATCAAGGCACTCATGCAGGGCTGCGATTGCTTCGTTTTCGCTGCAGGCATTGACGAAAGAGTTGAGTTCCCCGCTCCCGTTTATGATGCTTATTACAAATACAACATCGCTCCCCTTAAAAGAATTCTCCCCCTGTGCAAGGAAATCGGCATGAAGAACGCCGTTATTCTCGGTTCATATTTTGCTTACCTTGCAAAGGAACGCCCCGACATGAAGCTTTGCGAAAAGCATCCTTACATAAGAAGCCGTATCGATCAGGAAAACGTTGCTTTCTCCTTTGCGGATGAAAACTTTGACGTTGCAGTTCTTGAGCTTCCCTACATTTTCGGCACTCAGCCCGGCAGAAAGCCCGTTTGGGTTATCCTTATCGAGCAGATCAAGAGAATGGACAAACTTCCCTGCACCATGTACCCCGGCGGAGGCACCGCAATGCTCACCGTTCGCCAGGTTGGCGAAGTAATCGTTGGCGCTGCTGAAAAGTCAAAGGGTGCCAAGGCTTGGCCCATCAGCATGTATAACCTTACTTGGAAGCAGTTCCTTAAAATCGTTTATGCCGCAAGAGGCATGGGCGAAAACAGAAAAATCATCAACGTTGCTCCCTGGATGATGCGCATGGGTCTCGGCGGAGTAAAGAAGGAATACGCAGAAAAGGGCATTGAAAGCGGCATTAATGTTGACGGACTTGCCGACATCATGGCTATAAATCTCTTCATCGACCCCAAGTACAGCAAGGAACTCGGCGCTACTGAGGACGACATCAAGTCCGCTATCTTTGATTCCATCAAGGTAAGCCAGGCTTCCTATGACGGCAAAGTCAAGCTCCTTGAAATGAAGGGCGAATAATTTTAATTAACAGGCAATATCAGATGGCTGAAACAGCCATCTGATATTCAATTAGAGAGTATTTTTTATTTCTTGAAGTCATTTTGAGGTGAAGGATATGGAAAGCAAAAAATTCGTAGGCAAAAAAGAGCTTTGGATGTACGCTTTGGGCGCAGGCGGTCAGGGCATGATTTACGCCATGATGTCCAGCTACATAAGCGACTATTACGTAAACGTTCTTCAGCTTCCCCTTATGTTCGTGCTTCTTCTCATGCTCCTTGCAAGAGTATGGGATGCGATAAACGATCCCATGATGGGCATAATTGTTGACCGCAAAACAACAAAATGGGGTAAAATGAAGCCCTATATTATTTTTGCAACTCCCCTGATTTCAATTCTTACTCTGCTTATGTACTGCAGCCCCAGCCTTGAACAGAAGTCCCTCATGATTTTCTCGGCTGTTGTATACATCCTCTGGGGCATGGCCTACACCGTGGCTGATGTTCCCTTCTGGAGCATCCCCAACGTTATGACTCCCGATGCCAAGGAAAGAGGCTCCGTTATTTCTTTCACAAAAATCATCAACAGTATCGGCTCAGCTCTTCCTGAGGTACTTTTCCTCGCCTGCGGTCTGCTTCTCCCCATGTTTATTTCAGAGGATTCCGACCCTCTGAAGTACAACAAAACCAAGTATTTCGTTATCGCTCTTGCTGCTGTTATCATTGGCGGTATCATGTATGTAAACTCTTATTTCCACATCAAGGAAAGAGTTATACTGCCCGATAAGAAAAAGGTACCCGGCGAAGGCTCAAGCCTTTCCAGAATCTTCAAGTGCAAACCCCTCATACTTGTTATCCTCATGGGTGTTCTCTCAAGCGGAAGATACATGGTTCAGGCTGCAGCGGTTCATGTTGCCCGCTACGCATTCTACATCGGTCCCGACCTTACAGGCATGACCCTTGCAGAGCGCACCGCAGCTATTGATGCAAGCGTTTCCATGGTAAAAACCATTTTCCAGGTCTGCGCTATTGTCGGTATGTTCGGCACTACTCTGTTTATGCCCTACCTTATGAAAAAGTTTGACTATAAGAAGATTGTTATTACCACCTGCCTTCTCGGCTTCGTTGCAAGCCTTTTCACCGCTTTCATAGGCTGGAAATTCAACAATCTTTACATCTGCACTCCCTTTATTCTTGTCCAGTGCATCCCCCTCGGTGTTATCAACGTTGTATGCTACGCCATGATTTGCGACTGCCTCGATTATATGGAGCTTACCACGGGCCGCCGCGAAAACGGTCTGGGCGCAGCTTGCCAGGGCTTCATCAACAAAATCGGTAACGCTTTTGCAACCTGCGGCATCGTTGTAATGTATATGGCAATTGATATGGACCCCTCTCAGATGCTTTCATCCGAAGCGGTCAAGTCCGCTCTGGACATTGCGGCAAGCCAGCGCTTTGCAATGTTCTCGCTTGTATCAATAATCCCCGGCATCAGCATGCTTCTTTGCGCCATCCCGATGTTCTTCTATAAAATTTCGGGTAAGCATAAAGAAAAAATGCTTGCTGACCTCAAAGCAAAGCGTGAAGCTGAAGGCCTCGTAATTGCCGAATAAAAGCTATCCTAACAAACAGGAAATATATTATTTACAGAAAAGGTGACCCCCATTGTCAGAAGAAACACAGCTCAGAAATATAGCTATCATCGCCCATGTTGACCACGGTAAAACAACATTGGTTGATGAAATGCTCAAGCAAAGCGGTATTTTCCGCGAAAACGAACAGGTTGCTGACAGAGTCATGGACTCCAACGACCTTGAAAGAGAAAGAGGTATAACAATCCTCTCCAAAAATACCGCAATCCATTACAAAAACACAAAAATCAATATAGTTGATAGTCCCGGTCATGCCGACTTCTGTGGCGAAGTTGAGCGTATACTTATGATGGTTGACGGCGTTTTGCTGCTTGTTGACGAATTTGAGGGCTGTATGCCGCAGACCAGATTCGTTCTCAAAAAAGCGCTCAACCTCAAGAAAAAGGTGCTTGTTGTTATCAACAAAATCGACCGTCCCAATGCCAGACCCGCAGAGGTTGTGGACGAAGTGCTCGATTTGTTTATCGACCTCGGCGCTGACGATGACCAGCTTGAATTCCCCGTAATCTACGCCTCCGCCAAGGATGGCTATGCCTCCGAGGACCCTGAGGCTGACGGCTATTCATCGGATAACAAAACCGTAGCCGAAGGCACCATGCGTCCCCTGCTTGATGCAATTCTTACTCACATTGACCCCCCTTCGGGCGACAGAGAGGGTGCTCTCCAGCTCCTCATTTCAAGCCTTGATTATGACGATTACATCGGCAGAATCGGCATCGGCAGAATTGAAAGAGGCTCTGTTAAGAAGGGTGAAGCCGTTGCACTTTGCAAGGCAGACGGCTCGGTTGAAAATGTTAAGATTTCCCGCCTTTATCAGTTTGAAGGCCTTAGAAGAGTTGAATGCGACAATGCCGCAGCAGGCGACATAGTATGCATTTCAGGCATCGAAGACCTTTATATAGGCGAAACTCTGTGCGCAGCCGGCTGCATTGAGCCGCTCCCCTTTATTAAGATTGACGAGCCCACCATTTCAATGAACTTCATTGTAAATAACAGCCCGTTTGCCGGCCGCGAGGGCAAGTTTGTAACCTCCCGCAACATCAGGGACAGACTCTTTAAAGAAGTTGAAACCAACGTAAGCATGAGGGTTGAAGAAACCGAATCAACCGACACATTCAAGGTTTCGGGCAGAGGCGAGCTTCACCTTTCCATACTTATTGAAACAATGCGCCGCCAGGGCTATGAGTTCTCCGTTTCACGCCCCAAGGTTATTTTTAAAGAGGGTGAAAACGGTGCTCTCCTTGAACCCGTAGAACAGCTTGTTATCGAAGTGCCTGACCAGTACGTGGGCACAGTTATTGAAAAGCTCGGCTCACGCAAGGCTGAACTTCGTGACATGGTGTCAAACGAAGGCGCAACCACTCACCTCGAATTCTTAATTCCTTCAAGAGGTCTTATCGGTTACCGCCCCGAATTTATGACCGATACCAACGGCAACGGCATCATGAATCAGATTTTCGATTCCTACCAGGAATATAAGGGCGATATACAGACCCGTGAAAGAGGCTCAATCGTTGTTCACGAAACGGGTACAAGCACAGGCTACGGCCTTTTCAACACGCAGGACAGAGGCCGCCTCTTTATAGGACCCGGCGTTGAAGTTTATGAGGGTATGATTGTAGGCGAATGCGCCAAGAATGAAGATGTAGTATGTAACGTATGCAAGCAGAAGCATCTTACAAACACCCGTGCCTCAGGCTCAGATGATGCACTCAGGCTTGTTCCCCCCTCAACCCTCAGCCTTGAGCAGTGCATGGAATTCATCAAGGACGATGAACTGCTTGAGGTAACTCCTCAGTCACTCAGGCTCAGGAAAACCATTCTTTCAAAAGAGCTTCGCATGAAGCATCAGTTCCGCAATAAATAATCCAAGGGTGATTTATCTGTTATCTTACAGCAATAAAACCGCCGTTGCCTTAGGCAACTTTGACGGGCTTCACAAAGGTCATATTTCAGTTATAGCCTCGGCTCTCTCCATGAGGGATTCGGGGCTTGAGCCTGTTATTCTGCTGTTTGATGAGCACCCTCAGAAAGCTCTCGGTAATCCGCCCGAAGAGCTTATTCAAAAGAAATTAAAAATCCGTTTGCTTGAAGCACTCGGAATTGCCGTTGAATTTATTTGCTTTGAAGAAATAAAGGATATGGACTGTTCTGATTTCTTTGAAAAAATCATTCTCACTTCTCTTAATGCAGGCGCTGTCTGCTGCGGCAGCAATTACCGCTTCGGCAAGGATGCCTGCGGAGATGCACAAACTCTTGCCTCTCTTTGCGCACAGCACTCAGTTGAACTGAAAATAAGCGAAAGCGTTGAATTTGACGGCAAGCCAATCAGCTCAACAAGAATCCGCCGGTGCATCACGGGCGGCGATATCAAATCGGCAAACGCAATGCTCGGCAGGGCTTTTTCCTACGAATACACCGTTGTCGGCGGCGACCGACGCGGCAGATTAATCGGCGCTCCTACAATAAATCAGATTTTCGAGTCGGGATTTATCGTGCCGGCTTTTGGTGTGTATGCGAGTGAGGTTATGCTTGACGGCGAAAGACTCGCAAGCGTTACCAACATCGGCATCCGCCCAACCTTCGGTTCAAACGAACTGCGAAGCGAAACTCACATTATAGATTACAGCGGCGATTTGTACGGCAAAAGCATTGAGGTGTTCCTGCTTGACCGCATAAGGAGCGAACAGAAATTCAGCTCCATGCAGGAGCTTTCGGAGCAAATCAACCGTGACGTGGCTTATTCCAACAGCATTCATTCTCAGAGAGGAGATAACAGCTATGTATAATTCCTGGGAAGAGCTTAAAAACGACTGTATGGGCTGCACCAAATGCGAACTGTGCCGGACTCGCACCAACCTTGTTTTCGGCACGGGCAACGAAAATGCGGAGGTCCTTTTTATAGGTGAAGGTCCCGGACAAAACGAGGATTTACAAGGTCTGCCTTTTGTAGGCAGAGGCGGTCAGCTGCTTGACAAATTCCTTACTGCCGTTGACCTTGACAGAAACAAAAACATTTACATTGCCAACATGGTAAAATGCCGCCCCCCTCAGAACAGAGACCCTCTGCCCGCAGAACAGGAGGCTTGCATCAGTTGGCTGCGTGAGCAGGTAAGGCTGATTAGGCCGAAAATCATCGTTTGCCTTGGCAGAATTTCGGCGCAGAAGCTTATATCACCTGACTTCAAGGTAACAAAGCAGCACGGCGAATTCATTGAAAAAGGCGGAATTCTCTTTATGGGCACATTCCACCCTGCCGCATTACTGCGCAATCCCAATCAGAAACCCGATGCTCTTGAAGATTTCCTCAAGTTAAAGGAAAAAATCAAGGAAGTATGCGACCATACATATTAAATTAAAAAGATGGATGTATCTTAACTGACACATCCATCTTTTTTGTTTTATACTACTGTGACATCGGCGAGCCTTGCGTCAACGTAATCCGCCAGCGCCTGAGGCTCAACACCAACCATTGCGCCCCTGACTCCTGCGCTTACGAAGATTTCCTCAAACAAAAGCGCAGTTTCATCAATGACGGTAGGGAATTTTTTCTTCATCCCGATGGGCGAGCATCCTCCGCGGATATAACCCGTGTTGGACAGCAAATCCTTGACATGAAGCATTTCAATCTTCTTTTCGCCAAAGAGTTTTGCCGCTTTCTTTAAATCCAGCTCCTCGCAAGCAGGGATACAGCACACGCCTATACCGTTTTTCTCGCCCCTGAAAACAAGGGTTTTGAAAATCCTGTTAGGCTCTAACGAAAGCTTCCTCGCTGTGCTCTCGCCCGAAAGGTCGCTTTCGTCAACCTCGTATTCACGCACCTCAAACGGTATCTTTGCCGCTTCAAGTAGCCTTACAACATTAGTTTTTATCATCTTTAAATCCTTGAAATTCTGAATTCAAACGAATAGCTCTTGCCGCTCTTAACCTTGTAGGGCTTATGAAGATATGCGCAGCCTGGCATATCGCCGCCTACACCTCTCTGAGCCGCATCAAGGCATACGGTAATAAAATTGTCCTTATCAAGCTCATAGAGATGCTTTGCTCTGTCAAGCTTTTCAGGATTATAGTATCCTGCATTGAAACCAAAGGGAATATCAAGGGCTTCAATGAGTATCCCGTTGCCGTCAGCACCCCTGAAGCTGAGCGAACGCACATCGCAGCGGTGTCCGTTCTCCTGCGGACGCATATATCTGTGCTCAAGCCCTGCAACCGTTGACTTGTGAACAGCGATTCTTGCGCCGGTCTTTCTGTCGCAGTAATTCTCCTGCGGACCTCTGCCGTACCACTCAACACTATCAAGATTGCTCTTTATACCGAATCTTACACCGACCTTAAGCATGGGCAGGAAAAGACCCATTGCCGAATGTTTAACGCTTACCTCACCGTTGGGCGCAAAGAGATAACGGGTTTCAACTCCTGCGGTGAAGGGTGACATCCACTTAACCTTAACCTCAACACCCGAGGGAGTGCCCTTTGCATCAACGCTTACAGGCATAGTAAGAGCGGTTGAGCGTTTCCACTGATAAAGGGGGTGGATTTCAGAGAATACGGGAGCAAAATTGAGGTAGCCCCTGTCATTATCGGTAAGGGCTCTGAAGAAATCAGGTCTGAGAGGAGAAGCGGAATCAATTGTTTCTTCCCCGTCATAGCACAGCGAAACAAGAGCGCCGCCCTCAAGAGTTGCCGTAAAGCCCTCGCCCGCAATTTTCACGGTTGAGCCTGCCTTTTTATACTTCATTTCGCCGTTTGCCTTATGGCGCTCTGCAGCGGCTTTTTCACGCACGATAATCTGAGAATGCGAGGTTTCAAAGCCTGCCTTCGCCCACTGCGCATCCTTCTTAAGAAGGAATGAAACAGTAAGGATTATCTCGCCGTCGCCGAATTCGGCAACATTGAAGGGAAGCTGAATCTCCTGCTCTGTAAGCGCAGGCACAGCCGCTTCAAATTCGCCGTTTTTAACCGCTTTACCGTCAACGGTTACGCTCCATGCGAATTTATAATTCTCTGTTGATATGAAGAGGTTTTTGTTTTTAATTTTAATTCTGCCGTTTGCCGCATCACAGTCAACAGCTTCAATGTTGGAATAAACCTTTTTAACCTCATAATATGAGGGATGAGGCACACGGTCAGCGCCGATAATTCCGTTGGCGCAAAAATAGTAGCTGGTTGCGCCCTCCTTGAAATCGCCGCCGTAAAGCCATTTTTCAACGCCGTTTTCAACCACTCTTATAGACTGGTCAACATAGTCCCAGATAAATCCGCCGCACATGTGGTCATAATTCTCAAACACGTCCATATACTCCTGGAAATTACCGAGGCTGTTTTCCATAGCATGGGCATATTCGCAGTAAATTACAGGCTTGTCAGCATATTCCTCGGCCTTTATGGGCTTGTTATCTGCCGCAAGTACATTCGCTACATTATCGTAAAGAGAAATCTTGACCTCTTCCTGCTCCTTGAGGAGTTTGACTATACCCTCAACGGGATACATTCTGCTTATGAAATCCGATTTTCTGAAATCAAAATCGCCCTCGTAGTGAATGGGTCGGCTATTATCAAGCGCAAGGATTGCGTTTCTTTCGTGCACGAAGTTTTCGCCGTCTCCCGCCTCGTTACCGAGCGACCAGAAGCATACACAGGCATGGCTTCTGTCACGCAGTACCATGCGCTCAGCTCTGTCAACAACAGCGTGGGTAAATTTGGGATTGTCTCCGGGGCAGTTCTTTCTGCGCACGCCGTGGCTTTCTACATCCGCCTCGTCCATTACGTAAAATCCGAGTTCATCACACAGCTCATAGAAAATCTCTGCATCGGGGTAATGACTCGTTCTTATAGCGTTTATATTAGCCTGCTTCATCAGGTATAAATCCTGATAATATCTTTCAACAGGCACCGCCCAGCCGTTATCAGGGTCAAAATCGTGGCGGTTAACACCCTTTACGATAACTCTTTTTCCGTTCATATAAAGCACGTTGCCCTTGATATCCACCCTGCGGAAGCCGATTCTCACGCACTTGCAGGAAAGGATTCTGCCCTTTACCTTAAGGGTAAGCAGAAGATAATAAAGATTTGGTTCTTCCGCCGACCACTGCTTTACATTTTCAATTTCATATTCAAAGTTAAGCTCAGTTCTGCCGTTTTCCGCTTTTGCAGGAAGCTTTGCTATGCAATTATCCTTTTTGCCTTCGCTGACACTTACCTCAACCTCACAGTCAGCGGTATCCGCATAGTTCTGCAAAAAAACGCTGAGCTTGAGAATTCCGTTTGTGTAGGACTCATCAAGAGTGGTATCTGCAAAGAAATCCCTTATGCAGAGCTTTTCCTCGGCATAAATATAAACCTCTCTGTAAATACCTGAAAGGAACCACATATCCTGATCCTCAAGATAAGTGCCGTCAGTATAGCGGAAAACCTCTACCGTAATCTGATTCTCGCCATAATTGATATAATCCGTGATTCTGAATTCCGCAGGAGTCATGGAGCCCTGAGAATAGCCGACCTTAACGGAGTTTATGTAAACGAAAAAGCCTGCTTTTACTGCGCCGAAATTGAGAAAAATCTCCTTACCCTGCCACTCCTCGGGAACAGTAAATGTTCGGCGATAAACACCGATTTCATTGATTTTTTCGTTAATCTTCGGGATTTCCTTTTCGTTTTTCGAAAGACCGTTGGGCAAAAATGAGCAAAGATACAGCGGCTTGCCGTAGCCTTTGAGCTGCCAGAGAGAGGGCACGGCGGTATCGTCCCATGAGGAATCGTCATAATCCGCCGCAATATAGCTTGTATCTACCTTTGCAAGCCCCTTCTGCCAATAAAACTTCCAGTTGCCGTTGAGGCTTCTTTTAAGCGGTGCCTCGCCCTGAGCAAAAGCGGATTCCTTGTCAGCATAAGCTAAGGCGTTGTTGTGACCGTCCTCTTTATTTTCCTTGATAATGTAGGGATCCTCCCAATATCTGAGCTGTTTCTGTTCCATATTGCGGGCTCCTTTCGGAATTATTTGTTATACAAAGGTTATTATATCATAACTTTAAAATATTGTATAGTTTAAAAATTTAATTTTTAATAAGTGAAAAATTTTTAAAAACAGGCGCATACTATATTTAAAAAAACTGCAAGAAAGGATGTTTTTTATAAAAAGATATTTAATTCTGCCCGTAATTGCACTTACGGTTACCCTTGCAGGCTGCTCCATTGCGGCAGGAATGGCCACAGAGCAAACCGATGTTATGCAGGCGGCAACAGTACCCGACACAAGGGTTACAACCTCGGCCGCTCTCAAAGCCGCTCTTTCTGAATTCTCAGGGCTTCCCCTGCTTGATGCACTTACAATTGATAACATCCCCGACCCCGAAAACTCAACAGGCTTAAGTGAAAAAACGGTTGAGCACAGCTACGGAGTAGCATCCAACTTCAAGCCGCACAGTATCTCCGTGAATTTTCAGGATTCCTTTGACAAAAGCGGATACCGAGCAATCTGTCTTGACCGTGTGACAAAGGAAAAGGTTGTTTACCTCACCTTTGACTGCGGCTGGGAAAACGGAAACACCGATAAAATTCTTGATATCCTTAAAGAAAAGCAGGTGCCTTCCGCATTTTTCTGCACTCTTGACCATATTGAATCTCAGCCCGAGCTTATAGGCAGAATGATAAAGGAGGGACATATAGTAGGTAACCATTCGGCAAACCACCCTGATTTTTCGCTTATTTCCCGAACACAGATGGCCAAGGAGCTCACCGAATGCACAAACTATCTCAGGGAAAACTTCGGCTATAATTCAACATTTTTCAGATTTCCTAAAGGCAACTACTCCCAGAGTGCTCTGAATCTTGTTGATTCCCTCGGCTACACCTCGGTTTTCTGGTCGCTCTCTTACGGTGACTGGGATGCAGAAAACACAAAGGGCAAGGATTACGCATTTGAAAAGGTTACTTCAAGAATGCATCCCGGTGCAATAATTCTGCTTCACAGCGTAAACCCCGATAACGCAGAAGCTCTTGCCGATATCATTGACTGGACAAGAGAGCAGGGCTACAAATTTCTTCCGCTTACCGATTTACCCACCGAAAGATAATAAACACAAAAAAAACGCTGTAAATCCCTCACGGAATTTACAGCGTTAATCTTTATTTCTTATTTCTTGATGATATCGTTGAGCATGATGTAGAACTGGTCATCATCAACGGGAGTGCTCTCAACAGCCTTTACGGGCTCAGGCTTCTTTTCGGGAGCGGGAGCTGCAGGAGCATCAAACTGAGGAATAACAGGACCGCTGGTTACAACGGGAGGAGCAACGGGAGCAACCTTCTCAACAGGCTTGGGAGCTTCAGCCTTAACACCTGCGAAGGGGTCTACCGTTGCAGCAGGAGCTGTGCTGTCAAATCCTGTTGCGATAACGGTAACGATCATTTCATCATCAAGGTCGGGATCAAAAGCAATACCCCAAGTGATGTTTGCATCGGGATGAGCCTGAGCGGTGATGATTTCAGCAGCGGTTTCAACCTCTTCAAGGTCAACATCGCTGGAAGCGTTAATGGAAATGATAACGCCCTTTGCGCCTGAAATGGAGGTTTCAAGAAGAGGACTTGAAACAGCCATGTTAGCAGCACTTTCAGCCTTATCCTTGCCCTTTGCCTTGCCTACGCCCATGTGAGCATAGCCTGCATCCTTCATTACGCTGGTAACATCAGCGAAGTCAAGGTTGATAAAGCCGGGAATCTTAATAAGCTCGGAGATGCTCTTAACACCCTGAAGGAGAACTTCATCAGCCTCTGCGAAAGCTTCAGCGATTGTTTTCTTTCTGTCGTCAAGTGCACGGAGTCTGTCATTGGGAATAACAATAAGACTGTCAACATGCTCTGCAAGGCTCTTGATGCCGTTCTGAGCCTGTTCCATTCTTCTGCGGCCTTCAAACTTGAAGGGCTTTGTAACAACGCCGATGGTAAGGCAACCAAGATCCTTTGCGCAGGAAGCGATAACGGGAGCTGCGCCTGTACCTGTACCGCCGCCCATACCTGCGGTGATGAATACCATATCGGTACCCTTGAGTGCGTCAGTGATAGCT
>JAZSIQ010000108.1:0-5324 GCA_045533875.1 Acutalibacteraceae bacterium | reverse complement strand
AGTAAAGAAAGAGCAGCTCTCAGAGCTCAGGCAAATACTCTTGAACCCGTTTTCCATATCGGCAAGGGCGGTATTTCCGAAACACTTATTAAGGAAACTGCCGACGTGCTCAGAAAACGTGAGCTGATAAAGATTAAAATTCTGCTTGATACCGCACCCGGCACTCCCCGAGAGCTTGCTGATGCTCTTGCAGAGGCTACCGGAAGTGAGGTTGTTCAGCTTGTGGGCGGATGCATAATTCTCTACAAGGAAAACCCTGAGCTTGACAAGGAGAGTGGAAAGCCTGTAAAGAAGAAAAAGCCTGCAAAGAAGGCTCAGTCAAAGCCCCTCTCAAAGGTTAAAGCCAAAAGGGCGGCAGAGGAACGCAGAAAGCGCACCGAAAAGGCAATCGTCAGGAACAGAAAGACTTACGCAAAGAAAAATTCATCAAAATAATTTTGCTTATTTGGCAAAATTTTTATTGTAAAATTAAATATTTGTTAATTGACAATTAAAAAACTTGTGATATAATACCCCTGCACAAGAGGTAAGAAAATGGATAAAAATTCTCAAATTAAACCCGTAGCGCAAAATAAAAAGGCATATCATGATTACTTTGTAATTGAAAAATACGAAGCGGGAATTGAGCTTTTCGGCACCGAGGTAAAGTCGGTACGTCAGGGCAAGGTGAATCTTAAGGATTCATGGTGCTCAATCAAGAACGGCGAAATTTTCGTCAACGGTATGCATATCAGCCCTTACGAACAGGGCAACATCTTTAACCGTGACCCCATCAGGGTGCGCCGCTTGCTGATGCACAAAAAGGAGATTAATCATCTTTTCGGGCAGATGAAGCAGCAAGGGCTCACTATAATACCTTTAAGTGTTTATTTTTCAAAAGGTAGAGCAAAGCTTGAGGTTGGTTTATGTAAAGGCAAAAAGCTTTACGACAAGCGTGAAACAGCTGCAAAAAAAGAAGCTCAGCGCAAAATTGAAAGGGAAATGTCCTCACGCAGGTAAAACAACCGTTGGTTGAGGCGCTTTTTAGCGAAAACCAACCGTTGGTTTAGCTGAAAACATGGTGTTTCAACTGTTGTTCGCTTCAAAATTTTAGCGTTCTCCGATAGAATTAAGGCATATTCTGAAGCCGAAAGGAGAAAAAATTATGACATTTTTCAACAGAAAACCGAACGAGGAAAACAACTCAGGTGAGCAGACTCAGCACAACGTCAATGCAACGGTAGGCTCAAGAATTGCTGCCGCACGCAAGAAACTCGGGTATACTCAGGAGGAGTTTTCTCAGCTTGTAGGTGTAACTTCACAGGCGGTTTCAAAATGGGAAAACGATTTGTCATGCCCCGACATCATGCTTCTGCCTAAAATCTCGCAGATTCTCGGTGTCAGTATTGATGAACTGCTCGGCAATGCAAAAGTTCAGCCTGAAGTTCAGGAGATGCCTCAGCCCGAAGCGGATTTAAGCAACCTTAGCCTGCGTATACGCGTTACAGGCGAAAACAGAAAGCCCGTAAACGTAGCCCTGCCTATGACTATGGTGAAAAAGTTCACAAAGCTCGGCACGGGGATTGCAAGCATCGTGAATGTCGGCACCGACTCGCTTGACAGTAAACAGATTGACAGTATTTTCAACCTTATCAACGAGGGTGTAACGGGTCAGCTTCTTGATGTTGTTGATGAGTCGGGTCAGCATGTAGTTATTGAAATAAGTTAATAATAAAACCTTATTATATTGTGTTATTTTTCTGCGGTGCGCGATGCTTGAGGCGCATTGCGCACTGCGGATTTTAATAAAAGATATATGGGGATGAAAGGATTTCGACGGGGAGTCTGAATCCGGATAAGCGAGCAGAGGTGCGGACCCTCTTTAAAAGCCGCAAACTTTTTAAATTAAACGACAACAATAAAGTTGCTCTTGCTGCTTAACTAAAGCAGCCGTTTCTGTCGGAAGTACTGCGGTCCGATAAGAAGCGTCGATTAGCAGTGAACGTGAACAGGGGAGTGCCCCGTAACCTGTCATGCAGTACGCGGCTACCGATGAACTGAGCCTGACCGCCGGCGCTTTTCAAAGGGAATTTCAAAAGACGGTATACGCTCGTAGAAAGTCTTGAGGAGGGCTTTTCGGACGCGGTTTCGATTACCGCCATCTCCACCACGCCTTTTTTCGCACAAGCGAATTACTATAACAAAAAATAAGGGGGAAGTTTATGAACAAAAAAGCATTAACGCTGATTATTTCGTCAGTGGCGGTTGTGGCCGTATGCGTTGGTATTGTTTCCTTTGTCAGAAAAGACGGCGGCAGTCCCGTGCCCGAAATACAGCCTACCTCATCAACCACCGTTGCTGACAGTACAAGTCAGCAGGTATCTGAGCAGTCAACTACTTTGGCTCAGATTACTCAATCGGTTACCGAGACGGTAATTGATACAATCTCAACAACGGCAACCACCAAGGCAACCACTACCTCAACCACGAAGGCAGAGGAAACCACAAGAACCATTGAGGACGCTGCCGAAGATGTTGAGGAAATGGAAATCGGTCATGCATCAACTCCTGCTACCTCGTCAGGTAAGCTTCCGTCAGATATGACCTTTGCGGGCCTTTACCTTGCAGGCTATGATGTTATCGGCTTCAAGCCTTATCTTTATAATAATGATAAGGATTGCGTTCAGTCCAACTTCGGCTACAACGAGATTTATGACAAGGGCGCAGCTCTTATTGATTTCCACATCAAAACCTGCCGTATTAAGTTCTATGATTATGACGGAAGAGATTGGCTTGTCCAGCTTTGGAAGGGTCAGTATATTTCCGGCGATGTCGGTACTGTAGGCTGTGAAATCGGTCTTTATAACAGAAGAGCCGGCACTCCCAGCCTTATCGGCCATTATAACTGCGCAACGGAAGCGGACTGGCTCGGCATGGAAATGACAATGTACTGGGACGAGAATCGTACAGGTAACTACAGCCCTCAGTTTACAAGGGACTATACCAAGTATTGGTGGCCTACCGGATTTGTTGACGGTCAGATGACTAATGTAAGAGATACTCAGGAACTTTTCGTTCTTGCAAGAATCACATTCAAAGATACTCTCATGACCGACAAGTTCGTTGAAGCAATGTCAAAGCTCGGATTCCAGGAGGTTTCCGCATTCTCACCCTATACAATGGATACATATAAGCGCTACGGCTGCGATGTTATCTTTACTTGGAGAGATATTATTAACTAAATCTTAAAAAATCCTTAACAGTATGCTGTAAACTCTTGACTATGAGCGTAATGATTGGTATACTTTAAAGGATGCGCGAACGAGTGTGCAAAAAATCCGTTTGGAGGACTTACATAATGAGCAAATCGAAAATTATGGCAATAGTAATTGCTGCTGTCGTGCTTATTGCAGGCGTGGCTGTTGCTGTACCCATGATCAAAAATGCGAAGGAAGCAAATGCACCTGAGACTACAACAGAAACAACCACTCAGGCTTACAGCGAAGATCTCACGAATTCCGAGATTCCTTCAGTAACTGAGGATGAGGTTATTACAGATGCACAGGGTAACATAGTAACAACCCTTCAGAATGTTGTGCAGACTGTTAAAAAGACTACCACCACCAAGGCCGGCGGCAGCAACGGTAAGCCCGTTGTAAACGGCAACGGCAACACAGGCGGAAAGGTAGATGTTTCTTACGAGGATTCATCCGATACCGGCATCTGGTATGTTGACGCTCTTGACAGAGGTCTTACCAGCATGGAGCAGCAGGCAGTTCTCGGATATAGCTATAACAGCGAAAAGGGTTATTTCTATACTGACGATAAGGATTGCTGGCAGTACGGCTTCGGTTATAATGAGATTTATGACCAGATGGCTCCCGTTACCGTTATGTTCATTGACGAAGTAAGAATCAGATTTGACTATGATGACAGAGCATGGATGATTCAGCTTTGGAAGGGTCAGTACGGTTGGGTATTCGTAGGTGCTGAAATCGGCGTTTACACCACCAAGAACTTCACATCTTCCGAAATTAACGAGAACGCAATCAACCATTATCAGTGTGCTGCTGAGTCCGATTGGCTCAATATGGATATGCACGTTTACTGGGATGATGACCGTGACGGTAAGTATACTTATCTCTTCTCCAGAGATTACACCAAGTATTGGTGGGCAACAGGTTTCTGGTTCGGCACTCTGAACAGATTCTCAAGCCCCATCACAGAGCTCAGAATGACCTCTCACATCACCTTTAAGGATGAAGTTATGGCAACCCTCTTCACAAAGGGTATGAAGAAGAAGGGCTTTACCTCCGCTTCCTCTAAGGATAGCCTCTCCTACGATTCAATCTATCAGAGCGGCGCAGATGTATGGTTTGATTGGCGCTCAATCCACGACTCAACCTACAGCGATTATGAAACAACTGCTCCCGCTAACAAAACTACAACAACAGCAATCACACTTCCTGTAAGAGACTAGTTGAATAATTTAACCACTATTGGTAAGGGGTTTGTCAGATTTTTGTGTAAATCATAAAAACCTGTGTCTAACAGAGTTTTTTCTTAAAAAAATATTGACATTAGCCCCTGACCGTGGTAATATAAGGTAACAATTGTTGCTCTTGCAATAAATATTTGAAAGGAATGGTTCACAATGAAAAAAGCACTCGCACTCGTACTTGCACTTGTTTTTGCATTTGCAATGTCCACAATGGCTTTTGCTGCTGATTCTAACATCTCCGGCGCTGTAAACGATATCGTTGACTACGCTAACGGCCTTCTTGAAGGCGCAGATGCAGATATCATCGGCACAATTGAGGATGCAGCTGTTGGCGCTCTTGAAGCTCTTGCTAACCTTGATCTCAAGGCACTCGATACCGACAATATTGCCGGCGCTATCGACGGTCTTCGTGACTCTCTTGAGAGTGTTGGCATCAGCACTTCCAGCGGCACCATCTCCGATCTCATCGACAACCTCAAGGGTACTATCAAGGATTTCTACGCTCCTAACAGCGAAGCTCCCACAGTTCCCGCTGAGCAGCCCGAGACCGGTTCATCCGCAACAACAGGCATCGCTGTTTTCGCTGCTGTTTCCGTAGCAGCTGCTGCAGCTTATGTTTGCACCAAGAAAAAGGTTGCGTAAGTTAAATTAACGCAAGAATTTAGTTTCGTGACTTTTCGGCTTGTCTCTTTTGAGGCAAGCCGTTTTTCTTTTTGCAACAATATATATGGATATTGCTTGACAATTGGGACAAAATAAAGTATTATTTATTTGTATGTGGTTTTGTGTGTTAACATAAATTTAATTTTCATCACACACTTTGTTAGTGAATTTGTATTATTAT
>JAZSIQ010000024.1:0-2546 GCA_045533875.1 Acutalibacteraceae bacterium | reverse complement strand
TCTGTTGTTATCAAGGCAAAGATTCATCACAAAGCAGAGTTTATCCTCGTGGTGATGACCGTTGAGGGTAAGCGGAACAGGTCTGCCCTGGGTGATATCGGTTCTGCCAACATGCTCGCCGTGCATTTCAAAGCGGGCTTTGCAGTCGATTCTCGCGCGTCTGCCGGTAAAAATCATTTCAAAACGGTAAGGAATGCTTCCTACCATGCCTTCCTGAACGGCTTTTGCAGCATGAGCTGTAATATCGAAACTCCATTCACCTGATGATTCACACTCTTTATCATCAACAAACGCCGTGAAAAGAGCACCCTCTCCATTGTCGTAAATACGTTGTGAGTCGGCAATGATGTCAATATAAGCTATACCTTTTTCTGTAAACTTAACCTTATAAAGAGGTGTGGTGAGCACGCTGTTATCGTAATCAAAACAGAAATTGCTCTCTGCCTCATTGAGAGTTTTTTTGATTTCATAGCGTTTTACCGTAAGGGGCGGCAGACAGATATGTGTCCGAAGAATGCTTTCGCCGTTTCGGATAACAGTTTCACATTCAAGCGCCAAATCACCGTCATATACACAGCATGAGTATTCAACGGGAGTTTCAATCCATTCATCCATATCAAAGGAATGAGGGTTAACAACAAGAAGTGATTCGCCGTTGTTGCTTGCGAATTTCGCTGAAAGGGCAGAAAAGGATTCAGTTTTTACCTTTTCTGAAAGTTTTAAGGATTCGGGAATAAATCTGCGTGACAAATCAAGCAGACCGCAGATAGTTACATCGTGGTGCTGAGCGGCGAGTATGTATTTCCAAGCCTCCTCGGATGTTGACTGAAGCGAATCACCGCCGAGCATTACGGATAATGCATTAAGTTTTTCACCCTGAAGCGCATCAACCTCACCCTTGCGGCAACCGTTGAAAATTTCGTTTCCGCAGTATCCCCAAGGCATCTGAGCGTGGAAGTCGTTATCTGTTGTTTTAAGCTCATCCTTAGCTTCGCCGTAAATTTCAGGTATATCCTCAAGAAGAATATACTCATAATTCTCAACATTCTGCGTGTGTGCCGTTACCTCTTCAATGGGCTGAGTAAGGTCATCATATCTTGAAGCGAGGAGCGGCTCATAATCGGAAAACATCTTTTCGAAATCTGCAAGAGAGTAAAGCTCCGAATCAACAGGCCAGCGCGAAAGAATCCAGTTATCAACAGTTGTGCAGTTGAAGCCCCTGCCCTGCTTGTGATAAGTGGGTACGGCCGGGATTTCGGTTAAGTCTTTACCTATCCAACGGCCCCAGGGGGAATCAAAGGTTTTTGTATATCCGTATCCCATAACGTGCGAGCGGAGAATGGCAGCTTCATAGCCGCACTGTGATATAAGCTGAGGTGTCTGATTGTTGAGCGCAAACTCGGAAATTGCATATACAGAAGGTGTTTTACCGAAGTATTTAAGATTTGTTCTTACGGCATAAGTGAGCTGACGTACATTTGATTCCTCAGAGATAAACAGCGACAGAGGCTGTCCGTATGTGGTTGCACCCATACCGAAACGGTCAGGATACTTCTCCAGTAATTCGGATATCATTTGAATTATTTCAGGGTCCTGACGCATGAATTCATCAAAGGTAAAGCTCTCATAATCGAGACCTATTTTAAGCCTTGGATATTTTTCCATCCACACCGCCAAATCCCTGAGACGGGATTTTACTCGGTCACCCCAGAGTACAAAACCGCCGTGATCGTAGGTTAAAATGTAAAGCTTCTTTTTCTCCAAAACAAACCCTCCTGTTCCCTTGAATTATATATTTTAAGTATAGCATCGGTTATTTTTATTGTCAAAATAATTTTTTCAATTGAGAAAACGGTACGCCGATGACGTACCGTTTTTTGTTATATCATCCCGGTTTCTGTAAGATTATTACCGTCAAAACTAAAAGTTTTCACCTCGAACGGTGTAAATCTGACTGTAAAGCTCTTGTTATTAATGCTGAATTGTGTTTCCTGTTTGCTGTTCTGTGAGTTGTACAGGCGTATCAAAGCTTTGTTTTCAACGGGTGCATATCTGCTGAGAATTATATCGGGATTACTCAGTTCAACAACAGTATCGGTTACCATACCTGATCCTGAGGGGAAGAAGGAAAGAGCAATGCATGGCTGATTGAACATTTCCGCCTGTGCATCAAGGTGTTTTGTATCAGATGTTAATCTGTAACTGAATTCACGCTCACCTATATCTATTCTGTCGTGTGAGCGGTCAGAGTCGGTAAGCGGTCTGTCGCCTATCGGATGGGCGGAATAAACAGGTGTTCTGAGAAGTGATATATTCAAAGTGCTGCCCTCAACGCTTCCGCCGTAGGTTCCTTTATTAAGAACAGCAAGACCTTTACCGTTTTCAAAAACACCGCACCATTTCTGATATACAGCTTCCTCACCCTGAGTTCTCAGTTCTTCTGTACCGAATGCGGTCTGACCGTAAAATTGCGGTGAGTTGGATTCGGTGTCAAAGGTAAGCTTATAGAAACTGCTGTTGTCATTTGAAAGCATTTTTATTGATAT
>JAZSIQ010000179.1:0-5949 GCA_045533875.1 Acutalibacteraceae bacterium | reverse complement strand
TATTTACGAGAATAATGCCTATGAGATCGAGCAGGAACTGCGCAGTAAGCACAAGGATCTGAATCTGAAGGTACTTATCGGTTCTGTTCGAGACAGTCGGTGTCTGGATAATGTGTTCGGCGCCTATAAGCCGGATCTTGTGTACCATGCGGCAGCGCACAAGCATGTTCCACTGATGGAAACCAGCCCCTGCGAGGCAATCAAAAACAATGTTATCGGCACATACAAAACAGCGTATGCCGCAATGGTGAATAATTGCGACAGATTTGTTCTTATCAGTACGGACAAGGCTGTTAACCCCACAAATATAATGGGCGCAAGCAAGCGCCTTTGCGAAATGGTTATCCAGGCATTTGATAAAAAAATCAAAGATAACCGCCAAAAGGATATTCCCAGGCTTTTCACCCATCTTGAAGAGGAAGGCACACTTTATTCCGACGGCGTTCCCGAACACGTAAGCACAGAGTTCGTTGCCGTAAGATTCGGCAATGTTCTCGGCTCCAACGGCTCGGTTGTTCCCCTTTTCAAGCGTCAGATTGAAAACGGAGGCCCCGTAACAGTCACACACCCCGAAATTATCCGCTATTTCATGACAATTCCCGAGGCGGTATCCCTTGTGCTTCTTGCCGGTGCTGATGCTCAGGGAGGCGAAATCTTTGTTTTGGATATGGGCTCTCCCGTTAAAATTGATACTCTTGCACGAAACCTTATAAAGCTCTCGGGACTCAAGCCCGATGTTGATATCAGGATTGAATACACGGGTCTGCGCCCCGGCGAAAAGCTCTATGAAGAAAAGCTTATGGAGGAAGAAGGTTTAAAGACCACCCACAACAAGCTTATTCACATCGGCAACCCCATTGAGTTCGATACGGATTTATTCCAAAAACAGCTTGACGAGTTGATGCTCGCAGCATACGAAAACAATCCCGATATAGCCGAAAAGGTTAGGGAAATGGTTCCCACCTATAAAACAGGAAATTAAGAAAGAGGTTAACCAATGACCAACATACCTTTCAGCCCTCCCGACATTACCGAAGCAGAAATAAGCGAAGTATGTGAGGCTCTGCGTTCAGGCTGGATAACAACAGGGCCGAGAACAAAAGAATTTGAACGCAGGCTCGCCGAATACTGCGGCACAGAAAAGGTTGCGTGCCTTAATTCCGCAACAGCGGCTCTTGAACTGAATATGCGTGTTCTCGGCATTGGCGAGGGGGATGAGGTTATCGTGCCTGCTTACACCTACACCGCATCCGCATCTGCAGCAATCCATACGGGTGCAAGGGTTATATTTGTTGACTCGAAACCCGATTCATTTGAAATGGATTATGACCTTATGGAAGCGGCAATAACCGAAAAAACAAAAGCGATTATTCCAGTTGACCTTGCAGGAATAATCTGCGACTATGACAGAATTTTTGCCACAATTGAAAATAAAAAGCATCTTTTCTCCCCTGCCAACGAAATTCAGCGTGCAATGGGCAGAGTTGCGGTTTGTGCTGACTGTGCTCACGCTCTGGGAGCAACACGCAACGGAAAAAGAGCAGGCGAAATTGCAGATTTCACCTCGTTCTCTTTCCACGCAGTAAAAAACCTGACCACCGCAGAGGGCGGTGCAGCAACATGGAAAACCATTGAGGGTATCGACAATGATGAGCTTTACAAGCAATACATGCTTTACAGTCTTCACGGTCAGTCAAAGGATGCACTCGCAAAAACAAAAGCAGGTGCCTGGGAATACGACATCATCGGCCCTTGGTACAAATGCAATATGACAGATATTACCGCTGCAATCGGAATAAAGCAGCTTGAAAGATATCCCTCACTTTTGGAAAGAAGAAAAGAAATCATCCGTAAATACGATGAAATGTGCGATTCGCTCGGCATTATCCATCTTGAGCACTACGGTAAAAACCATTCAGGCTCGGGGCATCTTTATATCATAAGAATTCCCGATATTGATGCAGAAACAAGAAATGAAATCATAACCGAAATGGCTGAAAGAGGAATTGCCTGTAATGTCCACTATAAACCCCTGCCTATGATGACGGCATATAGAAATCTCGGCTTTAATATCAGTGATTTCCCCAACGCATATAACTTTTTTAAAAACGAAATTACCCTTCCCCTGCACACAAAGCTTACGGACAGCGATGTTGAATTAGTTTGCGAATTCTTTGCAGAAGTTGTAAAAAAATATATCTGAAGGAGCTTCACATGATATTGCGTAAATGGGACAGACTTCCGCCTGAAATGCAGATACCCGAAGTAAAAGAATATTATGATCTCCTCCGAAAGAAAAAAGCGCAGCTCGTATTAAAGCGTGTTTTTGATGTGGTTGTGTCTTTTATTCTCCTTACGGTGCTTTTGCCCGTATTTCTTGCTCTCGCCATAGCTATAAAGCTTGATTCAAAAGGCCCCGTATTCTACAGGCAGACAAGAATTACGCAATACGGCAAAGAATTCAGAATTTTCAAATTCCGTTCAATGGTCACGAATGCGGACAAAGGCTCACTGCTGACAGTAGGCGGCGATTCAAGAATAACCAAAACAGGAAGATTCATCCGCAAATACAAGCTTGACGAATTAAGCCAGCTTATTGATGTTTTCAGAGGCACAATGACATTTGTGGGCACCCGCCCCGAGGTTCCCAAATATGTTAAAAAATACACTCCTGAAATGATGGCAACACTTCTTCTCCCTGCAGGCATAACCTCGGAGGCAAGCGTTTACTACAAGGACGAAAATGAGCTTCTTGACGCTGCTGAGGATGTTGAAAAAACATATATCGAGGTTGTCTTGCCCGATAAAATGAAATATAACCTTGCCGCAATCAGAAGTTTCAGCTTTATTGACGACATAAAGATTATGATATTAACCGTTCTTGCGGTATTCCGCAAATAATTACGGAGTGAATAAAAATGAAAAAAACAAAAGACAAGCATCTTATCGCGCTTTTAACGAATAATGACGATGATGTTTACTGTTTCCGAAAAGAACTTATTGAAGAAATAATCAATGCAGGCTATGAAATGCTCATCTCCTGCCCTGACGGCGAAAAATTCGAGCTGATGCAGCACCTTGTGTACCGCTATGATGATCCCGTAATTGACAGAAGAGGAACAAACATTGTTTCGGATTTAAAGCTCTTCGTTCACTATTTTATGCTTTTTATGAAGCATAAGCCTTCGGTTGTTCTCACTTATACCGCAAAGCCCAATGTTTACGCCGGAATTGCCGCTTATCTGCTTAGAATCCCTGTGATAAGCAATGTTACAGGCTTCGGCAGCGTTCTGAATGAGGGTGGCTTAGTGCAGAAGCTTGTAATGTCACTTTTCAAATTCTCATTCAGGCGTTCGGCTTGCGTTATGTTTCAGAATTCAACAAATATGAAGCTTGCCGAAGAAATGGGCATGGTAAAGGGTGAGCATATCCTCATCCCGGGCTCGGGCGTAAATACAGATCGCTATCCTCTGCAGACTTATCCCGACGGCGGTGACGGCAAAAACGGCGAAAAGGTTGTTTTTAACTACATTGGCAGAATTCTTCACGACAAGGGCGTTGATGATTACATTGAAGCCGCAAAAAGAATAAAGGCGGAGTATCCCAACACCGAATTCAATATGCTCGGCTTCATCGAGCCCACCGAAATGCATTATAAGAAGCTGCTTTCGGAGCTTGAAGAAAAGGATATCGTAAAATACAGAGGCAGTCAGAAGGATATAAAGCCCTTTGTTGCCGCATCCCACGCTACAATTCATCCCTCAACTTACGGCGAGGGGATGAGCAATGTGCTGCTGGAAAGCGCATCAAGCGGCAGACCCATTATCTCAACGGATAACCCGGGATGTATGGAAACCTTTATTGATGGCGAAACGGGATTTATCTACCACGGCGGAGATGTCGATGCTCTCTGCTCACAAATCAAAAAATTCCTTGCCCTGCCCAATGACGAAAGAAAAATTATGGGCGAAAAAGGCAGAGAATATATAAAAGCAAATTTCTCACGAAAAAAAGTAACAGACGCATATCTTGAAAAGATTAACGGTTTATGTAAATAAGGAAGGTAAAAATTATGTTTACAAATCTTTATGAAAAACTTCTTTCAAAAGAGGAAAAAATCTCTCTCGTAGGTCTGGGCTATGTAGGCATGCCCATTGCCGTTGCATTCGCAAAAAAGGTTGATGTTATCGGCTATGACCTTAATACAAAGAAGATTGAGCTTTACAAAAGCGGCATTGACCCCACTCTTGAGGTCGGTGACGAGGCAATAAAAAATACAACCGTTGAATTCACTTCAGATGAAGCAAAGCTCCGCGAAGCAAAGTTCCACATCGTTGCTGTACCCACTCCCGTTAACGATGACCACACCCCCGACCTTACTCCCGTTGAGGGTGCAAGCCGTATTCTCGGCAGAAATCTCACAAAAGGCTCCGTTGTTGTTTTTGAATCAACAGTATATCCCGGTGTAACAGAGGATGTGTGTGTGCCTATTCTTGAAAAAGAATCGGGGCTTAAGTGCGGCGTTGACTTCAAAATCGGCTACTCACCCGAAAGAATCAACCCCGGTGATAAGGTACACCGCCTTGAAACCATTGTTAAAATCGTTTCGGGTATGGACGGGGAAACACTTGACCTCGTTGCAAAGGTTTATGAACTTGTTGTTGAAGCAGGCGTTCACCGTGCCGAAAGCATCAAGGTTGCGGAAGCTGCAAAGGTTATTGAAAACAGCCAGCGTGACATCAACATTGCATTCATGAACGAGCTTTCAATCATCTTCAACAAAATGGGTATTGATACAAAGGCCGTTCTTGAGGCTGCCGGTACAAAGTGGAACTTCCTTAAATTCTTCCCCGGCCTTGTAGGTGGCCACTGCATCGGCGTTGACCCCTATTATCTTACATACAAGGCTGAAATGATGGGCTATCACAGCCAGGTTATCCTTGCTGGCAGGCGCATTAATGACGATATGGGCAAATATGTTGCCGAGAATGTTGTTAAAAAGCTTATTGCCGCAGGTAAGAATGTTAAGGATTCAAAGGTTGCAATTCTCGGCTTTACATTCAAGGAAAACTGCCCCGATACAAGAAACACCAGAGTTATTGATATCATGGACGAGCTTAAGGAATACGGCATTGTTCCCGTTGTTGCAGATCCCGTTGCAGATGCAGAAGAGGGCAAGCAGCACTACGGCATTGAATTTGTTGATATCTGCACCGTTAAGGATATGGATGCGGTTATCATCGCAGTCGGTCACACGGAATTTATGAGTTTCGGTATGGGTGACATTGACTCAATGTTCAAGAGCGGCGAAAATGGCAGTAAGGTTCTTATTGATGTTAAGGGCGTGCTCGACAGAAAAACATATTCCGAAGCAGGCTATCAGTATTGGAGGCTGTAAAAATGGGTTACAGGCATCTCGTTTTCCCCGAAAACTCGCTTTTCCTCGTTACCGGCGGTGCGGGCTTCATAGGCTCAAACCTCTGCGAAGCCATTCTTGAAATGGGCTACTGCGTGCGCTGCCTTGATGATTTATCAACAGGCTCGCAAAAGAATGTTGATATGTTCATTTCAAATCCCAATTATGAGTTCATAAAGGGTGATATTAAAGACCTTAACACCTGCATGAAGGCTTGTGAGGGTGTTGACTATGTGCTCAATCAGGCTGCATGGGGCAGTGTGCCCAGAAGCATTGAAATGCCTCTTTTTTACTGTGCAAACAACATCAGCGGCACACTTAATATGCTTGAAGCCGCAAGGCAGAATAATGTTAAAAAGTTTGTTTACGCATCTTCTTCATCGGTTTACGGCGATGAGCCCAATCTTCCCAAAACCGAGGGCAGAGAAGGCAATCTGCTCTCACCCTATGCGCTCACAAAGAGATGCGATGAAGAGTGGGCAAAGCAGTACACTAAGCACTACGGTCTTGACACCTACGGAATGCGTTATTTC
>JAZSIQ010000064.1:0-11288 GCA_045533875.1 Acutalibacteraceae bacterium | reverse complement strand
GATGTTTTCGGCATTGAAGCTGAAGGCACCGATATTTACGGCGGCAAGCTCAACAAAGATGGCTACAAATCCGTCGCAAAGCAGCTCGCTGATAAGTTCGGATTTGAAAAGGTTGCAATAACTCTGCGTTCCTCCATTTCCGCGAGCGACAACGACTGGGCAGCAATGCTCTATGACGGTGAAAATTACTGCTTCTCCAAGGAATATCACCTTCATATAGTTGACCGTGTAGGCGGCGGTGACAGCTTCGGCGCAGGCCTTATCTACGCTCTTCTCAACGGCAAGAGCACTCAGGATGCCATTGAATTCGCAGTTGCGGCATCCGCTCTCAAGCACTCCATTGAGGGTGACTTCAACCGTGTAAGCGTTGCAGAGGTTGAAAAGCTTGCAGGCGGCGACGGCTCAGGCAGAGTTCAGAGATAAATAAAAATCACTACCCGAACAAGGATTTTACTCCTGTTCGGGTAGCTTTTTTATTTTAATTTCCAATGCTGCTGCATTATTGCGCAGGGAGCGCCTTTTTCCGTTTTTGCGTAAAATACGGTAAGCAGGGAGCCGTCCGAAAGCTCAACGGTGGAGGGATATCCCAAATCGTCACTCGGAAATCCGTCACAGATAACATGACCCGTGCTCCAGCTTGCGCCGCTGTCTGTACTGAGCATCGCTCTTATGCCGTAAGGCTGCTCACGGTATCCGTATACGCTTATCAGCACTCCCGATGAATGTTCAATTATATGGGCAGGAGCACCGCCATTGTCAGGCAAAAGCCTTTCGGGATTGGTCCACGTTCTGCCGTTATCGTCGGATATACTCTGATAAAGAGTGAAATTCTGCTCCGTTCTGAAATGGCAGATAATCCTGCCGGATGAAAGCTGAAAAGCATAAGGCTCGTTTGCATGAAGCATTTCGCCTTTTTCGTTATATGCCTTTCCTATCGTTCCCACCTTCGTCATTGTGCCGTCGGGCGAAACGGTATAAGCAAAAAGCATTTCCTCTCCCTTGTTGAAGGCATCGTCACACCGGAAGGTTGCGCCGACCCAGAGGATTTCGGAATTTTTCAGCTCAATGGGTCCATGCGGAGAGGTTACGGGGCTGATGTAAAGCTCACCGAAGCTTTTGCCGCAATCCGTGCTTATTTTAAAGGTTGAACCAAGCACCTTCTGCTCTTTCTCAGGTGAAACGGTATCAAGATAATCCGAAATATATTTTCCGTTTTCCTTGCCCGCCTCAAAGCGGCTGAGGTTGCACTCTCTCTGAAACTCAACGGTATTGTTGAAGGACGTAAGAATCAGTCCGCTTTCGCCGAAGGTGCAAAGCCCTGCATCTCTGTCATCAAGCACGGTATCAATAACCGCCGAGGGCGCAGTATAGGATTTTCCCTCATCGTCGCTGAAAGCAACAACAGCCTTACCGAACGGGCACACATGATAAAGCCTGAATCCCGAAGCGGCAACGGCAATCCTTGAATCCTGAAGTCTTTTTGCTGTTGGCCAGCCGAAATAGTTGTGCTTTTCCCCTTGGTTTGACATTATGATTTCAGGCTTGCCGATAGGTTCGATTATCATTCGTTCAACCTCCCTGAGCATTTTCAATAAAATAATACAACAAAGCCCTGAGCTTTTCAAGTGAGTATTAAATATTGATTTTCAAGCGGAAATGTTGTATATAAATATGTATGGAGTTGATATGAATGATTTACGTATGCTCGGACCTGCACGGATATCCGATTGAAAAATTCAAGGATTTTCTTAAAAGCACGGGCTTTTCAAAGGACGATTTTTTATACATCCTCGGTGACGTGATTGACCGAGGTCCCGACGGAGTGAAATATCTTAAATGGCTACTCTCTATGCCGAACGCCCAGCTTATCCTCGGCAATCACGAATCCATGATGCTTGCTTGCCGCTTCCTGTTTGAAGAAATCACTCGGGAATCCGTAAACAGCCTTACAGGCACAAAGCTCAACACTTATTCCGTATGGGTTGCAAACAGCGGCGGTGTTACCTTAAACGCACTTTCGGGTATGAGGGATAAAGAAATACAGTACATCCTCGAATACCTTGAGGATGCTCCGCTTTATGAAACGCTTTCTGTAAACGGCAGAGATTTTCTTCTCACCCACAGCGGACTGAGAAATTTCAGGCAGGATAAAAAGCTTTCGGAATACAAGGCGGACGATTTTGTATGGAACCGCCCCACCATTGACACAAGCTACTTTGACGGCATCACCTGCATTTTCGGGCACACTCCCACGGTTTTTTACGGTGATGAACACAGGGGAAAAGCCGTTAAAACCGACACGTGGATTGATATTGATGCAGGCGCCGCACTTGGACTTAACCCGATGATTCTCCGCCTTGACGATATGAAGGAATTTTATATGGAATAGCATAACAGGCACCTGCCGATTTTTTCGGAAGTGCCTGTTGTATTTTACTTTTTTCTGCCTGCAAAATCCTCTTCTATTCTTCTTTTCCAGCCTGAGCTGATGGGTCTGCTTTCACGCATACAGCTTATTGTTTCGCTTACAACCTCATAATTGAGCCTTGTTCCCTCGGAGTCGCTGTGGTAATTAACCGCTCTGTCCGCTCCTATTCCGTAACGCGCGGCAGTTTCAACGGCATCTATGTTTGCGCCGATGAAAAGGAACTCCCAGCCATATTTTTCTTTCTGACGTTCAATCATCGCCTTGACCCTGTCGCTTGTATACCTACGGCTTGCATTCTCCATGCCGTCGGTTGTGATAATAAACATTGTATGCTCTGGCACGTCCTCTGCCCTTGCGTACTTGTGAACATTGCCGATGTGGTGGATTGCGCCGCCAATGGCATCAATAAGCGCCGTGCAGCCTCTTACGGTATAATCCCTGTCCGTCAGGGGCTCTATTTCGCTGAGCATCACTCTGTCGTGAAGCACCTCGGATTCGTTGTCGAAAAGCACGGTTGAAACGCAGCATTCGCCGTCTTTTCTGCGCTGTTTTTCAATCATTGCGTTGAAGCCGCCGATTGTATCGCTCTCAAGCCCTGCCATTGAGCCGCTTCTGTCAAGGATAAATACGAGTTCTGTAAAATTCTTCTTCATTGTGTTTTCCTCCAAAAAAAATAATGTGGCTGCTTGGTTTCTCAACCTTACAACCACATTATAGAAATTTATTCACTTGGAATGGTCGCTTCGCAGGCGACAAATTACAGCCCCGCCTTTTCAGCCCATTCCTTTTCCTTGAAGCCTGTGAGAACAAAGTCATCCCCTATAAGCAACGGTCTTTTAACAAGCATACCGTCTGTTGCAAGCAGGCTGAGCATCTCCTCCTCGCTCATTAAAGGCAGTTTATTCTTTAAATCCATTGATTTATAAAGCAGACCGCTTGTGTTAAAGAATTTCTTAATCGGCAAGCCGCTCCTTGTATACCATTCCTTAAGCTCCTCAAGGGACGGATTCTGCGTTTTTATATCCCTTAAAGTATATCCGATTTTGTTTTCATCAAGCCATTTCTGTGCCTTATGACAGGTGGTGCATCTGGGATAACAAATAAAATAAATCATATTTTCACGCTCCTAACAAACTCTGGTCAAACGCAAACAGCGCCTCGTTTATCTCGTATACATCATATATTCCTCTTAATATGAAATACTCAATTATTATATCAAATTTATTGCTGTGTGACAGAGCAAAGCCCGCCTTTCTGAGCATATCCTCGGTTTCCTCAATCGTCAGCTCAAGAGCCACCGCAAAGGCTATCGCCGTAGACTTTTTCGGCTTGTAGTTGATATCGCCGCGGATTTTGGAGAACAGCTTGCGGTCAATATTAGCCTTTTTGTAGCACTGAGCATCCGTCATGCCCTTTTCGTCAATCTTACGCAAAAGCATCTGCGAAAAGCTTTCGTCAATGCGTTCAAGCCTGTCACCGAGGTCACTCTGCGCCACGGAAAAGCAGAATTCGGGCATCGCAACCGAAGCTTCTGCCACCGTTTCCTTTGCTCTTCTGCGGGAAAAAGCATTTAAACGTCTCCTGCTTTCCCTGAAATCGGTATGCTCATCAACGTAACAGTCATCAATATACTGCTTTATATCCGCAAAAAGCTTTTCGCTTATCTGAAAAGCGGATTTATCAAATACAACTATATACACCGTCATATCGTTTTCAAACAGGAATTCACCGATTGTATCAACGGCAACCTTAAGTGCCTGCGCCTTGGGATAAGCGTAATTTCCCGAAGAAATCAAAGGGAATGCCACGCTCTCGCAGCCGTTATCCTTAGCAAGCTTAAGCGAAGTTTTGTAGCAGGATTCAAGCAGTTCTTTTTCGTTGCATGCCCCGCCCTCCCAGACGGGTCCCACGGTATGAATCACAAATTTGCACGGCAGATTATATGCTCCGGTAATTTTGGATTTACCCGTTTCGCATCCGCCAAGCGTGAGACACTCCTCAAGAAGCCCCTCGCCTGCAGCACGGTGTATGCTGCCGTCAACCCCTCCTCCGCCAAGCAGAGAAGAATTTGCGGCATTGACTATTGCATCAACCTGCATTTTTGTTATATCGTTTCTTACTATTTCAAGCGGCATAATATCACCTATCCGTTAAGTATAGGGAAGCCGTCGGCATCCCACAAAACCTTTCTTTTCCTTGCGCTTCTGCACGGGTCATACAGCGGGTCGTTATCGGAATATCCGCACCTGCCGCAGAAGCACTCCTCATCACGGGAATGATAAATAAAAATCCACTCACCGTTTTCATCCTTTACAAAGGAATTGTGCCCCGGACCGTACTCACCCTCAAGGTCAGCCGAGGTAAGCAGAGGTCTGTCAAGCTTCGTCCAGCTTTCAATATTCATCAGATCCGAATTTTCATCCGCATACATAAGCCCTATGCAGTATTCGGGACCCGTTGCGCTTGCTGAAAATGCCAAAAAAACTCTGCCGTTGTGTATCATCACCGCAGGGCCCTCGTTTACGGGAATATTCACCCTCTCCCAGTCATACTCGGGCTTTGTAAGCAGCATTGCAGGGGTAACGGTCTGCCAGGGTCTGTCAGGCTCAACACGGGCAAGGTATACATTAGAATTGCCGCCGTTCTGTGCCCAGGCAACATAGTGACTGCCTGCGCATTCAAAGTAAGTCATATCCAGTGAAAAACCTCTGAATGAAAAGCTGTCACCCTCGCAGGCGGCAAATTTACCGATATTCTCCCACGGATCATTGTAAGGGTTATCGCCTTTACAGGTTATGATGTGACAGTCAATATCCCACACATTGTTTTCGCTTGCGCTTGCCGCAAAAAGCACGTACCACTTACCGTTTATCTCATGGATTTCGGGCGCCCAGATATAGCGGAATGCGGTGAGGCAATCCTTTTCATCCCATATAACCTTCTCCTCCGCTGTTGCTAAGGCATCAATGGACTCGGCACAGCGAAGAATGATTCTGTCATATCCCTCGGGGTCATCCTTGCCGTACATTGGGTACGATGCGGTAAAGTAATATGTACCGTCAGATGAGCGCATTACAAACGGGTCTGCCCTGTCTTTTATAAAGATTTCTGTTTTTACGCTCACCCTGTCACTTCCTTTTGCAGTCTGCGTAAATCACACCGCACACAGACTCTCCGTTTTGCTTCACGCAAAGTACATTTAATTATACATTATTTTTCCGCCGTTGCCGTTATCCTATAATAACTTTTTTATCAATTTTACCGATAAAGAAATTGTCCTCCGCCGTCAATGCGGCATCATCAGGATTTTCCGCAATAATACCGTAGCTCAGTGAATCGGTTTCTTCGGGTGCGATAAACGCGTTACCTTTAACCCTGATGTCATAAGCCATGGGTCGGAAAATAATATAGCCTCTGCTTTTTCCGTCTGTGCCCGAGGGTCCGTCAAAAATATTGTCCGTTATTTCAATGTTATGGTGGTCGCAATCGCCGTGATGACCCACTCCCGGGAAGCCTGAGCACTTGAAAATATTGTTTTTGATTACAATGTTACGGCAAACGGTATCATCGCTTTTAAAATCAACAAGCTTACCGTCACAGTTGTAAACCGGTCCGTAAGAGCCGTGACGTGCCAGGTCAAGCTGAAGCTGTTCGTTATAAAGCCCTTCATTGACTGCGGTGTAAGTCGGTCCGTCAAAAATACAGTTCTGAACGGTGGCATTTTCCGTACCGTTTATTTCAATGCAATGCCAGTGTGCGCAATGAACAAAGCGGCAATTCTCAATTGTAATATTTCTGCAATGAACGGTATTTACAAGTGTTATCCATTCGGTGATATTTGCATTTCCGTCAAATGTTCCGCCCGAAATCACAACATCATGTGTGCCGTCATATTCTCCCCATTCGGGTTCCGAATAGGAAGCAAGCAAATATCTCGTCCAGGGCTTGTTTTTGTCATCTCTGAGAATGGTTGCCTTGTCTGAAAATTTAAAGTGCTGATTTGAGTAAAAAATCAGCGCTGCAGAAACAAGATATATTCCGTCAGGGAAATAAACCGTTCCGCCGTCTTTTACCTCGTCAATACATGCCTGCAGAGCTTTTGTATCGTCATGAATACCGTCCGCATACACATTTTTATTTTTCATTACATTTACAAATTTCATATTTCAATGCCCCTGTTCAATGTAATTCATCGCTGTTTTACAGAGTTGAGCCGAAATCGGTAACGATTGACTGACCGGTGATTGCACGGGATTCATCGGAAGCAAAGAAGAGGAGCATGTTTGCAACATCCTCAGGCAAGCAGGGTTGAACCTTAAGGTCATTGTGCTTCATCATCTGACCGAAGATGTTCATGTCAAGGTTGGCAGGGTTCATATCGGCAACCATGGGGGTAACAATTGTGCCGGGGCAGATTGCGTTGCAGCGCACATTGGTGCCCGCAAAACGCAGAGCTGTGTGACGGGTAAGTCCGATAACCGCAGCCTTTGATGCAACATAAGCAGCGCCGCCGCAACCCATAACGCCTGCAACGGACGCAACGTTAACGATTGAGCCGTAGCCTGTCTTTGCCATTTCGGCAGTAGCGGCACGCATCATGCACATTGTTCCCTTTGTGTTAATATCAATAACACGGTTCATATCATCATCCGTAAAGCTGTCAATAGCCTTGAGACCGCCGTCAAGAACACCTGCATTGTTGATAAGGATATCAATCTTGCCGTAAGCGGCAAGAGTCTCTTCAACAACCCTCTTGGCATCCTCATCCTTTGAAATATCGCTTACAACGCTCAGAACCTCGCCGCCTGCTTCACGGATTTTATCAGCCACTTCCTGAAGAGGAGCTTCACGGCGGGCGGTGATAACAACCTTTGCACCCTCTGCCGCAAACTTAACTGCTGTTGCTGCACCTACACCTGAGTTGCCACCAGTGATAACAGCAACCTTACCTTCTAAACGACCCATAGTTTTATCCTCCTTAAATTCAGACTCCGTGCAGCAAAGCCGCAAAGAATTCTGTTATTTTACAATTTTAATACTACTACGCTAAAAGGCAGAGTGTCAAGTTAATCTTGTCTTCCTTGAACTCATAATATGCCTTGTTCTTTTCGCAGAAGGAAACCACCGACATTGTGCCGAAGCCGTTCCCGTCACCCTTGTCGGTTAAGGTAATACTGTCTTTGTCAAATTTAACCATGCCGTAGCAGCTGTAGCCTATACTGATACGCTATCAATCATTTTTATAAAGTTCTAAAAAGCTCTTGACCTTTTATAGTACAAGTGCTAAAATTTGGACGAATCAAAACAATTGATAAAAGGAGTCGATGTTGTGACGAGAATCAGTAAATCACAACTTACAAAACTTGAAATTATTCAGGTTGCAACCCGAATGTTCCTTGAAAAAGGCTATACAAACACAACAACCAAAGCAATATGCGATGAGCTTGAAATGAGTAAGGGAAACCTTACCTTTCATTATCCGACAAAGGAGCATTTGCTTGCTGTGCTTGTTGACATGCTCTGCGAATTTCAATGGAAGCTGATGGAAGAAGAAGCGGGAGACGGAATCAGTTCTGTTATGGCGATTTGCCTTGAGATGATGTCAATGGCATCTGCATGCGAGAAAAATGAAATTGCAAGGGACTTTTTTGTTTCGGTATATTCAAGCCCAATGACGCTTGACATTATTCGCAAAAACGATGCCAAAAGAGCAAAAAAAGTTTTTGCTCAGTATTGCGAAGGTTGGAGCGATGAGCAGTTTGCCGAGGCAGAAATTCTTGTTTCCGGTATTGAATATTCAACCCTTATGACAACGGATTTCTCTGTGCCTCTCGGCACAAGAATCAGTGGTGCACTCAATCAGATAATGACAATTTACAATGTACCTGAAGAAACAAGAAAAATGAAAATTCAAAAAGTGCTTGCAATGGATTACCACAGCATAGGCGCACGCATTCTCAGCGAATTCATTGAATATGTTGAAAAGGTAAATGAGCAGGCTTTTGAAGAACTTATAGCAGTAAAAAAGAAAACGACAAATAAAAAAGAGCTATAAAATGAGCGGAAAACCGAGGGGAATACTTGGCAGCATCGGAGCAATAGTGCTTATTGCTGTTTGCGCTTATTGTTTTTAAACAGAGCCTCAGAGTATTCTGAGTACACCAACGGCGCAGTTTTTCAGCTTGACTGTATATTATATTAATTTTTAATTATTTTAGGAGGGAAGCACATGAAAACCAAAAAAATCATATCGTTTGTTCTTGCAATGATTATAATTGCTTCGGCTATGCCGATGGCATTTGCTGCAGAGCAAAACACCGTTATTCTTTACACAAATGACGTTCACTGCGCGATTGACGATTACCCCGTTCTTGCGGCATACAGGGCGGATCTTATCGCTCAGGGCAACAACGTTATCACCGTTGATGCCGGCGATGCCATTCAGGGTGAGGTTATCGGTTCAACAACCGAAGGCGAAGCTGTTGTTGACATTATGAACGCAGTCGGCTATGACTATGCGGTGCCCGGTAACCACGAATTTGACTACGGTATGGAGGTATTCCTTGACCTTGCGAAAAATAAAGCGGAATATGATTATATAAGCTCAAACTTCTGTAATCTGACCTCCAATTCGCCTGTGCTTAAACCCTACGCCATTGAAGATTTCGGAGCTTATCAGATTGCTTTTGTCGGTATTTCCACTCCCGAAACAATTACTAAATCAACTCCCGAATATTTCAAAGATGAAAACGGTAATTTTATTTACGGCTTCCCTACATATCCCGACGGACTGACAAACGAAGTCCTTTATGAAAATATTCAGGAGAGTGTTGACGGTGCAATTGCAGATGGCGCAGATATAGTTGTTGCCGTAGGACATACAGGTATTCTTGAAACCTCTGAGGGCTGGAAATCAACCGATATCATTGCAAATACAGATGGCATTGATTATTATATTGATGCTCATTCCCACGAAACAATCGAAAGTGCAACAAATAAAAATATCAATGACGAAGATGTTGTTCTTACATCAACGGGCACAAAGTTTGCAAACTTCGGTGTGCTCACAATCAGCGGTGATAATGCAAGCTTTGAGCTTATAAATCCCGATGATGTTGATATTAAAACAATGTCTGCAGAAGCAGAATCAGCTTACAACACCGTTAAAGATAAGGTTGACGGCTACAATGCTGAAATTTCATACCTTAATGAAGTTATCGGCCAATCCTATGCAAACCTTGCTGTTTATGATGAAGACGGCAGCTGGGCTGTTCGCAAGAGAGAGACCAACGCAGGCGATTTTGTTGCCGATGCATACCGTGAGGTAACGGGTGCGGATGTTGCAATAGCCAACGGCGGCGGTGTCCGTGCTGATGTAGCAATCGGCGACGTAACAAGAAAGATGCTGATGGATATGAATGCATTCAATAACGATATGTGTGTTATTGAAGTTACGGGTCAGCAGCTTGTTGACGTGCTTGAACACGGCGCACGCGAGTGCCCTGAGCCCATCGGCGGATTTTTCCAGGTTTCCGGCGTAACATTTGAAATTCATACCTACAGAGAATCTCCCGTTATCTGCGACCAGTATGACAATTTCATCGAAATGGATGAAACAATGGAACGCCGAGTTCAGAATGTTCTTATTGACGGTGAACCCATTGACCTTGACAAAACCTATACTTTGGCAGGAAGTGCTTATGTGCTTACTCAGGGCGGCGACGGACTCACAATGCTTGAAGGCGCAACAGTAGTTCAAAAGGACGGTCTGCCTTGTGACTCCGAAATGCTTATTGAATATCTTGAAATTCTCGACGGCAAGATAACAGCCGAAATGTACGGCAATCCCGACGGTGACGGCAGAATCGAGATTATTGATGAAGCTCCCGATGCACCCGATTATGATTATGAAATCGGCTATGGCGATACTGTCACAATTACCGTTGAGACCAATAGTAGTGTTTATGTTAAGTTTGTTCCCGAAAAAACAGCAAAATATATTTTCAGAACCGAATCCGACGGAGTTGACACCGGAGCTTGCCTTTATGATTCAAACGGCGAAGAGGTTTTCGGCGAATATTGGGATGACACCGAAGAAGGTCTCGATTTCAGGCTTGAATATGAGTTTGAAGCAGGTAAAGCATATTATCTGAATATTTTTGCTTATTCCGACAACGCCGAAACCTTTGAGCTTATTATCGAATGCGGTCATAATTTTGAGGACGGCTGCTGCATTATCTGCGGTGAAGTCTGCGACCACAGCGAAATCTCTTTCCTCGGTTGCTGCCCCTGCGCAGAAACCTTTTTAGGCACAGACATTAATGACGGTGATGAATTTGAGCTTGAAAACGAAGCTGCCTTTGAAATTTTCTGGTTCAGATTCACTCCCGAGATAAGCGGTTTTTATTCCTTCAAATCCGTTTCGGAAAACACTGACCCCGATTGCTCTCTTTATGATGCAGAGGGTGAATGGATTACCGACAGCTTTGATGAAAACGGCCTGAATTTTGACCTTGTTTATTATTTTGAAGCAGGCGAAACCTATTATTTTGATACACATAATTGTTACACCGAAGGCACATTCAACGTTGCTCTTAATCGCATAATTCATACCTCAGACGATGGCAGCGAGCATGACCTTGAGTTCGTTGAAGGTACATATTCAAACTGCACCGAGCACGGTTATTCGGAAGGCGTTTACTGCAACGAATGCGAAGAATTTATATACGGTCATAAAGAATTACCGCTTGATAAAGGATATCATATGGATGAAAACTTTGACGAAATCTGCGATCTTTGCGGTAAAGAAAACATATATGATGAAGAAACATGCTCACATATCTGGCTCAGCGACCATTGG
>JAZSIQ010000153.1:0-9467 GCA_045533875.1 Acutalibacteraceae bacterium | reverse complement strand
TTGGTTTCCCAAAATTACTGTTTGTTGAGTTCTTTACTCAAATTAATCTCAAGGGTTTCTTGATTATTTCGTTGTTTAATTTTCAAGGTGCGAGTGCGCCCCGTTTCGTGGGGTGCTCGAATATACTAACACAACAGTTTTTATTTGTCAACACTTTTTTTAATTATTTTTCGATTTGTTTTCAACCGTTCCGAGTGTTTCGTGATGTTGTATCAATTTATAAAACACTTCTCGTTTTTCCTCTAACTAACAATTGGCGATATATATAATGTAATAAAATAATAGCCGCAAGTGATCAAATCACCTGCGGCCAGGAATTCAAGAGGATTATTCGTTAATAATTCCTTCTAAAACAGAGCGAATTCCCTGATATCTTTCACGGGCAAGTTTTTCGGATTCGCCTCTGATCGAGAAATAAATCTTAAGCTTGGGCTCTGTACCGGAAGGACGCATAGCCATCCAGGAGCCGTCAGTAAAGATATATTTAAGAACATTTTCCTTGGGAAGACCGTCAATTCCGGGGGCATAGTCCTTAACTTCCGCCACACCGTCAACAAGGCTTGCACCCTTACTTCTGAAAATCTCCATAAGCTCGCCTATGCGCTGAGCACCGCTTTTGCCTTTAAGAACAAAGGTATCAAGCAAATCAAGATAGAAGCCGTGCTTTGCATAGATTTCTCCGAGCACGTCAATGAGAGTTTTGCCCTGATTCATATAGTAAGCCGCCATCTGGCAGATAAGCATTGATGCAACGACCGCATCCTTATCCCTTGCATGAGTACCGGCAAGGTAACCGTAGCTTTCCTCATAGCCGAAAACATACTCACTTTTGCCGCTCTGCTCATAAAGACAAATCTGTTCGCCGATATATTTGAAGCCAGTGAGAGTTTCGACAACATTCAACCCCATACTCTTTGCAATATTTGCGCCGAGCTCACTTGTTACTATCGTTTTAACAATTGTGGATTTCTCGTTAAAGCTGCCCTTTTTCATCTCAAGAATAAAATTGATAAGAAGCGCTCCAACCTGATTGCCGGTCATAAGAGTAAATTCGCCGTTATGCTTTACACCGATGCCTACACGATCGCAGTCAGGGTCTGTGCCGAGAACAAGGTCAGCATCTTCATTCTGAGCCTGTTCAAGAGCAAGAGTAAGTGCATCCTTTTCTTCAGGATTGGGAGAACGGACTGTTGAGAAATCACCGTCAGGAAGCTCCTGTGACGACACAATGGAAACATTCATATCAGAAAGAACCGTTCTTACGGGAATGTTGCCCGTACCGTGCAAGGGAGTGTAGACGATTTTTAAATCCGATTTATCTTCATAAAGAGACTGCTTTTTAACCTCTGCAATAAATGCATCAAGGGTATCGGCGCCAATCATTTCAACAAGACCCTTTTCCTGAGCCTCGGCAAGTTCCATGCACTCAATTGCCTGCAAATCCTCAACAGCATTTACATAAGCAATAACCTTATTCGCTACATCAGGCACAAGCTGACAGCCGTTATCATCATAAACCTTATAGCCGTTATATTCCTTGGGGTTATGGCTGGCAGTAACAACAACGCCTGCATTGCACTTATGGTAACGAACAGAAAAAGAGAGTACAGGGGTAGGCATAAGTGTTTCAAAAAGAAGTACCTTAATGCCATTTGCCGCAAGAACACCCGCCGTAACTTCGGCAAAAGCCTTGGAATTATTGCGTGAATCATAAGCAACAGCAACGCTCTTGGCTCCGCTTACATTATTGTTAAGATAATCTGCAAGACCCTGAGTTGCCTTACCGATGGTATAGCGATTCATTCTGTTGGCGCCTGCGCCCATTATTCCCCTGAGTCCGCCGGTGCCGAATTCAAGATCCTTGTAGAATCTGTCTTCAATCTCCTTTTCATCGGTAATTGCGTTGAGCTGAGCTGCTGTTTCCTCATCAAAGGTCTTCCAAAGCTCATACTTTTCTTTTACTGTCATAAAACATCCTCCTCATATTTCAGTTGCTATTGTTATAATTTCAAAAGGTCTATACTCAAGGGTATCGGTTTCATCTTCTATATCCTCAAGCATATTCATTACTTTATAGAGTTTTCCGAGCGAAAGAATTCCTCTTCTGCCATCCTGCTCACAAAGGCGTATTACTATATATTTGCCGCATTTCGAAAGCTTCATTGCCTGAAGCTGTAAAGGAGCAAAGCTGAAATCAGCAGAAACATCGGACTTTACAAGCTTTACATTATATTCGGTTGCTATGTTATTTATCCGAGCATCGGTAAAGCTTGATGCATGGGGATAAATCATATAGCAGAAATTGTGAACACCCATATCCGATGTCGGATCAGGGCGAATAGTTGCCCTCAGCAAAGAAAGAGACATAACATTTTCTTTGGCACCTATCCCGTATTTGCCCTCATTGATTATGGCGATGCCGCCGTCGGTCTCGGACATATCACTCCATTTATGCTGACAAACCTCAAAGCGAGCCTGCTGCCAGGTGGTATTACGGTGAGTTTCACGCTTTATAAACCCGGCCGAGGTATCACTTACAAGCTCACGGGTGAGCACATTGCAATCAAAGAACACCTTGGCAAGCCTGTGCTTTTCATTCCAATCAACAATGCTTTCAACCTCTATTCCTCTTGACCTGCGGAAAAGACGGACAATCAGCTTCCATTCGCTCTTTTCGGTTACAAGAACGGCATTGAATTCGGCACATTCACCGTTTGCCCATTCAAAAGAAAGAGGTTTTTTCACCTCAAGAGGTATTTCTTTTTCGGTGTAATTGGGAAGAATATCCCATGCATCGTAATTACCCGGTGTATCCGAGAAAAGCTTGAGCTTATTGAATTCGCCGCCTGCCCACTGACGGGAAAGCTGCTTATCATAGAGCGAAATGATGCTTGCATCGTCTGAAAATTTTATGCTGTAAAACGGAGTTTCGACTGTTTCGTCCACAGTAATCCAGTCACAGTCCCCTTTAGGAATTTCAATATCCTCACAGGAAAGCGCATCTATACCGGGCACAGCCCAAAATCCTTTTTTACCCTTTCTTATGCAATCACCGTTTTCGTTTTCAACAAACGTAACACTCTCACGCCTGAACGAAAGGGAGTTGAAATACTTTTCGCCGCTGCCGATAATTCCGCCAAGCTCACGGTCAATCTCCTCATAATCTGCAAGAGCATCACGGTAAACGGGAGTTATATGGCTGCCTGGCAAGATATCATGGAACTGATTCACAAGGAATTTTTTATAAAGCTCCCTGAGTTTTTCGGCAGGATACTCCTCCCCTTTCATAGCCCTGAGAGTAGAAATAATCTCCGCTTCTCTGAATTTATATTCAAGCTTTCTGTTAAAACGTTTCAGAACGGATTTGGTGGTAAAAGTACCTCTGTGCATCTCAAGATAAAGCTCACCGTCCCACACAGAAAGCTCTTTATTGTCTTTCAAATTCTTTTCAAGGAAATCCTTGGCGGTGGTGTGCTCGGTTTTAGGCATTGCGGAAACTTTTGAGAAACGGTGCATAAGCTCAATCATTTCTTCGGTTGCACCGCTGCCGCCGTCACCGTAACCAAACATACTCAGGGTTTGACCGCCCTTGTTTTTATCCTGATAAGCCTCCCAGTTTTCCTGAATCTGAGAAGGCATATTCCATGTAATAAAATGAGTCGGAGGAACACACGCATACACCTCGGTGCCGTCTATTCCCCTCCACCTGAAATTATTGTGAGGAAAACGGTTGGTATCGTTCCAAGTTGACATTTTGTTGGACACAAAATAATCCACACCGCTCTTTTTAAGAATCTGGGGCAAAATCCAGCTGTTGCCGAAAACGTCGGGAAGCCAACAGGAATTTACGGTAATGCCAAACTTTTCACGAAAGAATTCCTGTCCGTAAAAGCATTGCCTTATAAGACTCTCACAGCTCGGAACATTGCAGTCAGGCTCAACATACATTGCGCCTACCGGTTCAAACCTTCCCTCGGCTATCTTCGCCTTAAGCTCTTCAAAAAGCTCGGGATAATATTTTTCCATAGTTTCATAGGTATACGCCTGAGTATGGGCATACCTGAAATCAGGATACATATCCATAAGACGCATCTGTATGAGAACAGTTCTAAGATTCTTTTGCACAGCATGAATTCTGCGCCAATAATAAGCAATATCAAGGTGAGAATGCGAAACCAGCGCAACATCACCGCTGCCTCGGTAATCGGTATTGTCAAAGATCTTTTCCCGTATATACTGCGCCGCCGCTTCAACGGCTTCATCCTCAACACATTCAAAATCAATCAGATTGAGCGCATTGTTGAGTTCAACATTTATAAACTCACGGTAATCCTCGTTAAAAAGCTCACTCGATGCAATATCAAGCAGCAGCTCGATATCATAAACCAACGACTGCACCTTTTCATTTACAACCTTTAAAAATGCACCTTCAAAAATCTGGCGGCAGCCCCTTACGGCAAGGATTTCAGGGTTACGCTCATCATCGGGTTTGGAGCGGTTGTATGCTTCGATTTCAAAATGAAGCTCATCCGCCTCAACATATCCAGTAAGAAGCACCCTTTCTCTGTTAGGGTCAACACCGCCCACATACACGCCGTTACATTTAACTATCATTTCAGCAGCCGTTTTAAGGTGAAACCAAAGCTTTTTGCCCCTGAATTCTTCGGGCACGGTAACTCTCGCCTCTATAAAAGCAGTGCCGTCAGGGGTGAAATACAAATCTCCTTTATTGAGCTTACGCGGAGTTTCATCATAAAACTCGTATTTTTGCTCCGCCACCTGACGGGCTTCCCTTATGGTTATATCCGTAATCTCAAAGCTTTGCGAATAAATGTATCTTTTAAGCCAGCCAAAGCGAAGCTGAGTCCATTCTTCAGGGCGCATGCTTCTGCGAATAACTTTTATATGTGCCATAAAAACCTCTTACTTATCCTGAAAATAGGGTCGTTTTCTTATTCCTTTAAGAACAACTTTTTCGCCAAGGTCTTTTTCTATCTGCTCCTGCGCCCACGCAAGGCATCTGTCAAGTATATGACATTTTGAGCATTCGCCCTGCATTACAACAGCTACCTCATCGCCGTTTCTTTCAAGAAATGTTATTTCTCCGCCGTCGCCCTGAAGCTTGGGACGCAGAATGTTATTAATATAGTTTTCCATAAACCGCTCCTGTTGTAAGGTCAAAATATCGATTTAACCGAATTGACCAACTTATCAAAAATCGTTTCGGGTATTACAGGCTCAACATCAGGCACATTTTCCGCTGCAAGAGGAACAATCGTATCTTCTTGCGCCACATAAAGAGAAAACTGGGGATGCCTTGCATCAGTCCAAACGGTAGGCTGCTCTTCGCTGTAAAAAACAAGATAAAGAATCTCGTCCGCTTCATCGCAATTGTCAGAATGAAGATTGTTTCTTATAAACCAAGTGTATTCGGGATATGCACACGTTGCCGCATTAATCATATTATCGGCCGAAAGATGGCTATGACCGCATTCGGAGGTAATAGCCTTTTGCTCCTCGGTAAGCGCTCCGCCCACAGGTGCACAGGTTGCACCGAAGCTGCTGTACTGCGTATCAACAACGCAATCTGACATAACGGTATTGCTTTCAATAAGCGGGAAGGTATAATATCCGTACTTGCTGATAATTCCGAATCTTACACCGTCCTCAATAATTCCGTCTATAATTTCTTCGGCTCTGAGTTGAATCTGATAATAATCATCAATATCAGCTATAAGGCCTGCATACTCATCCTCAACGCCGTCAAAAAACGCTGCCCTTGCTTCACTGTGGTATTCAACAGGAATAAGCGCCCAGAGAGCCGGAGCACAAACAAAGGTTCCGTGAAGAAGCGGATAAGCCTCGGAGCCTCGCTCGTTGCAAAGGTCAGCGACAAATTCGCCCAGCCAATCCACAACGCCAAGCCTTGCAAGAAGAATAAGAAGATTTGTAAGAAAATCGTTACGTGCCATGCTGCTTATATAGCTTACAAGACCCTCGGGTCCGTCATAAGACATACGCATACAGAAAGGCTCACCGCAGCATCTTACACCGTTGAGCGCACCCGAATAGATTACAACACCTGAAATCTTACTGTGTCCGTATTCTGAAAGATAAGCAAGAGTAATCGCAGAACCGAGGCTGAAGCCCACAAGGTTAACTTTGCTGTGCCCTGTTTCTTCGCAGATATAATCAATGTAATCATCAAGCTCTGCCGCAAGCTCAATGGGACTGCGGCGCCAATCATACCTGAATTTGAAGGTTACGCCTCTGCTGTGCCCGTTGACCTCGGGATAATCAAAGATAACACCTGAATTCTCGGGGAAGTTACCGTCAGCATCGCAGCCGGTGCCGCCGAGAATGGCAGTTCCCACATCGGCAATCACATCCATCATGGCCTGCTGATTTCTGAAAACAAGAGCAAAAAGAAGCTTTACCACATTAATGGGGGTTACATAAGAAAACACATCCGAAGCCTGCGAAAAAATCGTTTCCGGCTCCTGAGCGGTAACATCTTTATAAATCGTTGAATTGCTAATACCTTCCACAAAAATTATAGGGTCTTCATCGCATGTACAGGAATCCGTAAGTGCATATACGCAAACACTTAACGGGGAAAAAGCAATTATGAGCGCCAGAAAAATGCCGATGAACTTTTTCATGTATGTACCTCCGAAATCTACAGACACTATGTTTACATTAATACATTTTATATAATATCACGATTTCTCTCTCATTGCTATACATAAGCTAAATTTTTTTCGATTTTTGCAACATTTTTTACCGGCAATACCCCTCTCCTTACAAATTGCTTTACCGCGCTAACACCGTAAATCAAGATGTTGTGATAAATGCAACTGATTTTTGATTCAGTACGCAAGATAAAGGATTTTTTTTAAAAAAAGTCGAAATTTTTTGATTTTACCCCTTGATTTTTCTAAAGATATACTATATGATTGGTATTGCTCCGCATATAGTGTACCTTTAAAAGTGAAAAGCACAAGATATTGTGCCGAGGTTCGCAGCGTAGAATAAACAAAAAGGGAGAAAAAAATGGTTTTCGGCGGATTGCAAAAGCTGACTCTTCTCGACTATCCGGGCAAGGTTGCCTGTACGGTATTCACCAAGGGGTGCAATTTCAGATGTCCGTTTTGTCACAACGCTTCTCTCGTTATTTCCTGCGAAGATGCCCCCGATATGACCGAAGAAGAAATACTTTCCTTTCTCAAAAAAAGGCAGGGTATTCTTGACGGAGTATGTATTACAGGCGGCGAGCCTCTCCTTCATGCGGATATAGAGGCTTTTATTAAAAAAGTCAAGGAACTCGGTTACGCAATAAAGCTTGACACAAACGGCAGCCGTCCCGAATTGCTTAAAAAACTTGTTGAACAAAAGCTCGTTGACAAGGTTGCAATGGATATTAAAAATTCCAAAAAAAAATACGCTCTCACGGCAGGAATTAAAAGCTTCGACCTTTCACCGATTATTGAAAGTGTTGATTTCCTGCTTAAAGGTTCTGTTGATTATGAATTTCGTACCACGGTAACAAGGGATTTCCACACCGCTCAGGATTTTGAAGAAATCGGAGTATGGATTCAGGGCGCAAAGGCGTATTTCCTGCAAGGCTTTGTTGATTCGGGCAACCTTATAAATCCCGCCATTACGGGAGTTGATTCGGATATAATTCCCGAATATCTCGCTGTTGTAAAAAAGTATGTAAGCAACGCAGAAATTCGCGGTATAGAATAGATATAAAATAAATTTCAGGAGGAGTAAAAATGTATAAGGTTCTTAAAAGAGACGGCAAAATCAACGATTTTGACATTACAAAAATCGTATCGGCTATCACAAAAGCATTTGAAGCAGAAAACAAGCAGTATAACCCCTCTACCATCGATTTCCTCGCACTTAAAGTTACAGCTGATTTCGAGCCCAAAATCAAGGACGGTCTCGTAGCTGTTGAAGATGTTCAGGACAGTGTTGAATCCGTACTCGTTCAGGCAGGCTACGGTGATGTTGCAAAGGCATACATCCTCTACCGCAGACAGCGTGAAAAAATCCGTAACATGAAATCCACTATCCTTGACTATAAGGATATTGTTGACAGCTATGTTAACGTTACCGACTGGAGAGTTAAGGAAAACTCAACCGTTACCTATTCCGTAGGCGGTCTTATCCTCAGCAACTCAGGCGCTATCACCGCTAACTACTGGCTTTCCGAAATCTATGATGACGAAATCGCCAACGCTCACAGAAACACCGACATTCACATCCACGACCTTTCAATGCTTACCGGCTACTGCGCAGGCTGGTCCCTTCGTCAGCTTATTCAGGAAGGTCTCGGCGGAATCCCCGGCAAAATCACTTCTTCCCCCGCAAGCCACCTTGCAACCCTCTGCAACCAGATGGTAAACTTCCTCGGCATCATGCAGAACGAATGGGCAGGCGCTCAGGCTTTCTCCTCATTTGACACATATCTTGCTCCCTTTGTTAAGGTTGACAGTCTCTCCTACTCTCAGGTCAAGAAGTGCATTGAGTCCTTCATTTTCGGCGTAAATACTCCCAGCCGCTGGGGTACTCAGGCTCCCTTCTCAAACATCACCCTTGACTGGGTAGTTCCCAATGACCTTGCTGAGCAGAACGCTATTGTCGGCGGCAAGGAAATGAACTTCAAGTACAAGGATTGCCAGGCTGAGATGGATATGATTAACAAGGCCTTCATCGAAATCATGATTGAAGGCGACGCCAACGGCAGAGGCTTCCAGTATCCTATCCCCACCTATTCAATCACAAGAGACTTTGACTGGTCCGAAACAGAGAATAACAAGCTTCTCTTTGAGATGACCTCAAAATACGGCACTCCCTATTTCTCAAACTACATCAACAGCGATATGGAGCCCTCAGACGTACGCAGCATGTGCTGCCGCCTCCGCCTTGACCTTCGTGAGCTTCGCAAGAAGAGCGGCGGTTTCTTCGGCAGCGGCGAAAGCACCGGCTCAGTTGGCGTTGTTACCATCAATATGCCCCGTATCGCTTACCTTGCAGAGAACGAAGAGGATTTCTTCAAGCGTCTCAACAAGCTTATGGATATCTCCGCACGTTCACTCAAGACAAAGCGTACCATCATCACAAAGCTTCTTGATGAAGGTCTTTATCCCTACACCAAGCGTTACCTCGGCTCATTTGACAATCACTTCTCCACCATCGGCCTTATCGGCATGAACGAAGTAGGTCTTAACGCAAAATGGATAAGAGCTGACATGACAAGCAAGGAAACTCAGGAATTCAGCAAGAAGGTTCTTAACCACATGCGTGAAAGACTTTCCGACTATCAGGAGATGTACGGCGACCTTTACAACCTTGAAGCAACGCCTGCTGAATCCACCACCTACCGCTTTGCTAAGCACGATGTTGAGAAGTATCCCGATATCATCACCGCAGCTGAAGAAGGCGGCAAGCCCTATTAT
>JAZSIQ010000020.1:0-5694 GCA_045533875.1 Acutalibacteraceae bacterium | reverse complement strand
CAGTTGGATAGAGTGTTTGGCTACGAACCAAAAGGTCAGGGGTTCGAGTCCCTTCCAGCGCGCCAAATAACCGATACATCGTAAGATGTGTCGGTTATTTTTTTCTTTCGGTTCGGGGATTAACCGAAAAAATATTATATTTCTGAAAAAAATTTAAAATTTTACAGACCAAATCGGAAAAACTTACGTCTTATTTGTGAGAACAAAAAACGGAGGGTTCGTTGTGAAAGACAGTAACAAAAGAATTAACGAGCTTGCAAAGAAAGTCAAAAAAGGAGATAAGAAAGCTTTTGAGGAGCTGTATAGACTTACGAGTTCAAGGGCATACTTCACTGCACTTCAGATTTGCAATGACAAGCAGGAGGCAGAAGATATTCTTCAGGAAAGCTATATTACAGCCCTCAATAAGATATCTTTACTCGAAAGGACAGAAAGTTTTATGAGTTGGTTTAATCGGATTGTTGTTAACAAAAGCAAGGATTTTTTAAGAAGGAAAAATCCGAATTTGCTTTCAGAAGATGACGAATGGCTTCTGGAGGAGCAGGCAGATGAGTACGATATATTTTCGCCTGAAAGTAATGTTGACAAAGAAGATTTGAAATCGGCAGTCATGGATGCGGTTCAGGAGCTTTCGGTTGATAAGCGCACCTGCGTTATGATGAAATATTTTAACGACATGAGCGTAAACGAAATTGCACAGTCGATGGAAGTTCCCGTCAGTACGGTAAAAAACAGACTGCTTTCTGCACGAAAGGAACTGAAATCGCTTTTTGAATGCAAGGGAATAACAGCTGCCTACAGCGTTGCACCTTTCGGTGTTGTAGGCTGGGCATATAATGCGGCTTTTGAAAACGTTGCACAGTCTTTTGAAGGAAGTGCAGCTGCGGCAAAAATCTTTTCGGGTATTGCGGTTGCAGGAACAGCAGCTTCCGCCGCAACCGCCGGTTCCGCCGCAGCAGGAACTGGATTGTTTGCAAAAGCAGCTGCGGCAACAACAATGCAGAAGGTTGTTTCGGGTATTGTTGTTGCAGGCGTCGTGACAGGTTCGACCCTTGGTATCACATCAGTAGTCAACAGCAAAAAAGATGCTGATGATGTTCCGACAATACCGTATGCAGAAACGGTTGATTATTCTAATCCTTTTGAGGATGAAAATTCTGTTGTCAATATCATTCAGACTGATTCTTCTGAGGAAGAAAAAGAGCATGAAACTAAAATTCTCGATTTTGGTGTCCCCGGTGAAATGCCGCATCAGGTCGGATACAAAGGGACAATGGAGCTCGGCAAAAACCATATAACTTTCGAAGACAGTGTTGATTTATATTATGTTGACTTCAATGCACAAGAGTCGGGATATTACTCGTTTGACTGCGAAAATGATGACTGCTATGCCGTTCTTCCCGAAGATTCCGAAAGCGAAAGCATAAATGCCCTTGCGCATGATGAGGTCAATATCCGTAACAAAATTCAGCTTTATTATGTTGAAAAAGGCATGAATACTGTTCTTGTTTTCAAAAATCCTGACGTTGATTCTGCAAATATCGATGTTAAATATCTCGGCGAAAAAATAACGGATATTGTTATCGAACAGCAGGATCTTGACAACGTTGTGCTCGGATACAATGAATATACCGATGACGGGAACGCGGTAAATCAGAATCAGAGCATTATGGGCGAAGGAACATACGCAAACCTTTTCAGAACGAAGATTCTTTTCTCGTCGGGTAAGGTCTATGATATGGATAATACTGAGTTGGTCTATACAGTAAGGGAAGGCGAACTCAGAGAAGGCAGGAATACAGCGGTTTTCAATATTTTCGGCAACGAAATTGAAAGGGAAATAACTCTGCATCCGATAACCGATTACGTTAAAAATATTGAAATCAGCAATCTTGAAGAATTCACCTTTGCAAAGATTAACGAAAACGGTTTTGTTTACGAAGCTCCCGAAAATTATGAAATAACAATAACCTACGGCGATGCAAGTCAGGAGACCTTCGACGGCACAATCTGGGATAAAACCCTTAAACTCGATAACGGAGTTGAACTCAGAGTTGATATGTTCACTTCCGGACTGCGGGACAGAGAACCGCTCAGGTTTGTTGTTGCCATCGGCGAGCAGATATATATTGACCGTTTATGTGTTGTTAAGGAATTTGATGCCGCCGGCTACAGAAAAGCTCTCAATAAAAACAATCTTGAAACCGCAAAGGAATATAAAAAAATTATCGAAGAATTCTATGCCCGTGCTCAGAACAGCGCAGGTACCCCTGCAGAGCGCCTCGGCTTCACCGCAGAAGCTGTCAAATCCTCAACGCACTATTCGCTCAAGCTTGTTGAGAGAATTGCGGGCTTTGAGCTTGACTATGCAATCACAACCTATAAAATCATAACCGAAAACAAGTTTGACTTATATGGATGAAAATGACAAAATATCCGAGTCAATTAAAAAAGGAGAGATGTTAAAATGAAAAAAACTCTGATTAAAACAACGGCGGTTCTTCTTTCGTTAATAATGCTTTTCGGTGCATTTGCGTCAGGTGCATCGGCGGAAGAAAGCAACACCTACGGCAACCTTTATTTTTCAACAGACGGTAACGAAGTAACGATTCTCGGCGGTATAGACCTGTCGGGTAAAGTTGAAATTCCGTCAAGCATAAACGGTAATCCTGTTGTTGCCATTGCCGATGAGGCTTTCGAGGGCAGAGAGGATATTACGGAGATTGTTCTGCCTTCCGGTATTGAAGTAATCGGTAACAACGCTTTTGAAAACTGCCTTCGTCTGGAAAAAATCAATTTACCAGATACACTTAAAATTATCGGTGAATATGCTTTTGCCTGGTGCTACGGTTTAAAGGAAATAAACATTCCTTCATCTGTGGAGGATATCAGAGACCGTGCTTTCTGGGATTGCGAAGAGCTCTCCGCAATCAGCTTTGACACCAAAAATCTAAAGCATCTCGGCGGCTTTGTTTTCGGCGCAACGGCATACAGTGAAGATGAAAACAACATTGAAAACGGCGTTGTATATATCGGAAATCAGATAGTTGATACAGACCCTGCAAAAGTAAGAGGAAGCATAACGGTAAGGGACGGCTCGGTAATTCTTCCCGATTATTCTTTCTATTATTGCACTGCGGTTACTGAAGTTGTTATCCCCGACAGCGTATGTTATATTGGAAGCAGCTCATTCGCTGGCTGTAACCGTCTTGTTAAGCTGACTGTCGGGAAAAATGCAAATAACGTTTATGGTATTTCGGGTGTTACAAGAATTTTTGTTGATAAAGACAACCCTTATTATACAAATGACAGATACGGTAATCTCTACAGCAAGGATAAAAGTACCCTCTGCCACTTTGTTTCGGGCGGCTATGATTCAGCAAGCTTCACTGTTCCGTCAACTGTAAAAACAATAGCTCCCGGTGCGTTTTCATTTTGCGATTCACTTGAATATGTTACCATAGGTAACGGTGTTGAAGAAATCGGCTTCGGCGCATTTGAATATTGCAGTAACCTCAAAAGAGTAATCTTAGGAAAGAATATAAAGACCGTGGATCAGCAGGCATTTCATATTTCCAATGAAGCAAATCCCGAAGTTTATTATTCCGGCACTCAGGAGGAATGGGAGCTTATATCCTGGGGAAGCTTCAACGATAAAATAAACAATGAAAACGTTAATCTGAATTTTGATATAAATTCTATTGGCAAAAGCACAAAGATTTCTGTTTATGAATTTGACGGCAAAACGTCCGTTGATTACAATAAAACCGCAACAATAATGGCAGATGTGAGTGATATGCCCGACGGCGCATACGTTAAATGGTCCGTAAGCGGAGATGCACTTGAATTAAACAACGAAAGCAGCGGCTATTGCGGATATGTCAAGGCGGTAAACGGCGGTACGGCTACGGTTAAGGCTCAGGTGTATACTCAGAATGATGAGCCTGTTGAAAATGCCTGCGCTGAAATTACCATCACGGTAAATGACGGCATATTCCAAAGAATTGCGGCATTTTTTGAAAACATTATTTTAAAAATCCTCGCCTTATTTGGTTTTTAATGTTAAAAAGCCCTCTGAAAAGCATCGGATTTTCAGAGGGCTGAAAATATCTTTATTTTATCATTGCGAAGTGTTTTTTATGCTTCTTTGATTGCTTTTTCCTTATTCGCCAGGCGGTCAAGTCCCTTCCGGTGCGCCAAATAAGCAGTACATCAACAGACACATTGAAATAGCATAATAATGGTAGACACTAAAAAAGTGTCTGCCATTATTATGCTATTTCAGCTCAAACCGTGTGCTTTTTTGTAAAATAGGTAGAATTTTACAAAATATTATGGTATAATCAGGATATAAACCTGAAAGTGAGTGATTATATGACAGCTCAGGAAGGAGTTCTTTATCTTTTATATTCATTGCTCAAGCCCATTCTTTTATACGGCGGCACAACTCTTTTGGTGTTGGCGGCGGTGCTTGCGGCTGTTTATCTTGTAAAGAATAAGCAGTATAAGGCTACCACTTATTATGCGGACACTAAAATTCCTCTGCTTATGTTAATCAATGATAAAGGCAGGCTCGGTGAATATCTTACCTTTAAATACCTTAAGGGTTTTGAAAAACAGGGCGCAAAATTTCTTTTTAATGTTTATGTTCCCAAAGAGGACGGCGAAACATCCGAGATTGATGTTCTGATGCTTTGCTCAAAGGGTATTTTTGTTTTTGAAAGTAAAAATTACAGCGGTTGGATTTTCGGAAGTGAGGATAATAAAAATTGGTGCCAGACCTTGCCTCAGGGAAAGGGAAAAAGCAATAAAGAATATTTTTATAATCCCGTTATGCAGAACCGTTCTCATATAAAGCATCTTAAATCCTTGCTTGGTGAAATTCCGATGCATTCGGTTATTGTGTTTTCTGAAAGGTGCACTTTGAAGGAAATCAATCTTCACAGCACGGATATTCAGGTAATCACCCGTCAGAATGCAGTGCGTACGGTGGAGGATATTTGCCGTTGCATACCGCAGGCTTTGCTCAGCGCTGACGAAGTTGAGCAGATTTATAAAAAGCTTTATCCGCTGACTCAGGTTGATGAGGCGATAAAGGCTCAGCATATTGAAAATATAAATAATACAACTCCCCCTGCACCGAAGCAGGAAACGGGAGAATGTTCTATCAAAGAAAAACACGAGGAATTAAAATGCCCCAAATGTGGTGCAATGCTTGTTCTGAGAACTGCATCAAAAGGAGAAAATAAAGGCAACAGCTTTTACGGCTGCTCAAATTATCCGAAATGCAGGTACATTCAGAATATTGAAAAATAATAGAAAAGCACACGGTGTTGAGCCGTGTGCTTTTTCATTGTATTTGAAAACCCCTGGCTGTGCCAGGGGTTCCGAAAAAGCTTTAGCGATGAAAAAAACTCCTCTTGCAGAGAGTGCGGCTACCAACAGCACAGCTAAGCAAAAGGAGAACATTCAAAAAGAATGCTATTAGCAGTATATCATAAAATAAGTAGAGTTTGTAAACAGAATAATAAATAAATGAAAGCGAGGGAAAGAAGAATTTAAATATCAACTCTGTCTTTAAAAAGGCATCCTTTGCAAAAGGAACGCGTCGGGTACGCCTTAAGGCGATGCCAGTAACATAGGGCTTTGCCCGCATATGAAGAACCCCCGGCTAAGCCGGGGGGTTACTATTAT
>JAZSIQ010000025.1:0-5094 GCA_045533875.1 Acutalibacteraceae bacterium | reverse complement strand
CTTTTACATAGGTGTTGACGGCGGCGGTACCAAAACCGCTTTTGCCCTCTTTAACGAAAACAAAGAAATGCTTGCAACCGTTACAGGTGCAGGCAGCAACCATGAAAATATTGACACAGCTTTCGTAGGCGCTTCAGCCGTTATCTGGGAAGGTCTTTGCGAGCTTGTTAAAAGCGCAGGAATAACTCTTGATGATGTTGATTTTACCCTTATGGGTCTTGCAGGAATCGACCACCCCTATCAGCACGATATTATGTGCGATATGCTCAAGGAAAAAGGTCTTAAGAATTTTGAGATTTTCAATGACGGCTTTATCGTTGTAAAAGCAGGCTCCATAAGCGGCGCCGCTATCGGTTACAACTGCGGCACAGGCGTTTGCTGCAACGCAGTTGATTCCAAAGGCAACATGCTTCAGCTTGCAGGTCTCGGTAATTTCACAGGCGATTTCGGCGGCGGACTTTGGGTCAGAGAGCAGGCTTACAAGCTTGTTTATGACGAGCTTTTTGTTTGCGGTGAAAAAACTGTACTTACTCAGAAATTCTTTGACGAATTCGGCTTTAATTCCAGAGAGGATTTGCTTGACTTTGTTGCAAAACTTGAGGATGAAGATGCTGATACTTATATCAGAAAAGTAGTCGGTATGCTCTTTGAGGCTGCCGAAAACGGTGATGAGCCTGCACTCGGTGTAGTCAAGGCTACTGCCAAAAGAGGCGCTCAGTTCATTTCCTCGCTTGCAAGGCAAATGGATTTTGACGGTGACGAGGTTGAGGTTGTGCTTTCAGGCTCAATCAATGTTAAGCTCAACAATCCCACTTATGTAAAGCTTCTTAAGGAACAGGCTGTTGAATTGAGCGGCAAAAAGCTTAACTTTATCACTCTTAATGCTCCGCCTGTTACAGGCTGCGTAAACTGGATACTTCAGGATTTTGTTAAATAAAGAGGAGGAGAACTGAAATGAAAGAAATTACCGTTGCCGTAATCGGTTCAGGCAGCACCTATTGCCCCGAGCTTATTGACGGATTCCTCAAGGCTAAGGACAGCCTCAAGCTCAAAAAAATCTCCTTTATGGATATCGACGAGCGCAAAAGAACAATCGTAGGCAACCTTTGCATACGCATGCTTAAGGCAGAGGGCGTTGACTGCGAAACAGTTCTCACCGATGACCTTGACACAGCTCTCCAGGGTGCGGATTTTGTAGTTACTCAGATAAGAGTAGGCAAGCTCCCTGCACGCCACATTGACGAAACTATCCCCCTTAAGTATAACCTTATCGGCCAGGAGACCACAGGTATCGGCGGCTTCTTCAAGGCTCTTCGTACCATTCCCGTTATCAAGAATATCTGCGACCGCATTGAGGCAATCTGCCCCAACGCATGGCTTATTAACTTCACCAACCCCTCCGGTATCATTACAGATTTTGTACTCAACAACACAAACGTAAAATGCATCGGTCTTTGCAATGTTCCCATTGATATGCTTGACGATACCAAAGAAATTACGGGCGATGATTCTGACATTACCTACGTTGGTCTTAACCACCTGAGCTGGATTACCTCTGTTAAGGTAGACGGCGAGGAACAGCTTGACAATCTCATTGAGCAGGGCTTTTCTCCTAAGGTAATGAAGAACATTCAGGATGACGGTTTTTCTCTTGAAACCCTTGCTGCAATCCACGCCATCCCTTCATCATATCTTCAGTATTATTACTGCAGAAACGCAAAGCTCGCTCACCTTCACGAGGGTGAAAAGAGCAGAGCTCAGAAGTGCATGGAAATTGAAGAAGAGCTTCTTGAAATGTATTCAGACGAAGGACTTTATGTAAAGCCTGCACTTCTTGACGAAAGAGGAGGCCACAAGTATTCACTGGTTGCTGTTTCACTTATCAACTCCATTGCTAACGATACCAACGAAGAACAGGTTGTTAACATCAAAAACGGCAACACCCTGCCCTTCCTTCATCCTGATGATGTAGTTGAGATTTCCGCAAAAGTGGGCAAAAACGGCGCTGTTCCCGTACCCATAGAAGAAATAAAGAACAGGCATATAATCGGTCTTATGAGCATTGTAAAGGAATATGAGCGCTATACCGTTGAGGCCGCAAAAACAGGCTCAAACGAAGCAGCTCTTAACGCTTTGCTTGTTCACCCCCTTGTTGGTGACTGGGAAGCAGCAACAAAGTGCTTTGAAGAGATGAAAGAAGCTCACAAGGATTATTTGCCCCAGTTTTTTAACAACTGATTTTATTAAGCAACTGAAAACGGAGACACTTCCTCGGAAGCTGTCTCCGTTTTTTATCTTGAAAACTCAATATAGAATTTAACGCCCCCCGGATTTCTCCGAGGGGCGTAGGTTTTAATTGTTTAAGACTTCAAAGCAATCAGGAGTTCATAATAACTCTGGAGCCGGTAACGGTTTCAGCCTGGTCGATTGTTGCTTCATAGCTACCGTAAACAAGCTCAAGTGCTGCTGCGTCAGAATTGTCAACAACGCCGTTGTTATCAACGTCAGCTGCAAGAAGCTCAGCTTCAGTTATATCGGAGCCTGCAACGCCGTTTGAAATAGCGCTTACAGTAATCTTATCAACGCCGTCAATTCTTGCGTCGCCGTTAACATCGCCGAAGATAACAGCGGTGAAACGGAATACGGTGGAGTTAGCGGAGTCAACAGCAACGATGTAGGAGCCGGTACCAGGACCGTAGGTAAGAGAGTGGCAGCTTACGCCGTCTTCGCTAACACCTACAACGGATACGGGGTTGTTTGCTGCGCCTGCTTTCCACTGAAGACCTGCGCCTTCAGCAAGACCGAAGATGTAGCCGTTTACAACACCGTTATTAACCCAAGTTTCACCGATTTCGATAAGGTTGTCAACGAGATCTTCGTTTACAACAAGATCGGGAGCGAGGCGATAAATAAGTGAGTCAAGAGCGTTCTTAAGAGAACCTGCGGTGGGGTCAACGAGAGTTTCCTGCTCGTCGATACCGGGTGTTGAATCGTAAACAGTTGTTGCAAGATTAAGCATCTTGGTAAGTGTCTCGATTGAAGCAGGGGTAAAGAGTTTCTTATCTTCAGTAAGACCGTTTTCCTGAGCGATGATACGTCTTGCAGAGGTGATGTACTGAAGAAGTGCATAGAGGTCAGCCATCTCACCGAATTCTACAAGAGCATAGTATGCGTTCATGAGTTCCTCACGAACAACAGTTACCATGGACTGGGTTGTTCTTGCACTTGCCTGCTTCTGAGTTACCTGAGTAACAAGGTCCTCAGCGCACTCATAAGCTGACTTAAATCTAGCCCAAGTCTTATCAGTATAATGCTTAACGGTATCGCCGTTTACATCGGTAGTGGTGTTATTACCGTTGTTGTAGAAGGATTCGTACTTATGGATGAAGAACTTAAGAGGCTCTGCGCAGGTATCAGTGTAGGGCTTTCTTGCGGATTCGAAGATAGCCATGTAGTAGTTCATGCCATCCCAATAATCGTTAAGGCCGTTGGAGAGTTCTTCAACTCTTTCAACGTATTCCTTCCAGCCTGCAGCGATTTCGCAGTCAAGCTCAGTATTGCCCGCATCGGAGGATGAGGGAAGAACATCGTAAGGTTTGGTTCTGTTGTGCTGACCGCTTTCCTTAGTATTGTTGGTGTTTGATTCTGTAATGAAAGCACCGTTAATACCGAAGAGGTTCTCAGCATCAGTGATAGCCTGGAGGTTGTTAAAGCCTGCTACACCATCAGGAAGGTTGAGGTTTGCAACCTGAACACCGTAGCCGCCGTTTGCATCATAGTAGGGATAAATGCCGCCGGGGATGCCGATTTCACCTGTTTTATCAGCGAAATACTCTTTCCACGCAGCGCTTGCTTCGGGGATTTCATACTCAACGAAGTTCTTGTACTCATCAATAATATCCTGAGCATCCTCCATGAAGTTTTTCCAGTTGTTGTAAGTGAAGAGAGTGCTGGGGAAGTCTTCAGTATCAAGGTAGAGGTAACCCTGCTGTCCATCTATTGAGGAAGCGTAGGAACCGATGCCTCTGTTTGTAGCATCACCTGCACTGTAAACATTCATTGCAAGCTTGCCTGTAGTGGGATCATAGGAATTGAGGTAGTCATACTCAAGGCGAGTTGTTGCAACCTTGTAGTAAGTCTTGTTCTTAATGTAATTGTTACCTGCTGTGCCGATGAAGGTCTGAGCAGTATAAGTGCTGTTACGGATGTAGTAGGTACCTGTTGAAGCAGCACCGAGGGAAACTACGGGATGATGGTAGTAAACAGTGCCTTCAACATAACCTTCGGGAAGAGTAACTGCGGAGGACTCGTTCTGAGCTGTGTAGTAGGTGCCGTTTGTGGTTTCATCAACGTTAGCCTCTGCATAGTCAGCTGAATAATAGGTCTGTGCACCGTCGAAGTTTGTTCCGTCAAGAGTAACAGTTTCGTATCTATCGGTTCTGATGTAGTAGGTACCCTGAGCAAAAGCATCAGCGGTATCGTCTACTTCCCAGCCTGTGGTGTAATAGGTTGTTCCCTGAACGAAATCATCGGGAAGAGTCACCTGAGTAGCTGTTGCTGTGGGCTGGATGCCGGTCATTGTAACTTCGACTGTATAATAGGTGCCCTCTGTAAGAGCGTTTACGTTTTCAGCTACAATATAAGGAGCTTCAACTGTGTTCTTGGTGCCTGAACCGTCGATGTACTTCTGAAGCATTGCAACAGAAATCTGACCGGGAGCAAGAGTACCTGCAGCGGGGTTGGTGACTGTATCACGGTACTTGGGAAGATAGTTTGTGCTCAGAAGAAGCGGGAAGAGAGTTTCGCAGATGGATACTCTGTTGTTGTAAAGGTTGCCAAGGAGATAATATACTAACTGGCCAAGGTTTCCAATATTTGTTATGGTTCCTGTATAATCACCGCCGGTGGTACCAAGAAGCTGACCGATTGAAGTAACGCTTGTATTGGTGTTGAAGGGGTTTCTTGTAGTCTGGTTGGAAGGAAGAAGGCAACCCTTATTACCAAATACAATGTAGAATACACGGTCGATGATTCTGATGAGAACCTGAAGGAAGGGATCGTTGAGTTCGCCGGTGGGGTTGGTTCTGAGAAGGC
>JAZSIQ010000016.1:0-7984 GCA_045533875.1 Acutalibacteraceae bacterium | reverse complement strand
TGTTTGCGCCTACGGTGCCGTCACCGCCGAGACCCCAGACCTTGCACTCAATGGTGCCTTATGCGGCTGTGTTGGGTGAGGGAACTTCGAGGAGAGAAAGGTTGGTAACATCGTCAACGATACCGAGAGTGAACTGAGCCTTGGGAGCATCCTTCTTAAGCTCATCGTATACTGCGAAGATGCTTGAGGGAGGAGTATCCTTGGAGCCGAGACCGTAACGGCCGCCGATAACCTGAGCCTGTCTGCCTGTTTTTGCAAGAGAAGCAACAACATCAAGGAAAAGGGGCTCACCGAGAGCGCCGGGTTCCTTGGTTCTGTCAAGAACAGCAATCTTCTTTGCGGTAGCGGGGATAGCTTCAACAAGCTTTTCGGCTGAGAAGGGACGGTAAAGGCGAACCTTTACAAGACCTACCTTCTCGCCCTTGGCGGTGAGGTAATCGATAACTTCTTCTGCTACGTCACAAATGGAGCCCATAGCGATGATGATGTTTTCAGCATCGGGTGCGCCGTAGTAGTTGAAGAGCTTATAATTTGTGCCGAGCTTTGCGTTAACCTTGTCCATGTACTTTTCAACGATAGTGGGAGTTGCATCGTAGTACTTGTTGCAGGCTTCGCGGTGCTGGAAGAAAATGTCGCCGTTTTCGTGGGAGCCGCGCATTACGGGATGCTCGGGGTTAAGAGCACGCTTACGGAAATCGTCAACAGCGTCCATGTTGCACATTTCCTTGAGGTCTTCATAATCCCAGATGGAGATCTTCTGAAGCTCGTGGGAGGTGCGGAAACCGTCAAAGAAGTTGATGAAGGGAACACGGCTTTCGATTGTTGCAAGGTGAGCAACAGCGCCGAGGTCCATAACTTCCTGAGTGTTTGTTTCAGCAAGCATTGCAAAACCGGTCTGACGGCAAGCATAAACGTCCGAATGGTCGCCAAAAATGTTAAGAGCATGAGAAGCGACAGTACGGGCAGAAACGTGGAATACGCTGGGGAGAAGCTCGCCTGCGATTTTATACATGTTGGGAATCATAAGAAGAAGTCCCTGAGAAGCGGTGTAGGTGGTGGTAAGAGCACCTGCTGCGAGTGAGCCGTGAACTGTACCGGCTGCGCCTGCTTCGGACTGCATTTCGGAAACCTTAACGGTGGTACCGAAAATGTTCTTCATGCCCTGAGCGGACCACTGGTCAACATAGTCAGCCATGGGGCTTGAAGGGGTAATGGGATAGATGCCGGCAACTTCCGTAAATGCATACGAGACATACGCTGCGGCGTTGTTGCCGTCCATGGTCTTCTGTTTTCTTGCCATAGTTATATTTCCTCCTGTGTTAATAGTTTGATATAGCACACCACAGGCTATGATACCACTATTTTTAGATTTTGTAAATCGAAATTTCTTCCAAAATGATAGCCTTTTTTCAGTATAATTTGTATAAACTTGTTACAAATAATCCACTTATGCAAAAACGAATGTAAATAAGTGCGGTGAAGTCGGAATTCAGACCTGTGGATTTCCGTACAAAAATCAGCAGATATCAGATTGATGCGGCTGTTTTGGGGAGTTGACAAGTGAAATAAGCTTTGATAAAATATATCATAACTTTATATGTTGAAAGGAGAAAATCCGACATGGATGACCCCGGGCCCGGTATTACTTTGACAGGGATACTTTTAAAACTTCTTCTGTTGTTTATTCTTGTGCTTGTCAATGCGTTTTTCGCAATGAGCGAGATTGCCATAATATCGCTCAACGACAATAAGATTCAGCGCATGGCTGAGGACGGTAACAAAAAAGCAAAGCAAATTATCAAGCTTACCGAGAATTCCTCAAACTTTCTTTCAACCATTCAGATAGGCGTAACCCTTGCGGGCTTCCTGACCTCCGCTTCCGCAGCGGACAGTTTCGCAGACCCGCTGGTGGCAAAGCTTATGACCACGGCTGTTGCGGATTATATTCCCGAAGGCGTGCTCAATGTTATCTGCGTTGTTGTGATTACTCTTTTAACCTCTTATTTCTCTCTTGTGCTGGGCGAGCTTGCCCCCAAGAGAATCGCAATGCAGATTCCCGAAAAGCTTTCCTTTGCGGTTGCCCCGATTCTTGTTTTTATTGCCAAGGTAACCAAGCCCTTTGTTAAGGTGCTTTCCTTCTCAACCAATACAGTTGTAAAGCTTTTCGGCTTTGACCCCAATGCCGATGAAGAGCAGGTTACCGAGGAAGAAATCAGAATGATGGTTGATGTAGGCGAGGAAAAGGGTGTTATCGAGGGCACGCAGAAGGAAATGATTGATAACATTTTTGAATTTGACGATATTGATGTGGCTGACATCATGACACACCGCACCGATATGACGGCAATCGAAATCACCAAGCCTCTTGAGGAAGTGGTCAAGCTTTCCATTAAAGAGGGTTACTCAAGAATTCCCGTTTACGAAGAGGATCCGGACAGTATAGTCGGTATTGTCTATATAAAAGACTTACTTAAATATGTCGGCAAGGATATGCCTGAGGATGTTAAGATTGCCGATATTATGAGAAAGGCTACCTTCGTGCCTGAAACCAAGAGCTGCGGCGACCTTTTCAAAGAGATGACCGAGGCTCATACTCAGTTTGCCATTGTTGTTGATGAATACGGCGGCACGGCAGGCATTGTAACTCTGGAGGACCTTGTTGAATCCATAGTCGGCAATATTCAGGATGAATATGACGATGAGGATGAAGAAATCTCAAGGATAGATGACAACACCTTCACCATTGACGGTGTTACCGACCTTGATGAAATTGAAGAGCTTATCGGCGTTGAAATTCCCGAGGGCGATTACGATACTCTCGGTGGCTTTATCATAAGCCTGCTCGGTTATCTTCCCAAGGAGGGTGAAACCACCTGCGCAGAGTATGACCGCCTGCATTTCACCGTTCTCAATGTTGAGGAACGCCGCATAGGCAAGGTCAGGGTTGAGGTCACTCCTCTTGAAGAAACAGAGGATGACGAAGAGGACAACGATTAATTTGATATACTAAGGGCGGTTTTCCGCCCTTTTACTTTTAAAGGGGGATTTTTTATGAAGCTCAATGTTATTCCTTACCCCAACAGCGTTAAATTTCTGCACGGAAGCGTTACACCGAACGTGCTCATAAACTGCCGTTACGAGCTTTGTGAGGGCATGGGCGAGAGTGCATATAAACTTGAGATTACAGCCGGCGGTGCCATGGCAAAGGCTTCGGGAGAAAAGGGTCTCTTTTACGCAAAACAAACAGTAAATCAGCTTTTGCTGCAAAAGGGAATCCCCTGCTGCGTTATTGAGGACAGTCCTGCTTTTGAGCACAGAGGCTTTATGGTGGACTGTGTGCGCCACATAGTGAGCATTGAGGAAACCAAAAGGCTCATTGATGCTGCGGCAAGCGTTAAAATGAATGTTATGCACTGGCACCTTTCCGATGACCAGGGCTTCCGCCTGCAGATTGAAAAAAGACCTGAACTTGCCGAAAAATCAGCTTACAGAAAGGCATCACTTTTCGGCGATGAAAATGACCGAACACCTTACGGCACAAGCTTCACAAAGGCAGAAATAAAGGAAGTTGTTGACTACGCGGCACAGAGGTTTATTGAGGTTATCCCCGAGATTGATATGCCCGGCCATACCTGCGCAATTCTTCATGCTCACCCCGAGCTTTCCTGCCGCAGGGTGCCTGTGGATGTGCAGATGAAGCAGGGGATTTTCCCCGATATTCTGTGCGCAGGCAATGAAGCTGTTTTTGAGCTTGTGTTTGACATCCTCAGCGAGGTTTGTGAACTTTTTCCGAGTGAATATATCCATATCGGCGGCGATGAAGCACCCAAGGGACGCTGGAAGGAGTGCCCCGAATGTCAGCACAAAATAAAAGAGCTCTGCCTCGCTGATGAGGAAGAGCTGCAGGGATGGTTTGTAAACAGGGTTGTTGATTTTCTGAAATCCAAGGGTAAGAAAGCAATAGTCTGGAACGAAAGCCTGAAAAGCGGTAAGGTCAAGGATGTTACCGTGCAGAGATGGATGGAGAAAAACTCCCTGAGCGCCGCTTATGCCAACAGCGGCGGCAGAGTGATAATGTCCGATTTTTACCACTATTATGCCGATTATCCCTACGGCATGACTCCGCTGAAAAAAACCTATTCTTACAATCCTTACATAAAGGGTCTTACAGCAAAGGGCAGGGCGAATGTGGCAGGGGTTGAAACCCCTTTATGGACTGAATACGTAAAGGATTTTGACCGCCTTTGCTATATGTGGTTCCCTCGTTTTACGGCAGTTGCCGAAACGGGCTGGACACTTGAAAAATATAAGGATGAAGCGGATTTTGAGCGCAGATTTGAATGTTATATGCCCATACTCGAAAGCTTCTCTATAAAGCCTGCCGACAAAGCGGAGTGGAATCCTTGGGTGGGTAAAAGATTAAAGAACACCCTCAGCTTTTTTATGCCTGCAATTAAATCGTTTTTCAAGAAAGACTGATCATCTTTTTTCCTTGATATAAGTATCGGTTTTGATGAATTCGTTGTATTCAGGTGCTGTCATCAGACGGGGCATGGACGCCGTAAGCTCAATCTCAACAAGCCAGTCATGTTCCGTAAGTGCTGAAGGGGCGGCAAGAATTTCTTCATTTACCCTGAGTGCAACGGCATCCACGGGAGAAAGCAGTTCAAATACACCCTTGAATCCTTCAATATCACCGAAATTCCCGTTTTCGCAAAGCACCTCGCCGTCATCGCAAAGGTCAATGAAAAGTATTTTGCCTGCTTTTCTGATGCCGTGAGAAGAGTAAAACAGCCTTGCCAGCGTATCGCTTTGCATTACAAGGCGGATATGGTTTTTGCTGTAAAATTCATTAATCATAATAACTCCAAAAAAGGCACCGGAAAACCGGTGCCTTAAACTTTTTTAAATTATTTTTTTGCAGCAGCTTTTTCTGCTTTCTTAGCTTCTTCAGCTTCCAGCTTTTCAGCGGCTGCCTTAGCATCAGCTTCAGCCTTTGCTGCAAGAGCTTCGGACATTTTTTCTCTGATAACTGAAAGCTCTGTGCCTTTCTCAACAAGCTCGAAGTATTCTTCAGCCTTGAGACCGCCGATGTAGCACTGCTTATACTTAACATCAACACCTTTGCCCGCAATAACAATATTGAGAGCAAGGAGAGCAACAAGAAGAGCAAGGTAGATGTAAGCGCCGAAGCCTACTGAGCCTGAAATGAAATCAGGGAAAACTTCGTGAATCTGACCTGCGAACTGATGGAAGCAGAAAATGCTTACAGCAGCGAAAACTACCATAAGGGAGTTAAAGGTTATGTTTCTGACATTACCCTTGGGGCCGCAAGCCATGGTAAGGCAAAGGAGGCTGACAAGGATAAAAACTACAGAAAGGGCAAGCAGAACAAGTGAAAGGGCAAAATAAATGAATGCCGAGCCTACAATGTCTGAGCCGATAATGGTAAGAAGTGAATCAAAATTAAATGAGCCGAAGAAATCAATAAGGGTAAGCAGAGTTACCTTGGTAGTTGTTTCGGCAATAAAGGGACCGCTGTATGTAAGAACAGCAAGGGGCAGGAACAGCGGAGCGACAGGCAAAAGCGAGAGAACTATACGAAGTATGGTGAGCTTTGAGCCTATGAATGATGCCTTAAGACGGTCAATTCTCTTTTGGAAATGAGCGTGCTCTGCTTCGGCTTTATCAGCATCGTCAAGCAGACGTTCTTCCATTCCGTAATAAACGATATTGACACCGCAAGCAGGGCAGTCGGGACGCCAATCTGTAAGCTTAAGTTTATAACCGCACTTGGGACAGTTTGCCATAAAACTTCCTCCAAACCAATTTTTTAATAATAATTACGCAAGGGGAATTTAAATATTCAACTAATTTTAGCATACGATTACTCAAAAATCAAGAGTAAAAAAACAAAAAGAACAGAGTCGTTAAATAAAAGCACCGTCAACGCCTATAACCTGAGCGGTTATATAATCAGAACCGTCACCTGAAAGGAAGCGGATAAGAGCCGCAACCTCTTCGGGTGAGCCGAATCTGCCCATAGGGGTTTCCTCTCTGAGAGCATCCAGCTCAGCAGGCGAAAAGCAGGAATTCATGGGGGTGTCAATTACTCCGGGAGCAATGCAGTTTACCTGAATGTTTGACGGGGCAAGCTCACGGGCAAGAGCCTTTGTGAGCCCGATAACCGCCGCCTTTGCCGCTGAGTAGTGCACTTCGCACGATGCGCCGCACACTCCCCACATAGAGGAAATGTTGATAATTTTACCGCATTTTTGGTTTACCATATAAGCTACGGCGCATTGGCAGCAGTTGAAAACTCCCTTTACGTTTACATCCATCATGCGGTCATATTCCGCCTCGGTTATATCGGTAAAGAGCTTTTGCTGGGCAATGCCTGCGTTATTTACAAGCACGGAAACGCCGCCGAAGGCATCGGTGGCGTTTTTGAATGCATTATCAACTTCTTCTCTGTCTGCCACATTCATTTTGCAGCAGATTACATCTGTTTTTTCCGAAAGGCTTTCGCCGAGAGAGCGAGCCGCCTGTTCATTTGAGTTGTAGCACAGAACAAGCCTGAATCCGTCCTCTGCAAGTGCCTTAGCGGCGGCGCTTCCGATGCCGCCGGAAGCACCTGTAATCAAAGCAACTTTATGCATCATAAGAGAGAATCCTATTCTGTATTTTCAATCAGATTACGATATTTTCAGTCATAAGGGTGGTTATATCAATATAACCGCCGGGGAGCTTGAGTTTTGAGGAGTCAGCCTTGGGAGAAATTTCCTCAACCTCAACTATGGTGGTGTTACCGTCAGAGTTGATCATTTCGATTCTCGTAATATTACCGACCTGGGAATAATACTTTAAAATACTGCCCTCTGTTTCGTAGGTTTCGCAAAGGTAGGTCTGACCGTCAAAGGTGACCTCCGAGGTGGAAACATAGTTTGTCTGATCAACGTATTCACCCTCAAGCTGGTCAATAGAAGAGAACATCTCGTTGAAATCCGCACCGAGGCCTGTATTCTCAAAGGTCATGTAAGCCTTCATTGAAGGGATGATAATATATGAGCCGTCAGGAGTGAAGAGGTATGCGCATCTGATGCTGCCTGAGTCGGCGCGCATTGTAGCTTCCACATAAACCTTTTTGCCATCAACTATGGTAGTGATGGGGATAAGGTCGGATACGGGCTTGCCGTCTGAATTAAGGTTTGAAATGATGAATTTTGAGGTGTATGTGCCGCTCTTGAGAATGTCAGTAAAGCTTTTTTCCATAACGGAATCGGCAGGCTTGCCCGAGGAGTCAAGTTCAACCTCAATTTCTGTTTCCTCACCGTCAATAAGCTTGTCGGAAATAGCCATTTTTACGGGAACGGTTGATTCTTCAATAAAATTATCTACCGCATTTTCGCCAAGAATCTCCTTGAGCTGCTCTGCCTCTTCCTGTGAGAAGGTAAGGGGCTCGGTAGTCTGCTCAACCTGGGATGAGCCCTGAGCTGAAGCAGTTTCATCGGTGACGGATGTTTCTTTACCGTCCTTGCCCTTGCAGGCGGAAAGACCGAGTATAACAACTGTTGCAAGCAGCAGACTGAGTAAACGTTTTTTCATATTTTTACCTCCGAAAATGAAGCATTAAAAGATTGTCGATTAATGCGTTACTAATAGAATAGCTGATTTTCTTTACAAAATCAATACTCATTTTACAACAAAATGTTAATCTTATGTTGACAGGATGTGAATTTTCAAAATAAAATAAAAAAATTAAAAAAGACTTGAAAAATCTTCTATAATACATTATAATAAATCGGCATTCTTAAAAGAACAGTTTTTTGCTGGTGTGGCTCAATGGCAGAGCAGCTCATTCGTAATGAGCAGGTTGTCAGTTCGATTCTGAACACCTGCTCCACAGGCAGGAGCAAACCTGCCTTTTTTTATTGTAAAAATCATTTTTTTCTTTACAGATTCTTAAAAAAGTTATGTTTTAATA
>JAZSIQ010000154.1:0-4517 GCA_045533875.1 Acutalibacteraceae bacterium | reverse complement strand
ATCGGAGAAAACTCCTGAGGCGGCAACGCAGCGGATTCTCGCAGTGCCTTTTTTAAGGGCGGTTACTTCACCTGTCTCGGTATCAACCGTGGCTACGGTTTCATCCATTGATACAAAGAAGGTGCGGTCATCGTAGGCATCTGAGGGGGCAAAGGCAGAGGAAACGGTGAATTTTTCGCCCGATTTTACGCTTTTTTCGTATTCGTGGCTGAGATACTTCCTTGCAGAATCGGAAAGCCCGTTGCCGACCTGCGCTGTTTTTTCGCTCATTCCCTCGGCGGTCATAGTAACTTCCTCAATCTCCGCCAAATCGTGCCACCACTCCTCGGTGTATTCCTCTACGGGATAACCCATTTCTTCAAATCTTTCAACTCCCTTTGTATCGGGGGTTTTGTAAATGGTCATATACTTATTTACTGTGGTTTCAAGGTGAGGAGGAAAATCTTCAAAATCATACCAAGGCTTATAATTCAGCGCAAAATCATCAAAATTTGTAATGTCACTTGTTAAATACATTTTACAACCCGGCCAATAAAAATCAAGGTAGCCTCTTTTTTCCATAGTATCATTATGAGAAACAGCGTGTTTATCCGTTTCAAAATTACTCTGAACAATCAAGTTATATACACGCGATGAACTGATGCCTTTTGTTCCTACAAATTTTAAAGATTTTGGTAAAACTAAAACTTCTAATCGAGGAATCGCACGCACTCCACCACCTGACCAAAAACCTTCACTTGCATTGACACATATTTCTTCCAAACCTTCATTTAAATCAATGTTGCAAAGGAAAACACCGGAAGGGTTTCTTGAATAAAAATCCAGGCTGCCGGAAAGCGCATACTTGATGTTTTTTCCGAATTTCACTCTTACCAATGAAGGAGAGTTTGAGCGGCAATGACTTACTTCGGTTACGGGATACCCGTCAATTTCATCGGGGATTTCAAGCACGGTTATGTCTGTCTCTGAAGAGCTCCAAAAGCAAGCCTGACCGGTCTGTTCATTAACGTCATAGTGGTATTTACCGTCTTTTGATGTTTTATAGACAGCATTTTCATCTGGCACGGCATCGCCTCTGTGATCAAAGGTGTAGGCATTTGCACTGATCAGGACAGAACTGAAAAAGAGCGCTGTTGCCAAAACAAATGATATTATCTTTTTCACGTATAGCCCTCCTTAATCCAGGTAGAAATCTGTAGCTTTTTTATGACTTGCACCGATTTTGAAAACCTCATTGGGATAAGCCAGCCATTCCCTTTCTTCATCGGTATAGGTGGTTGGGTCAATAAAATAGCAGGAATTGTGCCAGATTGTGGTGTAATAAAAAAGATTATCGTTTACAGAATCCCAATACTCTTTCCTCAGCACCCTGCTTTTATTGCTTTCGCTGCAGATGTCGTCAAATTTTTTAAGATACGTATAATAACAGTCAAGCTTTAAGCGGAATTTTTTAACATTTGTGCTGTTAGCTGTTGACGTTGGCAATAAATACACCGGTTTAAAGGAAACTATACCCGAGGCGGCGGTGCTGTTATAAAAATCAGTGCAATATAACAAGGTTGCCGCTTTTGCCGCCAAAAATCTTCTTTTGTAAAACATATTGCTTAAGAGCGAGTCTTCGTAGTATTTTTGGTTGTTTGAATAGAAATCAGGGTTTGAAACATGCTCTTTTTTAAGGAAATACTTTATATCTTTAAACTGAAGCACTCCGAGAGCGGCGACCCGTTTGAGTATGCCGTAGCAAGGATAGAAAAATTTACCATATTGGGTGCAAAAATGGGTTCCGTTTTCGGATTCATTTTCAGCAATAGACGGAATTCTTTGAGCTTGATTAAGAAGAACTTTATCTATTTCCCTCTGAGGAGCATCTGAATATGTTGTAGAAGTGTGAGTTTCATATACCGTTGGTATACCAAAAATATAACTGAAAAACAGCGTTGCAAATCTTGATATCCTTTCGTTGAGTTCTTCTTCTGATAAGAACACTTTTTTAAAAGCATCAACCACTTCCGCCGTTGTAGGTACTCTTTTAACCGTGCCGACGTGTTTCTTTTCTTCCCACTCCGCCTCGTGCTCACCGCAATCATTAAGAAAATCTGACTTTATAAAATACAAGCCTTGATTCCCCCCGTTGCCTGAGCCTTTTGAAGTGCAACTTTCGGTTGCCGTGCTTAAGGGAGAAACAACCGTTCTGTGAGCATAAATATCACCAATCAGGTGACAAAACATTCCGAAAACAATAGTTGATGTTTTTTCGGAAACGGAAACAAAGTCTGTTGCCCCCATATTTTTTAAACTATCATCGGCAACAACTGTATCGCTATCATAGAAATCCAACATATCGGTTATATTCAGCATTATCCTTTTATAGTTTGCCTTTCCGCCAAGAAGCGTCGCAAAATCATCATAGCGGTAGCATTTTCTTACATCATAATAACGTTCGGAAAGGTTTGTGTTTGCATCGTGAGTAAATTCGTCAACACCTTTAACCTTATAATTAACAGCTATTTCATATAAAAGCTTTGCCATTACAACGTAATTACCTGTACCGTGAAACCAGAGACTGTCTCCATATCCTTCATAGTATTTGTTTTCTGTAAAGTAGTCTTTATCATCTGTTGTTTTGCTTACGTTTTTTACGGTTTGAGGGATTCTGATATTAAAATTGGTTGTGCCATAGTAATGATCGGTTATATAGTTATGTTCTGCTTCATTCCAACACCCTTTAACATACACATCCTCCTGCGTGAAGTTTTCGGGGTTGCCTGTGTTCTGCGGGGGTTGGTAGGTGGAATCGGTATAATTCTGAGCAAAATCGTCATAAATCTGCAGGGCAAAGGCAAGGTCGGGTATGCCGTTACCGTAGCTTTCTGCTCCGCCGAGGGTTTTGCAGGATGCCGCAAGCAATGCCCTGATGAATTCGGGCGATTTTGTTGTATCCTTGCCGAGAAGCACCGCCGCCGCTCCCGTTATGTGGGGCGAGGCAAGGCTTGTGCCGCTGAATGCTCCGTAGCCGCCCAGAAGCGAGGTTGAATATACGTTCTCGCCCGGTGCAACAAATTCAAGCTCGCCGCCCGTTGCGGATTCCTCCGCTTTTACCATTGCACTCGTTACCGAGCCTACAGCGATAACCTCGCTGAATTTTGCAGGGTACTGCACGCTTTCGCCGTTGCCTGCGGAGGCAATGAGCAAAATTCCTGCCTGCGCCGCTTCCTCTATCTTCTCTTCAAGCAGTTCGGAATACTCCGAGGTGCCGAAGCTCATATTTATTATATCAACCTCATTCTCAATACACCAGTCTATTCCCGAAATTATTCTGCTTACGGGTGCTTCGTTGCATTCGTCAAGCACTCTCACGCTGTAAATCTCAGCATCGGGCGCGATGCCGATTATTCCGCTTTCATCCTCAGGGGCGGCGATAATTCCCGACACCGCCGTGCCGTGACCCGTCATATCATCCCCTCGGGCAAACTCCGGGTCAACAAAATCAACAATTCTTGCCGGCACTACCTCGCTGTAAAAATCAAGACCCGAATCAAGCACGGCAACCTTTACGCCCTCGCCCGTTTCGCTCAGGTTTTGCGCACACAGAGCCTTTGTGCTCCACGTTACGGATTCCGTTGCTTCTTCGGTTTCTTCCTGAGTTCCTTCCCCTGTGTTTTCTTCTTCGGTTTCTTCCTGAGATTCTTCACCCTCGTTTGCTTTTACGATGATGTCAGCCTCAAGGGTTACAACCTCATCCGATTTGCTCAGCGCCTGAGCGTGATTCTCGGTAAGCTCAGCCGCCACAAGCGTTTCATTAACCGAAATGGTCTGAATATCGGTATTGCTTTCAAATTCAGCCGCCGCCTCACTGTCCGCAAATTCAATAAGATAAGGGGACAGCTCAGGCTCAATCAGCTGCTCAGCGGCAAGCGCCGCTGTCTGGAGAGATGTTACCAGAGTTACCGCCGCAAGAACGGCGCACAGCGCTCTGATAAACGGGGATTTTTTTGCGTTTTTCATTTGACATACCTTCTTTTTTGCAAAATTAGCCCAAAAGGCTGCAGCAGGACAGGTATTCTTTTCCCCTATCCTATATGTATATGCCAAAATATGAACTTTGTCACAGATTTTTTTGAACTTTTTTTGAAGGAATGCCAAAGTTTGGAGGATTGCACAAGCGCACAACAGGAAGTTTGTGGAAGATTAACTAATGATTTGAGTTTAAACATCAATTAAAAGGGCAACGCCCCTGAATTACAGCTCGCTTGCCGTAACACAGGGGCGTTGATTTTATTTAATCAGTTAGTTTTTCTTACATCGCCGCAGCAGTTTTTATACTTCTTGCCGCTGCCGCAGGGGCATTTGTCGTTGGGGCCGATTTTAGCGGTTTTGTTCCTTACGGTTCTGCCCTTTTCGCTGCCGTCGGAGGCGCCGCCTGCGCTGGTGGCGGTAATCTTTGCCTCCTGCTCACGCTTTGTTTCCTCTGCGCTTCTGATAATAACGGTGAGCATCTGGCGAACGGTAAGTCGGAG
>JAZSIQ010000202.1:0-11558 GCA_045533875.1 Acutalibacteraceae bacterium | reverse complement strand
CAAAGGCTCATGCAGGAGTATTGAGGGCTTTTCGATTTTCGAAGCAATAGAGGCTGTAAGCGATTGCCTTACCCATTACGGCGGTCATACGCTTGCGGCAGGTATCGGGCTTGACAGCGGCAGGATTGACGAATTCAGGCGCAGAATAAATGAATATGTGTCCGATGTTGATATGCCTTTCCCCGTTCAGCGTATTGACTGTAAAATAAATCCGAAATCAATCGGGCTTGATATACTTGATGCCATTGATGCTTTAGAGCCTTTCGGCTCGGGAAATCCTCAGCCGTGCTTCGGGCTTTTCTCAATGAAAATTGAGGATTTTTCATCAATCGGTGACGGTAAACATATCCGCCTTGTGATAAGCAAGGGTGATGTGCGTTTCGGAGCAGTTTACTTCGGAATGAAGGAAAAAATGTTCCCGTACAGCAGGGGTGATTTAATTGACCTTGCCGTAAATCTGGACCGTAATGTTTTCAACGGGGTGGAAAGGGTGAGCGTTAACATACGCAATATCCGCCCCTCTGCAACAAAAGAGGAATATGTGCTTTCGGGTCACAGGCTTTTTGAAAAGGTTACGGGTTCAAGGGAGCTGAGCAGGGAGGAAGCGGTAGCTGCTTACCCTGAAAGGGAACTTCTTGTAGAGGTTTTCAAATACATCAAAGCAGCAAGACCGCTTGACGGCTGTGAGGAAATCCTCTGTGTGCGTCTTGGCGATGACGGCTCAAAATTCTGCAAGGTGGCTGTTGCTGTTGAAGTTATGCTTGAGATGGGCGTAGTAGCAAGGAATGAAAACGGTTGCCTCTATGCGCCTGAAAGAGCAGATAAGGTTGATTTGAACGATTCCGTACTTATGAAGCGCATACGCAATTATATGTGATTGTAAAAGAAGGGCAGGGGGGTTGAATTTGAGTACCAACGCAATAGAGCAAAAAGAAATATTCGCTAAGGCGAGCGAAACGGAAGAGGGCTGCCTTGCGGCGCTTATGGATGCGGTAAAGGGCTTTTCCGAGGATGAGCTTGCTCTGATTAAAAAAGCATACGAGCTTTCCAGGGATGTTCATTCAACCCAGAAGCGTCTTTCGGGTCAGCCGTATATCATTCACCCGCTGAGTGTTGCAAAAATTCTTGCAGATCTCGGCATGGATTGCGGTGCTATTGTGGCATCTTTGCTTCATGACACTATTGAAGATACCACTCTTACCTATGAAGATATTGAAAAGGGCTTCGGTGCCGAAATTGCCGCTCTTGTAGACGGTGTTACCAAAATCGGCAAGGTGCCGCTTTATACTCAGGAGGAGCAGCAGGCAGAGAATATCCGCAAAATGCTCCTTGCCATGTCGCAGGATATCAGGGTTATCATCATTAAGCTTGCGGACAGGCTTCACAATATGCGTACTCTTATGTTTAAAGAGCCGCAAAAGCGTAGGGATATATCCTGCGAAACAATTGAAATTTATGCGCCCATAGCTCACCGCCTTGGTATCAGACCCATCAAGGAGGAGCTTGAGGATTTGGCTATCAGCTACCTTGATCCCGTTGCTTATGAGGAAATCCGTGCTTCCCTTGAGGCTCAGAGTCAGTCAAGGAACGAATATCTTTCAAGCATCCAGGAGCGGGTAAAGGAAAGAATTGATTCCTTAGTAAAGGGTGCACAGGTCAGCGGAAGAATCAAATCCGTTCACGGAATCTTCCGCAAAATGTATATGCAGAATAAAAACTTTGATGAGATTTACGATATTTATGCAATACGCATTATTGTGGATACCATCATTGATTGCTATAACTGCCTGGGTATTATTCACGATATGTTCCGCCCCATTCCCGGCAGGTTCAAGGATTATATTTCCACCCTCAAGCCCAATATGTATCAGTCGCTTCATATCACGGTTATTGAAAAGGAAGGTATTCCTTTCGAGGTTCAGATAAGAACATGGGAAATGCACCACACGGCTGAATACGGTATTGCGGCGCATTGGAAATATAAGCTCGGCATGAGCGGCGGAAAGGCAAAGTTTGAAGAGCGCCTCGCATGGATTCGTCAGCTTCTTGAGAGCCAGAATGAATCTGAAGATGTTGAAGATATCGTAAGAACAATCAAAAGCGATCTTGCACCTGAAGAAGTTTATGTTTTCACTCCCAAGGGTGACGTTTTCAATCTCCCCAGAGGGGCAACGGTAATAGACTTTGCCTATGCCATTCACTCTGCAGTCGGCAACAGAATGGTCGGCGCCAAGGTTGACGGAAGAATCGTGCCAATTGATTATGAGGTTAAAACGGGTCAGATTGTTGATATACTTACCTCTTCTCAGGCAGGCAAAGGTCCCAGCAGAGATTGGCTCAAGATAGTCAAAACCAGCCAGGCCCGTTCAAAAATCAGGCAGTGGTATAAAAAGGAAAGACGAGAAGAAAATATCTCAGAGGGTAAGGCGGAGCTTGAAAGAGAATTAAAGCGTAACTTTATCCGCCTTTCGTCCGATGAAGCGGAGCAGTTCCTTACAAAGCTTGCCGAGCATCAGCATTGCAACACACTTGATGATTTCTATGCTTCAATCGGCTACGGCGGTCTTTCTGTTACAAGGATGATGCCCCGAATCAAGGATGAATACTCAAAGTTGGTTAAATCTAAAATTCCCGAAACATTGCCTGAAATCAAGCCCGAAAAGAAACGTACAAGGAGTAAGGACGGCGTTGTGGTGGAAGGAGTTGACAATTGCCTTGTCAAATTCTCCCGCTGCTGTAATCCCTTGCCCGGTGACGATATTATCGGCTTTATAACAAGAGGTCACGGCGTTTCCATTCATACAAAGATTTGTACCAATGTGCCTGCTGATATTTCAAAGTGTGCAGAGCCTGAACGTTGGATAAAAGCATATTGGGATAAGAATGTTAAAGAGGATTTCAAATGTACTCTTCATATTACCTGCCTTAAAAGAATGGGTATGCTTGCCGACCTTTCCGGTCAGCTTGCTTCCATGCGTATTATGATTAACGATATTAATACCAGAAACTACAGTGACGGCAGATGCTCTTTCTTTGTGACTGTTTCGGTTAACGGAGTAGAGCACCTTGAAAGCGTTATGGAAAAGCTTTCAAGAATTGACGATGTGCTTGCCGTTGAAAGAACGGGTGTTTAAAATGAGAGCGGTTATTCAAAGGGTTTTGCAGTCCGATGTAAGTGTAAACGGGCAGGTGTCAGGCGAGATTTCCAAGGGGCTTAACGTGCTTTTGGGCGTTGTTGACGGCGATACCGAAAAAGAAGCTGAGCTGCTTGCCTCAAAAATTGCAAAGCTCAGAATTTTTGAGGACGAACAGGAAAAAATGAATCTCTCCGTTACCGATGTTGACGGCGAAATCCTTGTTATTTCCCAGTTTACCCTCTGTGCCGATTGCAAAAAGGGCAACCGACCCTCTTTTACCGATTCTGCGCCTCCCGAGGAGGCAAAAAGACTCTATGAGTATTTTTCTTGTTGCCTTGCCGGAAACGGCGTAAAAAAGGTTGCAAACGGCATTTTTGCCGCGGATATGCGGGTCAATATTGTAAATGACGGCCCTGTTACAATAATTCTTGATACCGATATATGGGCTAAAAAATAAAAACGGAGTTATTATGGAAATTACAAAGCTTCAGTTGGGTCATCCTATTTTTGCCAATTGCTATCTGCTTGTCGATTCAAGCGGCTGTGAGGCGGCAGTGGTTGACCCCGGCTGGTATGATGATGTTATAAAGGATGCTCTTGCCGAAAGCGGAGCAAAGCTTAAGTATATTCTTCTCACCCACGGTCATTTTGACCATATAATGGGCGTTTACGGTTTGCAGAAGGATACAGGCGCAAAGGTTGTAATTCATGAGTCGGATAAGGATTGTCTTTCTGACCCCCAAAAAAGCCTTTGCAGCGGTAATTTTCCTGAGGAGCAGCTTCCTGTGCATGCAGATATTACGGTAGCTGACGGTGATGTGCTTACTCTCGGCGATGAGCAAATCGGAGTTATGTATACTCCGGGTCACACAAAGGGCGGAGTCTGCTATGTTCTGGAAAGTGAAAGGACTATTGTCACGGGAGATACTCTTTTCTGCATGACTGTCGGAAGGACTGATTTTGAAGGCGGCAGTGTTGCAGAGCTTTCACAATCGCTTATGAAGCTCATTTCTCTTGAAGGGGATTACAGAATTCTTCCCGGTCATAACAGAGAAACTACTCTTGCCAGGGAGAGAACACACAACCGATTCATCCGAAGGATGTGAAAGAATTGATTTTAAAAATTCTCGGTCACGCTTTCCATTATGAAATGGAAAATCTGTGCCGCATATTTTATCCGAATGACAAAATTGAAAAAGCTTATGAGCAATCGGAAAACTGTGCCGATGAACGCACCGTTGAAACCTTCATGAATGAAACGGAAATATCCGTGCTCTGCCGTATTGACGGCGCTTCGGCTTCACGTAATGCTCAAAGAGTGCAGGGCGGCGATGATGAGCTTTTGATGGCACAGCTTCTGTTTGCCTGCCTTGTTGAAATTACGGGCTACCGTCCTTCCTGGGGCATAGTCACGGGAGTGCGCCCCTCCAAGCTGATGTTCAAGCTTGAGAATGAGTACGGCAAGCAGGGGGCAAGGGATTATTTTTCAAATCAATTGCTTGTGAATGATGAAAAAACCGACCTTACCTGTTCGGTGGCTCAGGCAGAAAGCAAAATTATTTCTCTGTCAAAGCCCGAATCGTACAGTCTTTATGTTTCAATACCGTTTTGTCCGTCAAGGTGCAGCTATTGCTCGTTTGTATCTCACTCCATAAGCAATACAAACGCAAAGAGGCTTGTTCCTCAGTACATTGAAAAATTGCTTGAGGAGCTTGAAATAGCAGGTGCAATTGCAGGTGAACTCGGATTAAAGCTTGAGAGCATTTATTTCGGCGGCGGTACGCCGAGCGTGCTTGAAGCCTCGCAGCTTGATGCTCTTTTAACACAGATTGAGAATAAGTTTGATTTGTCCCAGCTGCGTGAATACACCGTGGAGTGCGGAAGACCCGATACGGTGACGGCTCAAAAGCTTCGCACCTTAAAGAATCACAATGTGGGAAGGATAAGTATAAATCCTCAGACTTTTTCTCAGCAGGTTCTTGATGTTATCGGCAGGAATCATACTGTTGAGCAGGCTGTAAGTGCATATAAGCTTGCAAGAAGCCTTGGTTTTGAGAGCATTAATATGGATTTGATAGCGGGACTTGAGTCTGATACATTGGAGGGATTCTGTGAATCCGTTGATACGGCGATCACTCTTGCACCTGACAATATAACCGTTCATTCTCTTGCGCTCAAGCGATCTTCTCAGATGGTTGCTGACGGTGCGCAGGTTGCCGGCGGAAACGAAGCCGCAAAGATGCTCGCCTACGCTCAGCAGAGGCTTACGGGAGCAAAGTACAACCCTTACTATATGTATCGCCAGAGCAAGTGCGTTGGCAATCTTGAAAATGTAGGTTGGGCAAAGCAGGGTAAGGAGTGCCTTTACAATGTGTTTATGATGGAGGAGTGCCATACCGTGCTCGCTGTCGGTGCAGGCGCCGTCACAAGGCTCAAACAGCCCGAAGGAGATTACATAGAGCGTATTTTTAATTTTAAGTATCCTTATGAATATATTTCCCGATTTGATGAACTTGTTCAGCGCAAAGGCAGAATAAACAGCTTCTATTCGTCATACTAAAAAGTACAGACTTTTTCAGGAGGAAGCTATGACTGAGTACACACCGCAGATTATAAACCGTGAAGCGCGCACTGACCCTGTGGGGTTTGTTGCGGGATGCTGTGAGGAATATAAAAGCCGTGTAAAAGCCGTACTTGAAAGTGTTGTTACAAAAAATACAAGAATCCTTATGCTTGCGGGTCCAAGCGCATCGGGCAAAACTACCTCTGCGCAGATTATACGCAAGGCTTTGGAAAAAATGTCGCTTGATGCGCAGACGGTTTCGCTTGATGATTTTTATCTGGCTTCGTTTGATTTGTATCCCAGGGATAAAAACGGAAACTATGATTTTGAAACTGTTCATGCGTTGGATTTGCCTCTTATGGGGGAGTGCTTTACCTGTCTGAGGGAAAGCGGCGAGTGTGAAATGCCTTTGTTTGATTTCAAAGCCCACAGAAGAAGTGACAAAACAAAAAGAGTTACATTGAATAATGACAGTTTACTCATTGTAGAGGGGCTTCATGCGCTCAATCCTGTCGTAACCAGCAGACTTGCCGGCGAAGGGATTGCAAAGGTGTATGTGAGCGTTTCTTCGAGGGTTTACAATTCACGCTCTGCCGTTCTTCTCAGTAAGCGTGACCTGCGCCTTATAAGAAGAACAGTCAGGGATAACCGTAACCGTGATACCACCGCTAAAGAAACTTTTGTGCTGTGGAAAAGCGTGCTCAACGGTGAGAACAAATATCTTTTTCCGTTTGAAAAGCTTGCTGATGCAAAGATTGACTCGTTCCATGCGTGCGAACCGTGTCTGTTTGCAAATGAAGCGAGTGAGCTTTTCAGACAGGCAGAGCAGGAAGAAACTGCAAAAAGGCTGTTAAAGGCTCTGGAGCTTTTTGAGCCTTTGCCGAAGGAGCTTTTATGCAGTGAATGTCTGCTCAATGAATTTCTCGGATAAATAATTTAGAGGGAGAGTGAGAATTGCGTGGAAAATCAAAAGAAACAGTCTGTTCTTAACGGAGCGATGATTCTCGTAATGTCGGTAATGCTTGTAAAGGTTATCGGAGTTTTGTTTAAAATTCCGATGACGGATATGATAGGCACTGTAGGCAGAGGATATTTTAACTCTGCTTATGAAATCTATACTCCGATTTTTGCCATTGCAATGGCGGGCTTGCCTGTTGCTGTTGCAAGAATGGTTGCAGAGAATGTTGCGCTTGAAAGATACAGGGAAGCAAGGCTTGTGTACCGTGTTTCGGTAAGGCTTTTCCTTGTTGTAGGCGCTTGCGGTACTCTGATTATGCTTGCCATAGCATATCCGTATGCTCTTTATATTGCTGATATCAGAAACCTTCCCGCAATTCTGTGCATAGCCCCGTCAATTTTCTTCTGCTGCTTCATGTCTTCCTACCGAGGCTATTATGAAGGCCTTCGCAATATGACGCCTACTGCAATTTCTCAGTTCCTTGAGGCACTCGGCAAGCTTTGCCTCGGACTTGTGCTTATTAAGGTTGTTCAGACCTACGGCATGAGCCAGTTTGAGGCCGGTATGGCGGCTTCTGGCGGAGTTTCCGCAACCGTTTTCGGTACGGTTGTAACAAACGCAACAGAGGCCAACAGCGCCATTACTCCTTGGGCTTCGGCGGGTGCCGTTATGGGCGTTACCCTCGGTTCCGTTGCAAGCACCGTTTTTCTTGCAATTTGCTACAAGGTAAAGGGTGACGGCTTCACCCGTGAGCAGCTTGTCAATTCTCCCCGTCCCCGTGACGGAAGCGTCCTTGCAAAGGAAATGGTTAAAATCGCAATTCCCATGGTTATCAGTGCGTTGATTTTAAACATAACCAATCTCATTGATACCGCAACCATTCAGGCAAGAATAAAGGCTGCGCTTGAGAGTGATGTAGGCTTTAATTATATTACCGAAATGTTTACCGAGTCCTTTACGGCGGCAGCGGCAAACAACAGGCTTAATCTCACCGATAAAGCAGAGGTTGTAAAATACCTTTGGGGCGCTTACGGCACATCGCTTGATTTCAAGAGCCTTATTCCGACAATAACTATTCAGCTCGGTGTCAGCGCTTTGCCTGCACTTGCGGCGGCATGGGCGGTTAAGAATAAGGATGAAGCAAAGGCTACAATTGAAACCGTGCTTCGTGTTGCCATGATTATAGCTCTTCCTGCCGGTATAGGTATCGGTGTGCTTGCCGGACCTATTCTTGAGATAATCTACGGCAGAGGCTCCAGCTCGGATTCCATTGCCATTGTTGCTCCTCTTATGGCAGCTTACGGCTTTGCCACTCCCATAATTGCAATTTCAACTCCCGTAACGAATATGCTTCAGGCAATCGGCAGAACGGATATTCCCGTAAAATCTGTATGTATTGCCGCTGTTGTAAAAATAGTATGTAACTATGTTTTTGTGGGTAACTACAGGTTCAATATTTTCGGTGCTCTTGTCGGAACGCTTCTTTTCTATGTGATTATCGTAGGAATCAACCTCGTTTCGCTTCTCAAGGTTTCAAAGGTTAAAATTCATTGGCAGTCCGTTCTTATTAGACCTCTGGTTTGCGCCGTGCTTTGCGGAGTGAGTGCTTATGCCGCAAACGGACTTCTCAGGCTTATCATTCCAGCAGGCAACCTTGAAAGCGTACTCAACGGAAATACGGTATCAACCGTTATTTCCATCGGTTTTGCGGCGGTGGTTTATCTCATTGCCCTGCTTTTCTTCAAAGGAATTAAAAAAGAGGATATTTCCGTGCTTCCAAAGGGAGAAAAAATTGCAAAAGTGCTTGAAAAATATAGACTTTTGGGTTAAAATAGGTTAAGATAGCTTTCGGAGGAAAACAATGGTAGAGTTTGTGCAAAAAGAAAAATATGGAATTAACGATTTGCTTCATATTATGATGCTCCTCAGGTCACCCGGCGGATGCCCGTGGGATGCTGAGCAAACTCACACCTCTATCAAGAAAAATCTTATAGAAGAAACTTACGAGGTTATAGAGGCTATCAATAAGGATGATAAAGAGCTTTTGTGCGAAGAGCTCGGTGATTTGCTTATGCAGGTTGTTTTCCATTCTCAGATGGAAGAGGAAGCGGAGTGCTTCACCTTCGATGATGTGTGTGACGGTATTTGCAAAAAACTCATCATCCGTCATCCTCATGTTTTCTCAACTACCGAAATTTCCGGTGTTGACGATGTGCTGACCAATTGGGACGCTATCAAAAGAAAAACAAAGGGTCAGAAAACAGCAGGGGATTCCATGGCAAGCGTGCCCCGTGAACTGCCTGCACTCATGCGAGGCGAAAAGCTTCAGAAAAAGGCGGCTAAGGTTGGCTTTGACTGGGCGGATGTTTCCGGTGCTCTTGATAAAATCTCAGAGGAAACTCAGGAGCTTAAGGAAGCTATTGAAAACGGAGATAAGGAAAATCAGTTTGAAGAACTTGGTGATTTGCTGTTTTCCGCTGTCAACGTTTCAAGATTTATCGGCTGTGATGCTGAGGAGGCACTTACCGCCGCCAACGATAAATTCCTCAGCAGATTTCTCAGGGTTGAAAGCCTTGCAGCTCAGAGGGGAATTGATATGAACACTTCATCGCTTGAAGAGCTTGATAAGCTCTGGGATGAAGCAAAACAAATGGGTATGTAATACTTTAGTGTATTCATAAATAAACAAAAAACTAAGGAGTATTAAAATGAACAAGACAGAACTCGTAGCAGCTATTGCCGCTAAAGAAGGAATTGAAAAGAAGTGCGCTGAGAAGGCTGTAAACGCTGTTGTAGCAGCTATCACTGACGCTCTTGCAAACGGCGAGAAGGTTCAGCTCGTAGGCTTTGGTACATTTGAAGTTCGTGAGCGTGCAGAGAAGGCAGCTCGCAACCCCAAGACAGGCGAAGCTATCACCGTTCCCGCAACCAAGATTCCCGCTTTCAAGGCTGGTCAGGGTCTCAAGAACCTTGTTAAATAATTGAATCTTAATTTTTCGGAGCCGCCTTTTTCGGGCGGCTCTGTTTTCGGGGTGAGAGTATGCGACTTGACAAATACCTTAAGGTATCCAGAATTATCAAAAGAAGAACGGTTGCCAACGATGCGTGCGATGCAAAGCACGTCAGTGTAAACGGCAAGGTTGCAAGAGCGTCTTACGATGTAAAGGTCGGCGATATAATCGAAATAACCTTCGGTTCGTCTACCAATAAGTTTGAGGTGCTCAGCGTTTCGGAGCACGCAACCAAAGAAAGCGCTGCGCTTATGTTCAGGCAGCTTTAATAACCGTAATAAAACCGCCTCCTCGTTCATATATATGAACAAACAGGAGGTGTTTTTTTATGACGGAAGAAAAAAAGCCGGTAATAACATTGCCGCATAACCTCATCCTTGAGGACAGAAGATTGCTTACGGTAACCGGTGTTGCTGATGTGGACAGCTTTGACGAGCAGAGTGTAACCGTTTATACGGATTTGGGTGAGCTCACAGTGAGGGGGAGCGATTTGCATATCAATAAACTAAGCGTAGAAACGGGCGAACTGATGATAGAAGGCAAAATTACCGCCGTAATTTATTCGGATGAACAGCCTTCAACGGGCGGATTTTTCAGCAAGGTGTTCAGGTGATGGAATATATTCAGGCTCTTTCGGAGCAGCTTAAGGTGTTTCTGTGGGGTATAGGGCTGGGCTTTTTGCTCGGAGCGGCATACGATTTTTTTAAAATTCTGCGAGTATGTATAAGCCTGCGCGGAGTTACCGTTATCTGTGATTTGCTTTACAGCCTGCTGGTTACTGCGGCAACCTTTTGCTTTGTTCTTGCATTCAGCGGCGGTGAAATCCGTTTTTATATTTTTCTGGCGGAAATCCTCGGATGGCTTATATGGTTTTTTACTTTCAGCTCATTTACGGGGAGGGCCGCGCAAAAAATAAAATCGTTTTTTGTGCTTATATCCATGCCTTTTCGTTTTATAAAAGCAAAAATTAAATTTTTATTTGAGAAAATCAAAAATTTAATTAAAAAAGAACGGAAAAAGTCGGTAAATAATTAATTTTTCTCTTGCAAAAGCTGAACAAGCGTGATATTATTTTCTATGGATAATTATGTCCAAAATTGCGCAAGAGGATTTTTGGTTAATGGGAACTAAGGCTGTAAAGCAAAGAAAAATAAGTTTCTTATATGTGGCGGCAGTAATTATATTTGCCGCTTATGTCCTTATACGCATTTTCAGTTATCAGGTGAGCATTAACGCTCAGGCTGCTGAAAACGAAGAGATTTCAAAACAGATTAAAGAGCAGATAGCAGAAAACGAGGAGCTTGAGGCTCTTATCAACAGCAACGATATGGACGCATACATTGAACGGGTTGCCCGCGAGAAGTACGGTTATGCGGCAAGCGGAGAGCGTGTTTACTCCGCTTCCGATGTATCATAACTCAGCGCCTTTGTTCTGACTGTATTCGCTCGTAATGAGCGTGAATATATGTAATTTCAAAATGTGGGAGGACCCGGGTTTAGGTTATGCAAATCGAAGAAGGTGCAATTTTTACAGGCAAGGTTACCGGATTGACTGATTTCGGTGCTTTTGTCGAGCTTGAAGGCGGAAAAACAGGAATGGTACATATTTCTGAGGTTTCTACGTCTTATGTTAAGGACATCAAGGAGTTTTTAACCATCGGTCAGGAAGTAAGGGTTATGGTTGTTGCCGTAAGTCCCGAAGGCAAGGTAAGTCTTTCTATTAAAAGACTTATGGAGAAGGAAGAAAAGCCCGCTCAGCTTCCTTCCTTTGACAAGCCCCGTCAGCCTCGCCCCAGGCAGGCTGAAAGGCGCTCATCGCCTCCGGTATGGAACGGTATGAAATCATTCGCTCCCGCTCCCGGTGAAAAGCAAGCCTTTGAGGATATGAT
>JAZSIQ010000151.1:0-23614 GCA_045533875.1 Acutalibacteraceae bacterium | reverse complement strand
ATTCGTAAAAATCAAGGATTGGATATAACTGAATATACAACAAAGGGGATGTTAAAAAAGCGCAGACCGCATAAAACAATATATGACAAAGGGTTCTACGTGAATTAATATCCTGCAGAACCCTGAATTTTTGCTATGAATTTAAAAATGAAGAAAAAACAATGTTTTATGGTACGAACAAACTTCGCTGCGCGACGTACCTTTGTACGCCTTCGGGCAAGCATAACAAGGCTGAAGCCTTGTTATTGCTCAGTTTGTCCGTTCTGCATCTTTTTTCCTATCCCCTTTAAAAAGGCTGTAAAAAAACTTGCGTTTTTTTACAGCCCCATTCATTACTGAACTATTATTCTGTCTCTTTTGAAAAGATTCTTAAAGAAGGATACAAGCTTATTGATAACCCCTGCTTTAACCTCAATTCTTTGCGAATCACAAGCTTCATTGCCTTTAGCATCATTAACGGGATTGCCGTCTTTATCGGCAAGCACAGCCTTGACCTCACATCCGGATTTTTCCGGCGATACCGTAAATGAGAACCCTTCGCCCCTGAATTCACCGTCAACATACCACAAAACCTTTTCTGCGTTTGCGTTATTGTACTCAGCGGTAAGCCTGAGGCTTTCACCGTATTTGACTGTACGCACACTGGGGTTGTTGCGTATGCGCACCGCACCGTCCTTAATGGGGGAGGAATCGGCACCCGAGGGTCTGCTGTAATTGAAAATTATCTCATTTTTAAAAAAATCTCTTATGTCCTTTTTAATCATTATCCACTGAAGCCTGCCGCCTCGGTAGAGGATTTTTACGGTTGTGGGTTGTGAAAGCTCACCGAATGCACCGTAGTTTATTTGCTTTACGCTTTCAGGGAGTTCAATCTGTGTAAGGGCAGGACATTTGGTAAAAGCATAGCAGTCAATAACTTCAATACCGTTGCCGATATCTGCTCTCTCAAGAAAAGTGCACATTGCAAACGCGCTGTAACCGATTCTTTTCACGGTGTCGGGCAAGCTTATTTCCCTGATATCTCTGCCAATGAAAGCAAAGTCATCTATCTCCTCAACGTTGTTTCCAAAATGTACTGCTTTAAGCTCGTCACAGCCGCAAAAAGCCTCATAACCGATTTTTGTTACACTCTCAGGAACTTCAAAGCTCGTTATCGCCGTGTCAATAATTGAAACGAGAGTTTTCATATCCCTGCTGTAAATAACGCCGTCCGAAAGCACAAGATGCCTATTCTCAGGATTAACGGTAATGTTTTCAATCGCAGAGCTGCCCTCAAATACGCTGTAACCAATCTCCTTTACGCTTGAGGGAATCTCAACGCTTGTAAGCGCAGAGCATTTATAAAAAGCAAACGCTTCAATTTTTTCAACCCCGTTTCCGAGGTCTGCTTTTTCGAGCGAGGTACACTTGCGGAACGCGCAGTTGCCTACGGTTTTCATACTGTCGGGGATTTTTATTTCTCTAAGGGCAACACAATGTGCAAAAGCATATTCACCCAATTCCTCAACACCGTTGCCAAGGTCTGCTTTTTCAAGCGAGTCACACCCGTAAAACGCATTTTTATCTATGATTTTCACGCTGTCAGGAATTTTAATGTGCCTGAGGGATATACACCCCATAAAAGCACTGTTGCCGATTTTCTCAACTCCGTTACCGAGGTCTGCACTCACAAGAGAATCACAGTAACTAAACGCAAACATACCGATATTATCCATACTGTCGGGAATCTTTATTTCCTTAAGCGCGGCGCAGCCTTCGAAAGCGCTCAACCCTATCTCTTCAATTCCGTTGCCGAGGTCAACACTTTCAAGCTTCTCGCAATACGCAAAAGCTCCTTCTCCGATTGTTTTTACGCTGTCGGGAAATTTTATCTCCTTAAGCTTAGTGCAATTTACAAAAGCCCGTTCTTCTATTTCCTTTATGCCGTTACCTAATTCCACACTCTCAAGCAAGTAGCATTCGTTAAACGCCTCGCTCCCGATTGTCTTTACGCTGTCGGGAATAACAATGCATGAAATATCGCTGTATTCAAAGGCATCGGACCCGATTCTCACTACGGGTTTTCCGTTAATCTCAGCAGGGATTTCGAGCCTTCCGGAATCCTTGTGGCTGCCGACAATTATAACTTCGCCGTCTTCATTTACTAAATAAGAAATGACACCGCTCGTATATGGCGCTGCAAAAACCTTTGTGTCAAACATAGAGCCGATATCGGTATCAATCGCTGAAAGCCCGTTTATCAAAGCTGTGCCGAAGACCGCAACCGCAGCCAGAAAAACAGCCGCAATTTTTTTGCCCAATCTCTTCACACAATCACTCCTTTTTGGTTGATAAACCAATTTTATGCAATTATTATAGCACCTTACCGTTATAATTGCAACAAAAAACGGCACAGCCGCAGGGCTGTACCGCTCCACAAAACAGATTTTTTCTTACACAAGCGCCACAATTGCGGCGGTTACTGCGCTGAGCACCATAAGCGCGCAAAGAACAAGCGCTATAACTCTTATAATAACAGTTCTTTTTCCCATTGAAAATTCCTCCTTACAGTCTTGAAACACGTTAATTTTACCCGTTTTTTTCCTGCGTGTCAATGCGTGCAACTGTTTTTGTTGATTTAAGCGTGCCGTTATGTTAGAATTATATGAAACAAATTCCCGATTAATCGGAGTGACTGAGCATGATAAAGAAAAACGACATCATAAATCTTAAAATAGACTCCTGCACCGCTCAGGGCAGCGGAGTGGGAAGGCATGAGGGAATTGCAATTTTTGTGCCCATGACCGCACCGGGCGACGAAATCAGCGCCCATATCCTCAAGGTGAAGCCCAACTACGCCTTTGCAAAGGTGCATGAAATCCTCACCCCCTCGCCCGACCGTGTGGAGGTTGACTGCCCCGCTTACGCAAAATGCGGCGGTTGCGTTTTCAGGCATCTGAGCTATGAGGCGGAAACAAAAATCAAAGCGGATTTTGTTGCCGACTGTCTTAAAAGAATAGGCAAAACGGATATCGTTCCCGAGCCCATAATCGCCGCCGATTCAAGGCAGGGCTACCGCAACAAGGCGCAATTCCCCGTGGCGGCTGATGCCGACGGCATCCGTATGGGATTTTTCGCCTCCCACAGCCACAGGGTTATTGAATGCCGCTCCTGCCCCCTCCAGCCGAGTGAATTTGAGGAAATCCTCAACGCATTCGAGCAGTATATCCGCTCCTGCAAGGTATCCGTTTATGACGAAACAGCTCACCGAGGTCTGCTTCGCCATATCTATCTGCGCCGTGCGCACGCAACGGGCGAAATTATGGTGTGCGCCGTAATCAACGGCAACCGTCTGCCGGAGGAGGAAAGGCTTGTTAAAATGCTCCTTGCGGCGAATCCCGATATAAAAAGCATCTGCGTTAATATGAATAAAGAAAAAACGAACGTCATCCTCGGCAAAAAATGCCGTACGCTCTACGGCTCGGATTATATAACGGATATCCTCTGCTCGCTTAAATTCCGCCTTTCTGCGCTTTCGTTTTATCAGGTGAATGCCGTTCAGGCAGAAAAGCTTTACGGCAAGGCGGCTGAATTTGCGCACCTTACGGGCAAGGAAACCGTGCTTGACCTCTACTGCGGCACGGGCACAATCGGGCTTACCATGGCATCACAGGCAAAGGAAGTAATCGGCGTTGAGATTATTCCCGAAGCGATAGAGGATGCAAAAATAAATGCGCAAATCAACAGCATCACCAATACACGCTTTATCTGCGGCGATGCATCGTTTGCGGCAAAGGAGCTTGAAAAAGAGGGGCTTCGTCCCGATGTTGTAATCCTTGACCCGCCAAGGAAGGGCTGCAGCGCAGACGTGCTTGAAGCCGTGGCGAAAATGGCGCCCGACAGAATAGTTTACATCTCCTGCGACCCTGCCACGCAGGCGCGCGACCTTACGGTGCTCGCCCCCCTCGGCTACACCGCCGAAAAAGCCTGCCCCGTGGATATGTTCCCCGCCACCGGCCACGTGGAGACGGTATGTTTATTGTCCAAACTTAATACCAAGCAGCATATCAGAATTGATTTGGATATGGATGAGCCGGACTTGACCGATGCGGAAAAGAAAGCAATACGTCAGGAAAACAAAAAACATCAGAGCACTTCGGAATGATTAAATAAAAGGCGGAAAAATTTCACGATATGCAAAAGCCTCTCTGTGTATTCAGAGAGGCATAAAGGGTGTTTTATTTATATCAATATTTGTCATTGCTCTGTTTGAAATCTGCTCTGTGGATTTTAATTCGTTTGTTCTGCCAAGCATCTTTAAATCAAGATAAATTCGTTTGATTTCATTGGCAGAAAACGTTGCTGTAGTTTCTGTTTTGCTTTTCTGTTTATTGATTTTCCCATATTTTATTGATTTTTCCCTATATTATATGGTAGAATACCAACGTCATATATTTAAATTATAAGGTGTTTTTTATGAATTTAATCAAAAAAATCAAATATCGGTTGAACAAAAAGAAACGGGAATTGTTTATCTCAAGAATATCCGAGGTTATGACGGGCTTATACGTCATACTGATGGAAATATGCGAAGATGAGTTGAAATATTATCAGGACGAAGTGGACCGCTTTTATTCTTCACCGGAAATATGCCAGAAAAACGATTTCAGAGAAATACGATTAAAATACGAAAACAGGTTTGGGGAACAAATCCGTAAAGGCGGTGAAGAATATCTCAGGCAAGCCGGAAGCGATGCAGAGCAAGCGCTCGAAAAGGCAAACGAATATTTTAAGAGGAATGGTTATTTTTCGGCAGAAAGATTTTATTCCGATGTGTTGTGGGGATTTTTAAACTCTTCGGATCTGTCTTGTGAAGAAAAAATGAATATCGACATAGGAAAAGAAGAAAAAAACTCCCTTCACAATTTGGACAAACAATGGAGTTCAGCAGAGGAAAATGCCAGAAAAAAGCATCTGAAACCTATTATGAAAGAGAACTTAAAACCTGTGCACATTTTATACGGCGAATACGGAGAGTGTACGACTTGTATAGGCTACGATGAGGAATTCAAAGTTTATCTGAGATTTCGTCCTGATGATAACTATTGTCATTGGAGCGGTTACGATATTTATGTAATCACAAAAGAACTGGCCGAAAGATTTGCCGGCGAAGTTTTTGATTATCCCGAAACGGATATTATAATCACAAATAAAATACCGAATTATGAATATTCGGTTGAAAAAAGGATTATATAAAAAACATATTGCAAAGAAAGACTTTGCAATATGTTTTTGCTAAAAATTTTTTGTTTTAAATTTTGAGGATTATATATTTCTGCAGCAAAACGCAATAATCAAATAAAAAGCAATGATAATCAAAAGCATTAAAAACTCTTGCCGTTTTTTCTTTTTATATTCAGGATCTTTTCACATCTGTTTTTTTAACAGTTCTTTTTAACCCAATCCCGGGGTTTATCAACTTCTTTTTGGGTGTCTGCCAACAAAAGAAATATTTCTTTATCCCGGAAGAAAATCTTTGAATGTATTTCCAAACCATAATATTCACCGAAAGCTTTTACAACCAAATCAATAAGCTCTTCGGCAAAGTTGCTGATAATATAGGTTTCATCGGTATTGTCTGATATATCCGGCCACCCACACACAGCGTGCAGGTGCCCGGATATTCTTTTATTTAAAATCAGAAAATCACGTCTGCGCACAGGGCGGCATGGTCGGAAAGGTACATATCGCCGATTTTTTCATCAATTATTTTGTAGGTTTCAACCTTTGTTCCCTCTGAAACAAAGATAAAATCAATGGGTCTTGTTTCAAACACGTTTTTGCCGTAGTTGATAAAGGTGGCGCCGTCATCGGAATTCTTGGCAAGATACTTGGAGTCCTTCAGGCAGGGCTTCATTTCATTGTAGGCATCCGCGCCCTCTTTGGTGTTGAAATCGCCTGTGCATACCACGGGGTATCCCTTGGCTTTAAGCTCCTCAATTTTAACCTTGAGTACATTTATCTGTTTAACCCTTACGGATTCCAGCACATGGTCAAGGTGAGTGTTGATGTGGGTATATCTTTCGCCCGTTTCTTTGTTTTCAAGAGTTACCCATGTTGCAATTCTCGGGCAGAAGGACAAAGTGAATTTTGAAGCAAATTCATCGGGCGTGTCGGACAGCCAGATTGTTCCGCTGTCAAGAAGACTGTATTTATCCTTAAGATAGAAAACCGCCGATGCCTCGGAGCTTTCCTTGCCGTCACGCATCTGACTGACACAGGCATAGTCGGTAAGCTTTTCGCTGAGGATTTCAACCCACTGCGCCGTTGCCTCCTGAACGCCGAAGGAATCGGGGGCATACTGCTCCAATGCGGCACAGATGAGCTGACTTCTTCCCTTTACCGAGCCGAAGGTATCATCCTTGCAGCGCACATTGAAGGATACTATTCTCACGCTGTCGGCGGATTTTTCAGGAACGTTTGCAATGTTGAAGCTCTCGGGAGCATAAGAACCCATGGTGAAAAGAATTGACAGTATGAGAGCCGTAAGCTGATTGATTATGTACATCTTCTTTCTCCTTATCTAATGATTTGTATAATTATTATAGCACTGATTTCTGAAACTGCAAGACAATAGTTTCATCTGACTGCATCCGGACTAAAATAATTTTCAAGAAAACATTCCATTTTCAAAAGTTTTCGGCTATAATTACAAAGTAAAAACCGTTCAGTACAGGAGGATTTTATGAAAGAGAAAAAGGAAAAGCGATTTATAGTTAAACACAGCGAGAGCACGGGTGCATTCGGACCCTCAACTCTGGTTATTGTTGATAAAACAACAGGAGTAAACTATTTGTGGGTATCGGGAGGTTACTCGGGCGGACTTACTCCCCTGCTTGATTCAAACGGCAATCCCGTAATCACTCCAATTTACGAAAGTGAAAGAGAATAAAAAAATGGCACGTTACCTGAGCGTAACGTGCCTTATTTTATTCAAACATCATATTTTCAATAAACAGTTGAGAAAATACGGAATTGGTTGATAAATCAAGGTACTGCGCGTTTTTGGTGTACTGCGTAAGGTCATTTTTCTCACAGGCATATTTCACCGTGCCGAGCAGGCTGCTGTTTTTCACCGCCGCGCATTTATCCTTGAGCGCTTCGGGGAGCAGACCCGTTTTTACGGCATTTTCAATATTGATTACAGCGGAAAATCCGCCCGAAATATACAGCCTTTCAATGCTGTCAAAGTCAGCCTGAGCCGTTTCGATAAGGGTCATTATTGCGCTGTAAACTGCGGATTTTGCAAGCTGATACTGCCTTACATCCTCCTGATTTACGCTCACACCCTCTGCTATTTCAAACTCGCCGCTTTCCATATATCCCGTTTCGTCAATTTCGCCGCTTTCAATAAGATGCGCAATTACATCCACAAGCCCCGTGCCGCAAAGCCCCTTTGCAGGGATATTGCCCACGGTTTCGGCTTTGTTGTTTTTATAGGAATACACGGCGCCGTCGCTTGCGCTCATTCCGCAGGAGATGTTTGCCCCTTCAAAGCACGGACCTGCCGCCGCCGCTGTGCAGAGCACTTTTCCGTTACCGAAAAGCACGGTTTCCGCATTTGTGCCGAGGTCAACAAGCAGGCGGTATTTTCCGCCCTCAGGCATACCCGTAAAGTTAAGCCCTGCCACCAGATCCGCTCCCACAAAAGCGGAAACTGAGGGCAGACTTTCAATTGTGTTTACTCCGATTAATCCGATTTCTTCGCCCGTTGCCTCTCTTTTTTCAAGGAAAACGGGAGTATACGGTGCAACACCCATTGATGAGCAGTCCATGCCGAAAAACAGGTGAAGCATGGTTGCGTTGCCTGCCGCATAAAGCTTTACGGGCTTTTTCAAATCAAATGCGCAAATCATGGAATTTATTGCGTCAATCAGCCTTTTATTAAGGTCATCAGCGCCGTTTCTGCGGCAGTAATCAATTCTTGACATTATATCTGCGCCGAAAATACGCTGAGGATTTGCACCCGTTATTACTCTGATTATTTTGTTTTCATCCAAGGAAACGAGAGCAAGCGCAAGAGTTGTAGTACCTATATCAAGGGCAAAGCACAGATTTTCGGTAATGTGCCCCGTCTGTACGGCGCCTGTTTCCGACACGATTTCGCCCTTTTCGGGCAAAACTACACAGATATCGGAATTAACCCTGTATTGGCAGGAAAGCTCCTGTTTTCCGTTTACGGTGACAAGGCATTTTTTGCAAGTTCCCTTACCGCCGCACGGCTGCTCAACCCCCTCGCCCGATTTGTTGAGGATATCGGACAAAAGAGCCCCGTTGCAGGCATATTGAATTTTACCGTTGATTTGAACTCTGAACATTGCTTTACCTTTTGATTCTGCGTTTTATTTCCAGTAATCAACCTCATGGGGGAGATCAATATCCTTTGCACGGAAAACAGGCTTTTCGCCGTTTTTCTTCTGCTCCTCGTAATTTTTGAGAGCACGGAAAGCATACTTGCTGAGGATGAGAATTACGGGCATATTGATAAGCGTCATACCGCCCATAAGAACATCCGCAATATCCCATAAAAGTCCTGCACTCAGACCTGCACCTGCAAAAATGATAAGTGCGCATACTATATGTATAACCGTCTGCGCCTTCTTTGAGGGCTCTTTTCCGATAAGGAAGTTTATACCTTTATCAACATAGTAAAGGTTGCCGAGCAGGGTGGTAAATGCAAAAAGAATCATTGCAACCGTAATAAAAACCGGACCTGCCTGACCGAGGGATGCCCTGAGCGCTTCCTGAATATATGCGGCTCCCGAAAGCTCGGCGGCAGGCTCAACACCTGAGCACATACAAAGGAATGCCGTTGCGGAGCAGATAAGGATTGTATCAATAAATACGGAGAGCACCTGCACAAGACCCTGCCTTACGGGGTGGCTGACCTCGGCAGATGCGGAGGCATTGGGCGCAGAGCCTACACCTGCCTCGTTGCTGAAAAGACCTCTCTTTATGCCGTACATGATACAGGAGCCGCCAAAGCCGCCGAAAATTGCTTCAAAATCAAAGGCTTCGGTAAAAATTCTTTTGAAAACATCAGGCAGCGCACGGAAATTAATAGCAACAATCACAAACGCCGCAAGCACATAGGCAATACCCATAACGGGCACAAGCACTTCGGTGATTCTAACCACTCTTTTGCCGCCGCCTATAAGGCAATAGCCCACAAGCGCCGCTACGACAAAGCCTATAATCCAGGGGGTATACTGCTCATTATAGAAGCTGTATGCGGAAAAGGTGGACTGGAGATTATAGGATGCAAGCATATTGAAGCCGACACCGTAGGTGAGAATAAGGAAAACCGTAAAAACCGTTGCAAGAGCTTTATTCTTTAAAGCCGCTTCAATGTAATGGGCAGGACCGCCGTAGCTGCCGTCCGAGCCTTTTTTCTTGTAAATCTGAGCCAACGTACTCTCAACAAAGGCGGAGGCACTGCCGACTATGGCAATAATCCACATCCAGAATACCGAGCCGAAGCCGCCGATACAAAGAGCGGTGGAAACACCTATGATGTTGCCCGTGCCTACACGGGAAGCCGTTGAAACCATAAGTGCCTGGAAAGATGAAACTCCTTTGTTGTCCGATTTTTCGGTAACGGCCCTGAGCTGGTCTTTAAAAAGCCTGAAGGGCAGAGCTTTTGTTCTTATAAAGAAATACAAACCGCCTGCAACAAGCACAATTATAAGAATGTAGCTGTACAAAGCATTGCTTATTCCGGAAACAATTTCCGCAAACATATAAATACCGCCTTTTTAAAAATTTTCCGCTTGATTATAGCTAAAACGGCAAAAAAAGTCAATAAGCGGCATTTTTCGCACCTTTATTCCACAAAGAAATTGCGTGAAAGCCAGGCCTTCATTCTTTTACTGCTGTTGAGATAGAAAAGGAAAATAAGGATTGCAAAAAGGGATGCGGCAATTATAAGCGATACATAAAGCGGCAGGAAATTGCTGTAATAAAACGAAATTTCCGCTCCGATTATGATGCTGCATATTATCATATCCGCAAAAAGGTGAATTGTGCACAGGGTGCGCCCTCTCTTTTTGCGTCTGTACCAGATTATATAAATCAGCGCAAAAAACGAAACGGCGGCAATGGGGGGCAGGGCGCATTTGAGGAACCACTCAAGCTCCGAGCCCATTGCAAAAAAGAAATATACATACGCACACACAGCCACGGAGTCAACTGCCCACAGCGCATAGGGATTGGGCTTTTTCGCAAAAAACGGAAGCACAAAAAGCACCCAGAGCAGGCCGCAGGATGCGCCGAGGTAGAACGACCAGCTTGACCCTTTATTGAAAAGGATATTTGCAAGCAGGCATACGATGTTGGGAATCAGAATCACCATGGTAGTAATCATGGCACGGTAGCGGCGGGTTACGGATTTGGGAAGCACCACCTTGTCGGAATACGCTCCTGCATCCGTTGCATCCGCAGGCATATTTGGATTTATTACGGGCGTTGCACAAAGAGGGCAGTTTTTTGCCCTGCTTTCAAGCTCAACTCCGCAGTTTACGCAGTATGACATAATTCTCTCCTCAGAAATTACTTTCAATCTTGACGTGAAGTCCGTTTTTAACAAGGAATGTAAAGAAATCCCTTTCAATATCCGTCTGTTCAAAAACATCGGCAAAGGTTATAACCAGCTTGTCCCCGAAGGTGGAAACTCCGCACCTTGCCGCATTGCGTATGCCGAGCGACGGCACAAGAATTATTCTTTCAATGTGCTCCTCAAGCTGTGCGGGGAAGCTGACGGGGCCGAGGTTTGTAAGCAGCGCCGTTGTGGTCTGCTCGCCCGTGATTAAAAACGATATAGCTATACCTAAATCCTTGAGCGCAAGGGGCATGAGGCGCAGCAAACGGTTTCTTTCAAGCGCAAGGTTTGCCGTCATCATCATGTTGAGGTCGTTTTTATTGTTGGCAAGGCGGAGCTGGAGCGATACCAGCCTGAGCAATTCGTCAAAGGTCATATCGCCCCGGTTGGGGTCGGTCTTGGTGCGCAGGCATACGGTGAAATTGCGCAGGGTTTTCGAGCCGAAGGTGCGCCTTAAATTTATGGGCACCTGCACGCAGACCTCTTTCTGCTTCCTCTGCTCCCTTCTCTGCTTTTCAATGTGCACCTTAAGCAGAGCGGCGGCAAGGTATTCGGTAACGGTGACGCCCTTTTCCTTTGTGATTTTGTGAAGCTCTTTAAATGAAACCGTACCCGAGATTATGTGCACGGTGTGCTTCGGCAGACGGTCGCCGATTGCATGATAAACGAATTTATCCGAGCGCTTGTACTTCGCCTTTGAGCTTGCGTTTTTGACGAAGGAATCTTCCATTTCCTCAGGCGTGGCAGGGCTTTCGGGGTTTAACACAAAATCGGAAAATCCTATTTCCTCACCCTGTAAGCGGTAGTATTCGCCAAGCACCGTGCCGAGGAAAACCGCACAGCCGTAGCCGTCGCAAAGGGAGTGATAAGCCTCCACGGAAACTCTGTTTTCTCGGTAATAAACCCTCAGCATATAGCCGAGATTTTCCTTGAATTTTATGCGGTGGCAGGGGTTGTTGATATCGGGCAGAAGCGGCGGCGCAGGGTAAGGATTTTCGGCAAAGTAGTGCCAGAAAAATCCGTTTTTCATGCGCACCTTGAAGCACGGAAAACGGGGCATTACACGCTCAAGAGCGGTAACTAAAATTTCAGGCTTCACCTGCTCCTTAAGCTCGGCTGTGATGCGGAAAATATTGGACCAGGTGCTCTTATTCTGCCCGGGGAAAATCTTTGCCGCATTGTCAAGCTTGAACCATTTTTGCTGAAGAATAGGCTTTTCTTTCATAATCTGAAACCACTTTCAGTTTAAATATTTATACATAAAGAATATAGCATAAAATTTTTGCAAATACAACCGAGAAAAAGCGCTCGCCCTGCGGCTCAAAAAATTCTTTGCAATTCCCACAAAATTGCAAAATGCTTCTTGTGCAAAATGCGCTATTGTTAGCAGTTAAAAAGAGTGTTATTATAAATTGAACAATTATAATTATTTATTAAGAAAGGATGAGCTGTATGAATAAAATACGCTGGAGCGAAAAGCTCGGCTACGGTCTGGGCGCAACGGGCCTTGACTTAAGCTACGGTCTGTTTTATTCTCACCTGTCAATTTATCTTACCAACGTGCTCGGCATAAACTCCCTGTTTTTGCTTTTGCTCGCCCCCGTTGCAAGGCTGTGGGACGGTATAAACGACCCCATGATGGGCGCAATTGTTGACCGTACAAACACAAAAATGGGCAAGCGCAGACCCTGGATTCTTATAGGCACCGTGCTCAACGCAATAGTGCTCTGCCTGCTTTTCAACACCCCCGGCTTTACCGCAGGTTCGGTATGGGTTTACGTTTATGTGGCGGCTTTCTACGTGCTGTGGGGCATGACAAATACCCTTGCCGACATCCCCTACTGGTCAATGGTACCGTCTTTCACCAGCGATGAAAAGGAGAGAAACCTCATTTCCACCGTTGCAAGAGCTTTTTCGGGCATCGGCCAGGGCATAATCTCCCTTTTTGTTCCCCTGCTTTTAAAGCTTCTCGGTGACGGCACTAATGACAACGTAAACGCTCAGGGCTACGGCAGGATTGCCATGGTCGCATCCCTCTTCCCTGTATTCTTCGCCGCCTGCTCCGTTTTCTCCACAAAGGAGAGAAGAATCGTAAAGAGCGAGGAGAGCTTCTCCTTCAAAAAGGCTCTTGCCAACATCAAAGGCAATGACCAGCTTATTATTTTCATGCTTTTTGCCATGATTTCAAATGCAGGCTTCTATATGACCTCAGGCATCAGCACCTATTATTTCACCGTTGTAAAGGGCGATATAGGTCTGCTTTCAAACTTCAACCTTTTCGGCACGGTGGGCTCCGTGCTCTCCATTCTTGTTGTACCGATTTTCTCGAAGTTTATGACAAACAGAGGCATTTACAAATTCTGCCTTTTCACCGCAATTGCAGGCTACTTCGGCATGGCGGTTTCCGGTATGGCTTTTGACGCTTCCGTTGCCACCCTCGGCTTCTTCTACGCCATTGCAAGCCTCGGCACGGGCAGCATGTTTGTAAATCAGACAATAATGCTTTCCGATATTGTTGACTACGGCGAATACACCACGGGCAAGCGCAACGAAGCGCTCACCTTCTCCATGAAGGGCTTCTTGCAGAAGATGGCTTACACCTTCCAGAGCATCATCATGTATTCCGCATTCCTCGCAACGGGCTATGACGGTCTTAACGCCGCCACCGTTGCCAATGAAGCGGCAAAGAGCGCAATCTCCTTTATGATGTTCGTTGTGCCCCCCGTTATGATAATCGCTTCGCTCGTAATCTTCCTTAAGAAATACAAGATTTACGGCGAGCTCAAAACAAAAATAATCAGCGCAATCAACGAAAAATACAAGGACGATGTGCCCGTAGGTTGATTAAAATTAAAAGACTGTTCTTGTGTGAGCAGTCTTTTTGTAAAGGAGAAAAAATATGAAAATTTTATCCCTGATTCTTTCTTTTATAATTCTCTTTCCGTCCTATCTGTTCAGCTTTCTGCCGTTTAACATGAGCGAGGATTTCGCCGTTACGGGCGAGGGCATAACGGACGGAAAAATCGCCGTAAACGGTGAGGAAATAAGCGTTGAAGAAAAAAACGAAGGCGGAAAATATACCTTCGATTTTTCCTCTTACAGATGCGGCTGGTTCAATTACTTCGGCGTAAAATACAGCAGCGATGCCTACATGAAGGGCGAGATTGTCTACACCGTATGGGGCAGCGAATACAGCGAGGAATTCTTCCTTGAGCCGGGCGAAAATGCCGAGTTTTTCTCATTTATCGACGGCTGCCTCAACAAGGTTAAATCCAACACCCTCTGCTCGCTCTCCTTTGCTCCGCTTGATAAGGAAACGGCTGATTTTGAGCTGCTCGGCTTAGGTACTTTTAACCGTCAAATTCCCGAAAAAATCGTTTATCTTGAAACGTCAAAGATTAAAATCGGCGCAAATCTTGAATGGGGCGGCGCACTCAGCTACCTTGAGGACCTTGACTCCAACGTTCAGGCTGTTGAAAAGGACGGCAGAATCTACGTTGATTCCGATGCCGCAAAGCGTTACGGTGTAAAATCCGTTAACGATAACGTAAATCTTATCAACTGCCACGATACGGGCCGCCTTGTTCAGCAGTCGTATTACGGCACGGATTCGGGCGATTACGAATGCGGCTACTATGACGGAAACAGGTGGAGCTACAACCCCGTACAGGGCGGCAACGTGCATAACGAATGCAGTAAAATTGTTGACATTGCCTGCACGGATAATGAAATTTACGTAAAATGCCGTCCGCTTGACTGGGCTAAAAAGGCAGAGGATATAACCCCCTCATATATGGAAGCCCGTTACACCGTAAACGGTGACACGGTTAAGATTTCCTGCCGCTTTGTGGATTTTTCGGGCTATCTTCCCCGTGTTTCAAGCCAGGAAATTCCTGCTTTTTACTGCATTGAGCCGTTTAACAGGTTTGTTTACTGCAAAGACGGCGAAATTGCTTACGAAAATTCCCTTATTTTCTGGCCCGACGCAGGCTATCCCATGTTCCCCTCAAGCGAAAACTGGGCGGCTTTTACGGGCGAATTTGATGACAGCTTCGGCATAGGCATCTACGTGCCTAAAACCACTCAGTTCCTTGCAGGTGTTTTTGCGAGAGAACAAACAACCAACTCCGAACCCTGCTATGACGGAACAACCTCTTACATTGCGGCTATTGAATATTTTGAATTCAAGAGCTTTGCACCCTATGAATACGATTATGTTATTGCAACGGGCAATGTTGAGCAGATGCGTGCTGCATTCAACGCCGCCGCAGAGTAAGGAGAATTGATATGATTAAAAAAATATTTTCAATAATTCTTGCCTCAGTTATCCTTTTATCCTGCCTCCCCGTTGCATTTGCGGCGCAGGCAGAGGCTTCACTTTACGATATTTACGGCGATGCAATGCTTTTTGAGCAGGAAAAGGATGCCGTTTTTGCAGGCAAGGCAGCAAGCGGCGCTGAAATTGAAGTAATCCTTTATAACAGCGAAAACGAAGAAATCTCAAGGGGCGCTTCAACCGCCGCAGACGGCGTGTTTGAGGTTTCGTTCACCGCTCCGTCGGGCTCGTTTGAGGAATACACCGCCGTACTCACCGCTGACGGTGAGGAGTTTGACCGCCTTGAACGCATTGTTTTCGGCGAGCTGTGGCTTGCAAGCGGTCAGAGCAATATGATGTACCCCCTCGGTCAGTCGAGAACGGGCAGAGAAATGTCGGCAGCAGGCCAAAAATTCAGCCCGTGGCTGAGAGTTCTCATTGAGCCCGCTTATCCCGAATATAACGGCTCGGATTCCAAAGTCCCCCTTAATCCTCAGGAGGATATCAAAAATGCTTACTGGATTGACGGCGAAAGCCCCAGCATCTACGGCATGAGCGCCGTTGCATTCTTCTTTGCAACCGAGCTTATGGAAAAAATCAATATGCCCGTCGGAATTCTCAATTCCTCCCTCGGCGGCAGTTCGATAGTATCCTGGATTTCAAGGCAGAAGATTGATAACAATGCCAAGGTAAAGGGTATCCTCGAAAATCAGAACAGATATGTTTCCGCTTCAAAATGGAACGAGGATGAGCTGGATGTCCACCACGATATGACCGCAAACTACAACCTGCGCACTAACGCTCTTCGCCGCTTCAGACCCTCCGGTGTTATCTGGTATCAGGGCGAAACGGATCTTATGTTCGGCTACACTCCCGAGGAATATGCCGCTTTGCTTGATTTGCTTCAGGAAGAGCTTACCGACACTTTCTGCTTTGACGGCGGTATGATGCCCTTCATTTACACTCAGCTTGCAGGCTATTTTTACTCCGATGACGGGCTTAATCTTATTGACTGGAACATAAACTACACCGCCATACAGGCTGAAAAAGCTCAGTCAAGAGCGCTTGTGACAATTTACGATTTGCTCCTTACTTTTATTCCCGAGGCAGGATTTATTCACCCCGAGCGCAAGGAAGAAATAGGCGCGCGTATGGCTTACGCGGCAGATAACCTTGTTTACGGCAAGGGTAACGATTACACCGCCGCATATATGACCTCGGCTCAGGTTTCAGGCAATGCAATCACCGTAACCTTTGCAAATGCTGGCGATGCTCTTGCGGCAGTCGGCGGCCCGCTCAAGGGCTTTGCAATCTGCGGCAAGGACGGAATTTACGTGCCTGCAAAAGCGGAAATAACAGGTAAAAACACCGTTAAAATTTACAGCGAGGAAATCTCAAATCCCGTAAGCGCATCCTACGCATACTGTGTTAATAATCAGCAAGCAAACCTCTTTTCCGCCGTTGATGGCGTTCCTGTGATGCCCGTAAGCCCCTTTGTTACGGCAAGGGTTGAGAATGCGCATTACTGGATTGAAAAGGACTGGACCGACTGCGAATCGGCTGAGCTTTTCCGCAATCTTCAGGACGGATTTGCAAGCTTCTCCCCCGTATGGGGAGCGGAAAATGCCGAAATTACCTTTGAAAGCGCCGACTCACACGACGGTAAAAACGGCATAAAGGCAGTTTCACAGCAGAGCAATTTCACCTTAAGCCCCATGCTCACTTACGCTGACGGCGGAAATACAAAATCTGTTATCGAGCTTGACAGAGATTATTCCGATTACGGCATAATGAGCGTTTATATCCGCAACAACGGCGCTTCACCCGTAAGCGTAACGGCAAAGCTTTACGAAAATCCGTTCTTCTTCTACAACCCCATGGCGGATGAGGATATGACGGCGGTTATTACTGCCGACGGCGAGTGGCACAGGGTTGAATTTGACCTTAATGCTCTCCTGCTTCGCGGCAACGAGGGCGGCGCGTTTTACTCAAACAACAAGCTTGATAATGTTAAGAATATCAGCTTTGAATTTGCCTGCGACGGCAATGCGGATATAAGCCTTGACAGTGTAAGCTTTACCGCTCAGGAAGAAGAGCACGGCACACGCTTTATTTCAAATTTTGCAAACTGTGATTCTCCGCTTGAATTCTTCTGCTCATTTTTCACCTCATTCTTTTCACTTTTTGCAAATCTTTTCTCATAAAAATTTAATGCAGGGAACGGTGTTGTTCCCTGCATATTTTATTGAAAAGTAAAAATAATTATAAAAAATTCTTAAAAAGACTTGATATTATCCTTAGTTTATAATAATATAATATGTAGTTTAAATATTGTGCTGAACAAGCTAAGGCTTTGTTCGGGTCATGTGGCGTGTGGGTCCTGTGCGGCAGGGCGCCGTGCACCATCTCAGGCGGGGAACCGAGCAGCATTAAGCGGGCAGTCTTGCGCGCCACAGTCTGCCTGCCCGCCACGTGACCGGAGCAAAGCCTTTTTTATTTTGTTATCCGAGGTTGTTTTATGTATCAGGCTCTTTACAGAAAATGGAGGCCGAAAACCTTTGATGAGGTTTCGGGTCAGCCCCATGTCACTCTCACGCTCAAAAATGAGCTCGAGGGCGGCAGGATTTCCCATGCCTATCTTTTTACGGGCTCAAGGGGAACGGGTAAAACCTCCTGCGCCAAAATTCTTGCAAAGGCGGTAAACTGTCTTAACCCCGTAAACGGCAATCCCTGCGGCGAGTGCGAAATCTGCCGTGAGATTGATTCGGGCTCCCTGCTTGACGTTGTTGAAATTGATGCCGCAAGCAACAACAGCGTTGATAATATAAGAGATTTGCGTGAAGAGGTAAACTTCACCCCTGCACGCTGCAAATACAGAGTTTACATCATAGACGAGGTTCACATGCTCTCTCAGGGCGCATTCAATGCCCTGCTTAAAACTCTTGAAGAGCCCCCTGCCCACGTTGTGTTTATCCTCGCCACCACAAGGTGCACAAGCTTCCGGCAACAATCCTTTCAAGATGCCAGCGATTTGATTTTCGCCGCATAGCTCCCGAGGATATCTGCCAGAGGCTTCTTCACATCGCTTCAAAGGAGGGCTTTACCCTTACCGAAGGCGCCGCCGCTCTTATTGCAAGAATTGCTGACGGCGGTATGAGAGATGCGGTATCTCTGCTTGACCGCTGCTGTGCCAAGGACAGTCACATTGACGAAAGTGTTGTAAGCGCCGCTTCGGGTATGGCGGATACCCGACACCTTTACAAATTCTCCGAATTTATCGCAAACAATGATTTTGCAGGCGCAGTTTCACTTGTTTCAAAGCTTCACAGCGAGTTCTGTGACCTTGAAATTCTCTGCTCTGAGCTGCTTGTGCATTTCAGAAATATAATGATTGCAAAAACCGTGCCCGATTGTAAGGAGCTCATTATCTGCTCCGCAGCAGAGCTTACCGAACTTTCGGCAATAGCTTCAAAAATGAAGCTATCAAGAATCCTTAATTGCCTTGAAACGCTTGAACAGACAGCGGACAATATAAAGGGCTCGCCCGAAAAGAAGGTTTATTTTGAGTCCGCAGTTGTCAGGATGTGCTCTTTTGCAAACGCCGCCCAGGGCATTACCGAGCCTGAGGTTTTATCGCTCTTAAACAGAGTCGAAAAGCTTGAGAATATAATCCTCAGCGGCGCAAAGGTTGACCCTGAAAGTATCAGACCATCAGCCCCTGCTCTGCCCGTTGAGCCTGCAAAGCAGGAAGAGCCTGCAGAAGTAAAGATGCCCGAGCCGCCCGTTTCGGAGCCTGAGCCGCCTGCACCTGCATCAGAAGAACTGCCTCCCCCTCCGCCACCGCCCGTTGAAGCTCCCGTTGAGCCCGGTGAAGCACCCGTAAGGGAGGATGTTGCCGAATGGCCCGAAATTATTGAATATCTTAAAAAGACGGACGTACCTCTTTCCGTTTTGCTTACATCCACCACGGCATTTATAAGCAGAGGCACAAAGCTTGTTATCTGCACGGATAATCCCCTGCTTTTCGGTTTTATCAAATCGGAATCCCATTCAACCGAGCTGCGCAAGGCAATCTATGCCGTCACGGGTAAAAAGCTCGGCATTGCCATAAAGGACAATCCTGCGGCAAATCAGGTAAAGAAAAATCCGCTTGAAAATCTTAAATCAAAAATAAACGAATTTAACAGTAACGGAGGAAATTAAAATGAAAGCAAGAATTCCCAATCAGCCTCAGATGAACAGAAACGATATGATGAAGCAGATTCAGGAAATGCAGAATAACATGGCAAGAATTCAGGAAGAGGTTGAAAATACCGTATTTACTTCTTCCGTAGGCGGCGGCGCTGTTGAAGTAAGCGTAAACGGCAGGCACGAGGTTACCGCAATAAATCTTAAGCCCGAGGTTGTTGACCCTGAGGATATCGAGATGCTTGAGGACCTTATTATGTCTGCTTTCAACGAGAGCCTTCGCAAGGCAAACGAAGCTATGGAAAAGGGAATGGAGCAGGCTAAAGGCGGCCTTTCAATTCCCGGTCTGTTTTAATCCGTGGCGGGGTTTGCAGCTCCCCTTGAGGAGCTTATCGACCAATTCGCACGTCTGCCTTCAATAGGCAGAAAAAGTGCGCAGAGGCTCGCTTTCCACGTGCTTTCAATGAAGCAGGAGGATGCTGAGAAATTTATCAATTCAATAAATACCGCACGCACGGCAATTCACCGCTGCTCCGTCTGCTGCAATCTTACTGACCGTGAGGTATGCTCAATCTGTGACAATCCTGCAAGGGATAAAAGCGTTATATGCGTAGTTGAAAATCCCAAGGATGTTAACGCTATTGAAAAAACTCATGAATACAACGGTCTTTACCATGTGCTTCACGGCGCTATTTCTCCTCTTAACGATATAGGAATTGAGGATATCTGCGCAAAGGAGCTCATAAACCGCCTTCATGACGATGGTATTAAGGAAATAATAATGGCAACAAATACCACCGTCGAGGGTGAAGCCACAGCTATGTATCTTTCAAGGCTTATCAAACCCATAGGCGTTAAAGTGAGCAGGCTTGCTTACGGCGTGCCTGTAGGTGCCGACCTTGAATTTGCGGATGAAGTGACAATAGTTAAGGCAATCGAGGGCAGAAATGACCTTTAAAAACGGCAGTTTTCCCCTTTTACCGTGTGGAAAAAAATCGAAAAGTGTTGAAACTTTTCCACCGTTTAAACAGTTTTCCACACAAGGTTTTCCACAGTTTCCACATTTTCCCTCAGGGGTTAAAATATTCCACTTTTTATTCAACAGCTCAAAACTGAAAACTCATAGCCCGTAAATCTTGATTTTAAAGGCTTTCGGCAGTTTTCAACACTTTCAACACCCCCTACTACTACTACTATAATAATGATATTATTCATTGATATTAAGGAGGCAATCTTCGATGAAATTTATATGCAATACCGTTGAGCTTTCTCAGGCATGCCAGAATGTGCAGAGAGCGGCTTCCAACAAAACAGCTATCCCTGCAATTGAAGGTATTCTGCTCGATGCATCAGGCTCACAGCTCACCCTTACGGGCTATGACCTTGAAATGGGAATAACAACCTCCATTGCATCAAGAGTTGAAACTCAGGGAACGATTGTCCTCAATGCTCACACCTTCAGCGACATTCTCAAGAGACTCCCTGCCGATACCGTTACCGTTGAATGTGATGCAAGAAACATAGCTTCAATCAAAAGCGGCGATGCAGAATATACTCTTATAGGTATTTCTGCCGATGAATATCCCGAGCTTCCCGGCGTTAAAAACGGATATCCGATAGTAATTGACCAGCTTCTTCTTAAGGATATGGTAAGAAAAACTATCTTCTCCGTAGCTGTTAAGGACAGTAAGGCTGTTCACACAGGCGTTAAGTTTGAAATTGAGGAAAATCATTTAAGACTTATTGCAGTTGACGGTGTTCGCCTTGCAATAAGAAACGAGCCCATAAATTACAGCGGTGAAAATCTTTCATTCGTTGTTCCTTCAAAAACACTTTCAGAGGTTGTAAAGCTCATGAGCGAAACCGGCGGCGAGGTAAATCTCGGTGTCGGCAAAAGGCATATAACCTTTGAGCTTGAGGGTTACAGCATTATTTCACGCCTTCTTGACGGTGAATTCCTTAATTATAAGGCAGCTATCCCCTCTACCACCAGAACTGTTGTAAATGTAAACACAAGAGCAATGCTTGAGAGTATTGACAGAGCCTCCCTTATTATCACCGATAAACTCAAGAGCCCCGTTAAATGCGTTTTTGCGGACTCAATGATTAATATTTCCTCTTTCACATCCCTCGGCAGCGCAAATGACCGCCTTCCTGCAAAAATTGAAGGTGACAACTGCGTTATCGGCTTCAACAATAAGTATATGCTTGAGGCACTCAGAGTCTGCGATACAGACGAAGTAAGAATCATGCTCAACGGCTCGATTTCTCCCATTCTTATTGCTCCTCCCGAGGGCGATTCATACATTTTCTTAATTCTTCCCGTGAGGTTGAAGGCTAATGAAGATTAAAGTAAAAGTTAAAGAAAAACAGAAGGTTGTCAGAAAAATTGACAGCGATTTTATCCGCCTTGATGCTTTCCTTAAGATGTGCGATGCCGTTCAGACGGGCGGTCACGCAAAAATCGTTATTCAGGAGGGCGAAGTCCGAGTAAACGGCGAGGTCTGCACTCAGAGAGGAAAAAAGATGCGTGCAGGCGATTCGGCGGAATTTGAAAATATTATCTACTGTGTTGAGTGATTTATGAGAGTTATAAGCCACAGCGCAAATAATTTCCGCAATCTCAAGGAATCTTTCTTTGAGGCTGACCCGTCAATGAATGTAATTTTCGGCGAAAACGGTCAGGGAAAAACAAATATAATTGAAAGTATATGGCTTTTTACCGGCTGTTACAGCTTCCGCACTCATAAGAATATTCAGCTTATCTGTGACGGTGAGGAAAAGGCTGAATCAACGCTGAATTTCTTTTCGGGTGCAAGGGAACAGACCGCCGAAATGACTGTTTCAAAAAAGAAAGAGATTATTCTCAACGGTTCTCTTTGCGATTCACCAAGAAGAATGCTCGGCGAATTCTGCGCTGTTGTTTTTTCCCCCTCCACTCTTTCGGTCATAAAAGACGGCCCTTCAGACCGAAGAAAGCTTATTGATATTGCAATAAGCCTGATTAAGCCGAATTATGCGGTTATTCTTTCACGTTATCTGCGTGCGCTCAATCAGAGGAACAATCTTTTAAAAAAGGTGAGTGAAAATCCTGAGTTTCAGAGCTATCTTGAGCCGTGGGACGATGCACTTTCAACTCTCGGTGCAAGGCTCATAAGATACAGGATTGATTATCTTAAAAGACTCGGTGAGCTTTCAGCTCAGATTTATTCGGGTATCAGCTCTTCAAGGGAGAGTTTTTCGCTCGCTTACAGCTTTTGTAAGGAAGATGAGGACCCCGACGAGGCTGAAATCAAAAAAAGGCTTGAAGAGCATCTTTTTAAAAGCAGAGAAGCGGATTTAAAGCGCCTTTATACCCAAAGCGGACCCCACAGCGATGATTTGATTTTTTCGCTTGACGGCAGGGATGCCAGATTTTACGGCTCGCAGGGTCAGCAGCGTTCATGCGCTCTTGCGCTTAAGCTCAGCGAGGCTTCAATTATGGGTGAAATTACGGGCGAAGCTCCCGTTGTACTGCTTGACGACGTTATGAGCGAGCTTGATGACGGCAGGCAGAGGTTTATTCTTAATTTTCTTGATAACTGGCAAGTATTTATCACCTGCTGTGACCCTTCTCAGCTTCTGCGTTCGGAAACGGGTAAGGTTTTTGAGGTAAAGCAGGGTAAAATTAATCAGATTTAAGGAGCAGTTATGTATCTTCATCTCGGTCTTGATAAGGTAGTTGTGTTTGACGATATAATCGGAATTTTTGACCTTGACACTTCCACCGTTTCAAAGAATACAAGAACTTACCTTGCAAAATCGGAGAAAAGAGGCGAGGTTGAAAATGTCTGCAACGATTTGCCTAAATCCTTTATAGTCTGCAGCGAAAAAAAGGGAGATAATAAAGTATATATTTCTCAGATTTCCTCCCAGACTCTCCTCAAGCGTACCTCATTTGTGAGCAGCCTTACGAATGTTTAATTGATTCGGAGGTTTATTATATAATAAATGTATATAATAAAAGCTTTGGCAGACGGCAAAAAAATTTAAAATAAAATCAATTTAGGTATTGATTTTTAAATAAAAGTGTGGTAACATACTTTGGCAATGTAAATGCGCTGGTAGCACAGTTGGATAGAGTGTTTGGCTACGAACCAAAAGGTCAGGGGTTCGAATCCCTTCAGCCGTGCCAAAAGCACCACCCTTATGGGTGGTGCTTTTGTTTTTTGCATAATATGAGTCCTTCCCACATATAGTACAGCATATTTGTGGACAAGGGGGTGCCGCTCTTGGAGGCAGCGTATCGGCAAACCAGGGCAGCAAAACGAAATAAAATGTCAAGTTCCGGAAAAGGCTGTGTCCGGTGTGTTGGCAGCTTACCGCTCCGGTGTGGGAGGAGCGGAGGAAGGGGCTGCTTGGCTCTATCGGTAAAACAATCAGGCGCGGGGGGTTTCATAAACCGCGGCGCCCTTTACTTTAAAAATTAAAAAAGA